>JANNNO010000399.1:0-18834 GCA_031398585.1 Myxococcales bacterium | reverse complement strand
GCTCACCGCCCTCCGGAACATGAGGGGATCGCCGCCGGCGTCCGCACCTCTCCCCCTGGGAGAGGTCGGCGCGCCAAAGGCGCGACGGGTGAGGGTCGCCGGCGTGCGCGCGCTTCACCGATCCGATCCCGAAGCTCGCAGCAGCCCTTCGAGCGCCCCGCCGTCGCGGCGGTCACGCCGTCACGGTGCTGTTCGCAACCCTGTGAACCGGCGGTTTACGCGCGCTCGCCCGCTGGCAGAGGAGCGCTCCGGCGCGCTCGGTTCCAGAGCCGTCGCAGAGCCATCGCGACGCCCGTGTAAACCAAGAACATCGATCCGAGCGACACCAGACCGGCGACGAGCTGGCCGGGCCATCCCAAAGCTTCTCCGGTGTGAAGGAATCGCAGCCAGGTTCGCACACGGCGACCCGGACCGTAGTCGTCGTAGCTCTCTCGCTTGAGCAGCCGCGCGGTGAAAGGATCGTAGGCGAGCTGCAGAGAGGAAAAGCGCGGACCGGCAGACGGCGCTTTGACGGCAAGAGTTACCGCTGGAATGCCCGCTCGCTTGTCGCCAGCGCCCACACCCGACGCGCCCGCGGGCGCAGCGCTGCCAACGGCGCCCTCTCGTCGCGGAACCGATCGCATGGTGATCGTCTTCCAATCCGCGATCGTCGAACGAACCGCCTGCACGGAGGCTTCGATCGGCAGCGGTCGCGCGCCGGGAGTCGGCGGTGGCACTGGCGCGACGGCGGCGGGAGCATTTCCACCCGCAGGCGGTGACTCGCCGGCCACGCGGTAGATGAGCGTCGTGACCGGGCGGTAGGAGATCATGAGGCCCGAGAACATGATCACGATCAGCGCCGGCAACGACCAGAAGCCGATGACGTTGTGCCAGTTCCAATCGCGCGCGCGGCCGACGAGCCCCCGTCGGAACCAGAGCACCGTCTCGAACGCGCGCGTCGACAGACGGCGCGGCCACCAGAGGTAGAGGCCAGACAGACCGAGAAAAAGAAAGGCGGCATTGGCAGCTCCTGTGACCGCCCGGCCGGTGTCGCGCCCGGCCTCGCCAGCGCCGAGGTAGCGGTGCCACCGGATCATCGTTGCCATCGTGGCGCGTGTGGCGGCTCCCGACAGGGGGCGAACCTCACCGGTGTAGGGATTGACGTGAACGCCGTCGTCGCGGCCGACGGCGACGCGTACGGCGGCGCCGGGATCCGCCGAGATGACGACAGTGCCAATCGTGACGTTAGGTCGCTCGGCTCGCACGCGGGTGAGAAGCTCGTCGATCGGAAGACGTGGCGACCCTGCTCCTGTCGGATCGACCTGCCGGCTGTCCGCCTCCGCCCATTCGCGCAGCTGCGGCTCGAACGAGAGCACCACTCCCGTGGTCGCCAGGATCAAGATGACGATCCCGGCGGCCACGCCGGCCACGAGGTGCGCCCAAAACAAGACCCGTCGGAAGGTCTTCACGGCGATCCCCCCATCACGCGGCAAAGTCGGCTCACGCGATCACGCTGATGCGCGGGTTCATTGATTCTGAACATCATTCTCAAAATCGAATCTCGCCCGGAGCCCGGATCTCTGTCAAGCCAAAGACAGACCCTAACGGGGGAGTCGGGAGAGGCGGGCGGCGGCGGCGGTCAGGGTCGTTTCGCTCTTGGCGAAGCAGAAGCGGGCCAGGCGGGGGGCGTCTCGGGGGTCGAGGTAGAAGGCCGAAGGGGGGATTGCGGCGACACCGACTTCGGTCGTGAGGTAACGACAAAAGGCGACGTCGTGGTCGAAGGGGAGGCGGCCGATCTCGGCCAGGAGAAAGTAGGCGCCATCGACGGCGAGGGTTGCGAGTCCCGCGTCGTTCAGGATGGTTCGGAGCCGCTCGCGCCGGCCGACGTAGGCCGCCCGGAGATCGTCGAGAGCGTGGGTTCGATCGGCCACGATGAGGGCTTCGGCGGCTGCTTCCTGAAACGGCGTCCCGTTGCAGAACGTGACGAACTGGTGCACGCCCCGCAGCGCCGCACTCACTTCGGCGGGCGCGATCGCCCAACCGATCTTCCAGCCGGTGACACTGAACGTCTTGCCGAGGCTGTCGACGGTGATCGTGCGCTCCCACATTCCCGGCCGACTCGCCATCGGGACGTGAACCGCGCCGGGAAAGACGATCTCGCCATAGACTTCATCGGACAGGACGAGGGCGTCGTGCGCCTGCGCCAGGGCGCCGATCGCGTCGAGCTCCCCGGCTGTGAAGACCTTGCCGGTGGGGTTGTGTGGGGTATTGACGATCACCAGCTTGGTGCGGCGGCCGAACGCCCGGGCCAGCTCCTGGGGATCGAATGACCAGTCTGGTGGCCGCAAGGTGACGACCTTCGGGACACCGCCGGCCATCGCGATGCCGGGCAGGTAGGAATCGTAGAACGGCTCGAAGACCACGACTTCGTCGCCCGGATCGACGATCGCCTGGATGGCATCGAACAGCGCTTCGGTGGCGCCGGCGGTCACCGTCACCTCGCGCTCCGGATCGACCCCCACGCCATGCCGCGAGGAAAATCGCTGCGCGATGATCTCACGCAGGCGCAGCAGGCCGGGCGCCGGTGCGTATTGATTGTGATCCGCAGCGATCGCCGCGCGGGCGGCGTCCTTGATGAAGTCGGGCGCGGGGAAGTCGGGGAAACCTTGCCCCAGATTGACGGCACCGTGGCTGACCGCCAGCCGGGTCATCTCGGTGAAGATCGAGGTCCCGAACCCGGCCAGCCGATGGGAGGTGCGCGCCTTCATCGCGGCCCGCGCCTCACTCCGCGGTGGTCTTGATCTTGAAGGACTTTTTCACGAGGCCGGTCCAGAAGCCGACGCCGATGATCAACGCGAGGATCATCACCGCGGGGTGACGACCCGGATCGTTGTTCGGGAAGATCATCCCGAAGAGCATAGGACCCGAAGCGTAGAGGTTGAAGCGCGAGGCTTTGAGTGCAGTCGCCCCGAGCGTGGCCGCATCAGGGTGAGGCGTGCCGCGCGCAAGACCTTCGAGAATCAACTTCTGGCGCGGCCAGATCACGAACCAGACGTTGGCCCACATGACGGTGGCGATGATCCCGCCGAACAGGATCCAGAGCGCGCGGTTGGTGATCTCGCCGTCGGCAAACATCAATTTCTGATGGCCGTATTTGTAAGCGAACAAGACCCAGCCAAACACGAACGTGTACATCGCGCCTGAGCGAAACCAATAGAACGCGCGCAACAGCAGCTTCGGGTTCACCTTCAGCTTCAGATCCTTGTCGAGATCCCCCTGGAAGGGGACGTTGACCAGGTTGAAGAAGTAGAGATGTCCGAGCCAGATGATGCCGAAGACGATGTGCGCGAACCTGAGAAAGACCGTGAACAGCGACGACAGATCTTCGAACATGGCGGACGCCTCCGTGAGGTTGTGTAGCTGGCGACGGTAGCGCTACGAGCGCGTCCGCTTCGGGGTCTTGCGCGTTTCGGGTTTCCCCGCTGTTCCCGCTTTGCCAGCCCCACTGGACTTCTTCCCGCCGATGGCCCCGCCCTTGGCTGGCTTGCCCCAATACCGTTCGTACATGGCAGTCTGCCGATATTCCGTGCGCAGTGATTCGACCATTTCGGGAAGCCGCTGGAACAGCCGGCGCGGCTTGCGCGGTTTGCACTTGGCCTGCACGTAGGACGCCATGATCGGCAGCGCGATCGTCGAGTCGACGTAGCAGACCACCGTGCTTTGCAGCTTGTCGGGATCGATCTTGCCCCACGACACCGCCTCGCTGGGCGTCGCTCCCGATAGGCCGCCGGTGTCGGGACGCGCGTCCGTGATCTGGATGAAGTAGTCGTGGCCCTTTTCCGCGACGCCGAGGATCTCCTGCAGCTGCGGCTCGGTCTGCAAAAGGAAGTTCTTGGGCGCTCCGCCACCGAGGATGACAACACCCGACAGCCCGTTTTTCTGTCGCTTGGCATCGAGCACCAGCGCGGACATCTCCGTGACGTCAGCGCCAGAGTCGACGTGCGGGCCCCGATCGGGGTCCGCGGTGTGAATCGCCGCCAGATTCAGGCCGATGGTGGAGTCGCCGGGCGACGCGACCCAGACCGGGCAGTCGTACTCGTGGCAGACCGCCAGCAACGAGGGCTTTTCCACGCCGAGCTTTCGTGCGGTCGCCAGCGCGTACTTGCCGATGAGGTGATGCAGTTCCGATCCCGACATTCGCCGCTGGAATTCCGGCGCCATCATCACGCGGTAGACCCATTCGTCGGTCTTGAAGAGCACGTCGGCAGGAAAGAGCACGTCGTAGACGCGAATGATGCCGTCCTTGCGCAGGCGAACGTCCTGCGCGCCCGAAGCGACGTCGGCGGTGCCCCGGTAAAGCGGCAAAGCCAGGTCGAAGTGCAGATCGTGATAGAGGTTCGCGCCCGTCGAAGAGATGTAGTCGACGAAGCCGTTCTGGATGAGCGGAACCAGAACCGATGAGAGCCCCGCTGGCGTCAGCGCGCCCGAGATGGAGAGCCCGATGGTCGCGCCCTGGTCGATCATCGCCGCCAGCGTCTGGCAGGCCTCGCGCAAGCGAGCGGCGTTGTAGGCGTTGAAGTAGGTATCGACCAGGCTGACGACGTCAGCGGATCCTCGAACGAGCGGGGCAGGAAGAATGCGGCGTTTCCGGTGGAGCATGTCGGCGCGGGCGAAGCTAGCACAAACCCGCCGGACGCAACCGCGACGCTTTCGCTCGTGTACGGTGCACTTAGGCCAGTCGCGGGGTGCTCTGCCAGGCGGTGACGATCTCGACCTCTCGGTCGACGATGCGCGAAACGACCTGCAACATCGCGAAGACCTGCACCGGTGCGGCGTCTGCGCCGTTTGCGCCCGCGCCGCCCTTGCCCGCCGTAGTCGCGGTCGCGGGCGCATCCTTCCCCCTGGCTTTGAGCACGCGCACATGAGAGGCCGCGAGCTCGGTACGCAAGGTGATGAGGTCGGGCTGCGCCGGGATGGCGACCAGGCCCGCGTCGAGAGCCGCGAAGGCCTCGGCGAAGCGGCCCTGCTTTTGTAACGTCGCCGTCAACAACGAGTGGTGATACCAGTTGCCGGGGTCTGCCGCGACCAGGCCGCGCGCCACGACCTCGGCTTCGGGCAGCTTGCGACTCTTGTAGAGCTCGAAGCCGACGCTACGGCAGATGTCGAGCGTGCTCGGTGGCAGCGGTGAGGCCGCGGTCATGGCCGGCGTGGCAGTTGGCATCGTCATGGCGATCTCCTGATCTCCTGGTCGGGGGGTTACGCTGCCGACAACCCGGGCATACCGCCACCGCCACCGCCGCCGACGCCGGCGAAGCTCGCCACCGATTTGCTGATCTCCTGCTGCTTCTTGAGGAGGTCGAGGCCCGCGCGGCCGGCCTTCTTCCAGAACGACTCAGGCTCGCCCGGTTCGGCCGGCCCGAGATCGAGCTTCTTCTCGGCGAACTCGAGCACATTGTCGCCCGCGTCGACGACGCCATCGAAGATGAGGCCCGGGTCCTTGAGCAGGATGCCGGCGCCAATCTTGCCCAGATCTCCCAGGAACTCCCCGGCTTTGCCGGGGACGATGGTTTCGAAGGTCTTTTCGATGATGTTGCCGACGAAAGGAATGCCAAGGCCCATGTTTGCTCTCCGTGTGAAGGTTTCTGGCAGCGCAATTGGCGACCGCCTGAGGCCCCATTCGGTCAGCAACCGCGAAGGTTGCGTCACCCCCCGTATTTTCTCGGCCGCCCTGACCGAACGCTGTTCGGCCGCAAACCCGAGCCCCCGCCCGGCCTTCCCATCAGGCTTTCTGGTATATGGTGCGCCCGATGGCGCGTCGTTATTTCACGGTCGGCGAGGTCGACCGACTCATCCCCCGGCTCGAACGAATTTTCGTCCAGGTCATGCAGTTGCGCGCGGCCATGCGAACCGAGGAAAAGAAGCTCGAGCGGGCCGGCGTCTCGCTCTCGGCTGAGACGCTCGAAAAAGACTCCAGCCGCGACCCGGTCGCCGTCCGCCAGGCCAAGATGATGTTTCGCGCCTACTACGAAGCCCTGACCGAAGGGCTCGGCGAGGTCGAGACCATCGGTGGCGAAGTGAAGGATATGGAGATGGGCCTGGTCGACTTTCTCGCCCGCCGCGACGAAGAGGATGTCCTTCTCTGCTGGAAGCTGGGCGAGCGGAGCGTCGAGCACTGGCACCCGGTCGACTCCGGCTTCCGGGGCCGCAAGCCGATCGACGAGCGCATTCCCCGCGAGCCAGGGCTCGACTGACAGGAGGCCATTTGCCAACCGATCGCGCCGCGCTCAAAACCGCCATCGATGCGCTCTTGCGCGCCTCGGGGCTCGATCCGGATCGGGACGGAGACTTTCAGTCGACGCCCGATCGCGTGGCCAAACTTTGGGAGACGGAGTTTCTTGCCGGCTATGCCATGGATCCTGGCGCCATCCTCGGTGATCCGGTGGTCGGCGAGGCGGATCCCGACGTCGTCGTGGTCGGCGGGTTGCGCTTTCACTCCATGTGTCCGCATCACCTGGTCCCCTACCGCGGTGTCGCGCACGTGGCCTACCTTCCGGCGGGAAAGCTCGTTGGGTTCGGGAGGCTCGCGGATCTCGTCGATTGCTTCACCAAGAGGCTGACCTTGCAGGAGCGCGCGACTCATCAGATCGCCGATGCGCTCTGGCGTGGCCTCGGCGCTCGGGGCGCTGGCTGTGTCATCGAAGCCGAACAGATGTGTCTGGCGTTGCCTGGCGAGAAGCATGATCAGTCGGGCGTCGTGACGAGCGCTTTCGTGGGCGAAATGCTGCAAAGACCGGATCTCAAGGCGCGCCTGCTCGAGGCGGCTCACCTCGGGGGACGGTCCCGGTGACCCGGCCGGCGATGAATGCGTCCCCAGGGGCGCTCGCCGGCAAGATTGCGGTCGTGACGGGCGCTTCCCGCGGCATCGGGCTGGCCATCGCCAACGCCTTCGTGGCGGCGGGCGCCGAGGTTGCCGGATGTGCCCGCGAGATCCCGGCAAGCGCCGCGGGCGCTGCGCCAGCGGGCCGCGCCGCCGGTAAAAGCGAGCACTTTGCCGCGCGGGATGACAGCGGGCGCAGCTTCCTGGGCGTTTGTGACGTGCGCCAGGCCGCTTCCGTCGCATCTTTTCGGGATGAGGTGCTCCGGCGGCTGGGCGTGCCCGACATCGTCGTCAACAACGCCGGCATCGTCGTCCGTCGGTCGCTGGTCGATCTGCCGGAGGCGGATTTCAACGACGTGCTGGCGTCGAACCTCACGGGGACGTTTCTCGTCTGCAAGGCCTTCTTGCCCGGCATGTTGGAGCGAGCCCAAAGCGGCAGTGTTGGACGTGTCATCAACGTGGCCAGCATCGCTGGCCGCCAGGGTACGCCGATGCTGAGCGCCTACTGCGCGGCCAAACATGGGGTGGTCGGGCTCACCCGATCGCTGGCCGAGGAGATGCGCCCCGCTGGCATCTCCGTCAATGCGATCTGCCCTGGTTCGGTCGACACCGAGATGCTGAAGATCGGCATGCCGGGTGGGACCGCGCGCATGTCGCCCGAAGACATCGCCGCCACGGCCCTCTTTCTTGCGACCTCTGCCCCCACGGCCCTCACCGGAGCGTGCATCGATGTTTTTGGCTGATCCCAGTCTTGGCGGTGGCGGCGGGCGGCCCGCGGCGCTCACGGATGCCCTGCTGCACATGCCGATGTTTCCGCTGCCCAATCTGGTGTTGTTGCCGAACACCTTCCTGCCGTTGCACATCTTCGAGCCGCGCTACCGCCAGCTGACCCGCGACGCGCTCGAGGGCGCCCGGTTGATGCTGGTTGCGTTTCAGCTGGCTGCCGACGACGATCCCGAGCGCGACGACGACGGCAAGCCTCCGGCGGTGGCACCGATCGCGGGGGTGGGCGAGATCGTGATGGCGCAATCGCTGCCCGACGGGCGCTTTCACATCATCCTGCGCGGCTGCGCGCGCGTCCGTATCCAGCGCGAGTTGCCGAGCGCATTGCCCTATCGCATCTGTGAGGCGACCGAGATCCCTGACCGCTTCCCCGCGCCGGGTGAGCTGTCGGAGGCCGAAGCGACCTTGCGCGCGCAGACCGTGGGCCTGGCCGGTGCGCTGCCGGAAAAGGGCGACCTCTTGAAGCAGGTCGTGGCGGCGCAGGCGAGCGCGGCCGAGCTCGTCGACGTGGTCGCATCGACGCTCATCGCGGATCCCCACGTGCGGCAGAAGTTGCTCGAAATGCCCGACGTCGGTCGTCGCATCCAGCGCGTCTCGGCCGAGGTGGCGGCGCTCTCCGCGCGGCTCGTGGCCCCCGCCTCACTCAACTGATCGGTATCAACGGCGCGGCAGCGCGCGGGGCAGGTTCCCCGTGAGCATCGCCTGAATGTCGTCCTCGCCCATGGCGTCGCCGTCCTCTGGAGGCGCCTCGTCGATGGCGAGCTCGTCGAGGTTCACCTCGTGCAGGATGTCCTCCGGGCTCGGGACGGCGCCTTCGTCGACCATGCGTTGAGTGGTCGGCTCGTCGGCGAGGGGATCCGCCTCCCCCGCTTCGGCCGGGGCAGCGTCCCAGCTCGGCGGAGGCGCAGGCGCTGCGTCGCTCTCGGCCGTTTCGGTCGGGGCAGCGTCCCAGGTCGGTAGAGGATCGGCGGCGGGCTCCGCGTCCCAGCTCGGTAGAGCAGCGGCCGGCTCGCCGTCACCCGGCTCGCCGACGCTCGGCTCGCCGTCGCTCGCCTCACCTTCGCTCAGGTCGGCGGCGGGCTCCGCGTCCCAGCTCGGTAGAGCGGCGGACGGCTCGCCGTCGCTCGCCTCGCCGTCGCTCGCCTCGCCTTCGTTCAACTCGGCGGCGGGTTCCGCCTCCCAGCTCGGCAGCGGAGCGGCGGCTTCTTCGACCGCGCCCAGTTCGGCGTTTTCGTCGGTCGCGGACTCGGCGGGTATGGCGTCCCAGCTGGGTGGAGGCGGCGCAGCGGGCTCTTGCTCATCGGGCGTCTCTGGCACCCCGTCCCAGCTCGCCACGATCGGCCCGCGGGTCTCTTCGTCTCGCAAGGCCTCGGCATCGTCGGTCATGCCTCCGGCGTCGGGTTCAGAGCCTTCGATGGCTGGCTCTTCGCCCCGGGCGGCCGCCAGCATCGCCTGGATATCGTCGTCGGCGGCCAGCTGAGCGGCGTGCTCACCGGTCGGCGAGGTCACGCCCTGTGCGCGCATCATGCCTTCGATGTCGTTGGTCCGCCCCTGATCGTCGACGTGTTCGTTGGCCTCCAGCCGCGCGGTCAGCTCGCGTGCCTCCTCCTCGCTACGCGGGTCATCCGACTGACTGGCGAGTAGGGTCGCGATCTCGTCGGGTGTGATCTCCTTGCCCTCGGTCTCGCCGCTGCCACCGGCCATCATCCACGCGATCTCGTCGGCGTTGGCGCGCTCGGCGTCCCCTTGCCCATCAGGCGAGGCAGCGTTGTCATCACCTCCGCCGCCGCCTGAGAGCAGTGCCGCGATCTCTTCCGGGCTCATCTCCTCTTCGTCGGCAGCGACCTTCGCCGCTGGCATGCCGATGAGGGTGCCGTTCGGCGGCTCCTCTGGGGTCGCCGCAGCGGAGATCGCGGCACGTTTGCGATCCTCTTCCGCGGCGAACGCGGCGATGTCTTCGGCCCCCAGTTGATCGAACGAAGTCCCCGCGTGCACCCGCTCGGCGTCGCCAGGCTCGTCGTGGGCGGGGTCGTGGGCTGACTCGCTTGCGGCTGGCTCGGTAGGAGGCGCCATGATCGACGCTTCCAGGCGCGCCGCGCTCTCCATCTGGTGCACGCGTACGCGGTAGTGAAACCAGACGCCTGAAAATCCGATGAAGACCGCCATGAAGGCCCAGACCGGATCGGGACCGCCGTCAGCCGCGGCGACCAGCAGACAGCCGACGGCCGACCACGACCAGAGCAGCTTGAAGTTCAGCATCGTGCGGTAGGCCTCGACGCCGTCGTTGCGCGCCGTGAACGACTGCACGCCGATGGCGATCAAGGCCGCGGCGACCACGCGCGCGCTGGTCGGATCGACCACCGTCCACCCGATCGCCTCGAGGAACGTCACGGGCGCAATCAGCAACGGCAGGGCCACCGCCAGGTCGACGATGAAGTGCGCGACGAACCAGCGCCGCAGGGCAACCGGGACGTCAATGTGCGAATCGAGATGCGCCAATGATCTGCTCGTGTCTAGGACAAGAAAACGTCGAACCGCGCGCGGGCTTCAAGGTCCGATTCGGGGGGCGGCCTTCGGATCTGAAGGGATGTGGCTCAGGTTGCGGTTGGCCCGGTGCGGGTGTGGGTGAGGCTGCCCAGTCGACCCACACGACGCGAGCACCATGAGCACTTTCAAGCGCCCCTCGACGATTTGGGCCCCGTGAATCCTGGAGCTTTGCACTTGGGGCCGCTAGCTTTTCCTGGTGGGTTTACGTGCCGGTATCGGGGGGCGAAATCTCGGGACGGTCGGAGCGTGGGGGCCGTGGCTGCTGCTGTGGGCGGGCCTCTGTGCCTGTCGCACCAACGACAACCCGGTGCTGGGACCGCCCATCGACGCCGCTTACGGCGAGATCCCTCCGCGCACGGTCGTGCACGAGACGCCGCCTGACGCCCGGCTCGAGGACGCTCCTGGCGTGGGGAGCGTTGGGATCAAAGACACGGGGGTTCCGCTGCCAGCGATGGACGTGGCTCCCAAGGAAGTGAGACCGCCGGCACCGCAACCGACGGTCGATGCGCGCGGCGGCGTCTGCAGCGTGGTCGAGCAGGACTGCGTCGGGCGCGGCAAGGGCTGTTATCCCGACGCTAGCGGCGAGGGAGAGTGCCTGACCGCGGGAGAATTCGGCGACCACACTGACTGCGCCGCGCATTCCGACTGTGCCCCCGGCCTCATCTGCGTCGAGGCGTTCGGGCCTGCCGGACGGGTCTGCGAGCCGGCGTGCACCGTCGGCCGGCCGGAGTCCTGCGTGGACGCGTTGGTCTGTCGCCGCTACGCCGGCATGCTTGGCTTCTGTGTGCCCTAGCAGCCCACGGGCGGCTAGACCTTGCCTGCGGCGCCGGCTAGCCCACGGGCGGCACGGTCGTCATCCAGCCCTCTTCATCGGGGGCGCGACCGTACTGGATGTCCGTGATGGCGGTGAAGAGCCTCTTCGAGATCTCGCCCGGCTGCCCGTCGCCGACCACGAAGCGCTGTTCTTTCCAACCGAGCTCGCCCACCGGTGAGATGACCGCCGCGGTCCCGGTCCCGAAGACCTCTTTGAGCGAGCCGTTCCTGTGGGCGCTCAGGAGCTCCTCGACCAGGATGCGTCGTTCGTTGACGGCGAAGCCCCACCGCCGCAAGAGCGTGATGACGCTCTCGCGCGTGATGCCTCCCAGGATGGTGCCCGACAGGGACGGCGTTGCGAACTCGTCGCCGATGCGGACGAAGAGGTTCATGGTGCCGACCTCCTCGAGCGCGGCGTGCTCGATGGCGTCGGTCCAGAGCACCTGCGCGAAGCCTGCCTTCTTGGCCTCTTCGGCGGCCATGAGGCTGGCGGCGTAGTTGGCGGCGGCCTTGACTGCGCCGAGCCCCCCGGGCGCCGCCCTGACGAATTCATCCTCGATCCGGATGCGCACTGGCCCCATGCCTTCGGCGTAGTAGGCGCCGACCGGCGAGGCGATGAGGAAAAAGAGGTGGTTGGTGGCGGGCCGGACCCCCAGGAAAGGCTCGGTCGCGAACATGGCCGGCCGCAGGTAGAGCGACGTGCCCGGCGACGAAGGCACCCAGCCGTGTTCGAGCCGTACGTACTCCAGCACGGCGTCCCCGACCAGCTTCTGATCGATGGACGGCATGCAGAGCCGCTTGGCACCTTCGGCCATGCGGGCCAGGTGACGATCCAGGCGGAAGATGCGCAGCTGGCCGTCGGTGCCACGGAAGGCCTTGAGGCCGTCGAACATCGCCTGGCCGTAATGAAGGCCGGCGGCCGCGGGTGAGACCGACAGGGGCCCGAACGGAACGAAGCGGGGGTTGTTCCAGCCGGTGCCCTCGGCCCAATCGAGCAGGAACATGTGGTCGGTGAAGATGCGACCGAACTTCAGATCCTCGTCCGGCGGGCGCGTGCGGGGCGTGAGAGTTCGTTCGGTGGGGAAGTTGCGGACGCTCGACATGACGGCCTCCATATTGCGCCTAACCGCCGAACATGGCGAGCACCTCGGCGTTGCGCGTAATCGGGTGCCCCTTCTTGGCCAGGACGAACATGCCCTTCACGTCGACGACGCCGAAGCCGGCGGTGCGTAGGCCATAGATGAGGTGGTTGCGCTCGTGGTCGCCGGAGGGCGGGAGCTCGAAGATGAGGTAGTCCGCGTCATAGAGTCCCATGCGCAGCGTGTAGCACTCGGCCCGGTTCGACACGTGCGGGACGATCATCTCGGAGGCGACGACCTTGGCGTCCCGCGGGATCAAAGTGGCGAGCTCTTTCATCTGCTTGTGGCGCAGGTGATCTTGCTCGTTGAGGCCGAAGCGATAGGCACCGAAGCCGCCGCGGGCGTTCTGCTTTTGCAGGATCGCGCCGTACTGGTAGCTGGTGACGAGCATGGCGCCGATGAAAGCGACCAGGAACGCGCGCCGGGACGCGCCGGCGATCGGGTCGCGATCCTCACGGCGCTTGAGGTGATCGAGCGCGGCGATGCAACCGACGAACATCAGCGTCGTCCACCAGGCGGTGTACTGGAACGAGATCTGGATGGTCGGCGAATAGCCGGTCGAAAGCATCGTGAAGAAGAAGCCGGGCAGCGCGAGCAGAAGGCCGATGCTGCGCCGGAAGGGAAGGAAGGCCAGCGGCGCGAACAGCTGCAGGGCGTAGATCAGCTTGTCCCGTTCGAGGAGGCTGCCGAGGGTGTAGAGCGGATTGCCGAAGACGGTCTTGAGCACGCCGCCGAAGCCTTTTTGCCCCGGTCCGATGAGATCCTTGTACATGTAAACGAACGCCTCGGAGCCTCCGAGGAACTTCGGCATGATGAAAAACTTCAGCGTAGCGAAGTAAGTGAGGCCGGCGAGTGCCACCACGATCCCGGCACGGGGGCGCTCACCGGTGAGGATGAGGTAAGCGCCGAGCACCGCCACCAGCGCGGAGATGTCCTCGCGCAGGGAGAAGGCAAAGAGGATCGCGATGGTGGCGAGGAGGTTGCGGCGCTCTTCCAGGAAGTAGAGCGCCGAGAAGAGGAAGACCGCCGAGAGCGGCTGGTAGTGAAAGTCGTACAGGTTCGAGCCGTGAACCGGCGGGTAGAGCAGGTAGCCGAGCGCCAAGACCACCGCGGTCCCGCTGCCAAGGCGCCGGCGCGCCAGCAAGAAGAGCGGAATCGCGGCCGCGGCGATCATGACCGACTGGATGATCAGCAGGGTCTCGGCGCGCGGAAAGAGCGCGTAGACGGGCGCGATGACGTAGGCGAACCAGGTCTGGTGAAAGCCCGCGTGCGAAGCGTCCGGCCCTCCCAGCGGCGAGGACTTGAAGAGCTTGGCTCCGTGGATGAGGTTCCACAGGAGATTGTCTTCCAGGCCGAGGTCGAGCGAGGCCGTGCCCATCCGGTAGTGGGTCTGGACCGTGTGATAGGCGAAGTGGGCGGCATACCCCGCGGCGCCGGCGATCACGATCAGCCAGGGCAGCCAGCGCGCGCGTCCGATCGCGGCCGAGAGGCGCGTGCGAAAGACGCGCAGGCGATCGAGCGGCGTCGTGAAAGCACGCGGCAGGATGGGGCGCGCAGCCGGCGGCGTGCAGAGCGACAGGCGCGTGAGCCGCTGCAGGCCGAGGCCGAAGACCGCCATCAACGCCAAGATGGAGAGCTCGCGGCCGTTGTAGAGGCGCGGCTCGAAGAAAAAGGGCAGCAGGCCCGCCAGCACGAGCGGCGAGCACCGCTTGGCCAGATGATCGACGAGGACAGCGCCTTCCCTGCGCCAGCGCGCGAGACCGACGACGAGCCCGACCAGCAGCGCGACAGCGGCACCGATCGCCATGTTGCCCAGGGCAAACGTCCGACCGATGGGGACGATGTCGTTGCTGGTGGCGAACTTGTAGAAGCGTTCAGGATCGGTTCGGAAGGCCCAGCCAGCAAAGCCGACCGAAGCGCCTTCGGCCACCAGCAAGACGAGCCCCGAGAGGAACGGCGTCAACCAGTGGGTGCCGTCCGGCGCTATGCGCGCCTTCGATCGCGGAGTCGCCGCGCGCGCGGGCAGCACCCCGGGGATCGGCAAGATCGCCTCGGGACGCCTGTCTTCGCCCCGGGCGGGATCGCCCCGCGCAGGATCTCCCCGTGCGGGATCGTACGTGGGCAGCAGGGTGGTACCGCTGCGGCCAACTCCCGGGCCAAAGACCGGCGCAGGCGTGTCGTCATGCACGGGGGGATCGGGATCGCGCCGCAAGCTGCCTGTCATACCAAGAGGGGGCGGCTCGGGGAAGGCCCGCCGCCGCCGGTCAGCGCCGTCGCAAGAGGACGACGTGGTCGTGTTGCGAGATCGGAACGAAGCCGGCGCCGAGCGCCTTGCTCTCCTCGGGCGAGCCCCTGCTGACGAGGGCGTGGCTGACCATGGGATTTTTCAGCAGCCCGTCGAGGAACTGTATCTGCAGGACGCGGCGGCCGAAGAAGAGCGATCCGCCGGAAAAGAAGATGCTCTCGATGAGCAGGCCGCTGACCGTCGGATCCCGATCCGCGGCCGCCTGGCCATCGAGCCAGCCGCGCATGATGCTGAGATCGCCGCTCACGGGACGGCGGAGGTTGTCTCCGAGCATGGCCGCGATCACGACGACCACGAGGGAGGTCGCGATCCCCCGAGCGCGGGGCGATCGGGGACGCGCCCGCGCCCACGCCGCCACCCACGCGCCCAAGGTGCCGCCCGCCGCGATGATCAGGAACGGCCAGAACGCGACGACGAAGCGTTCCTCCTTGTGAGCCTGAGTGCTCAGCATCGCCACGAGACCGGCCGCGGAAACCACGAAGGGCCAGCTGGCGCGCAAGCCCGCCAGAGCCGCCACCGCGAGGAGCGGCAAGGCGAACGGCGCGCGACCAAGCAGCCGCTCGACATAGAAACCGGGCGGCGCCACGCCGAAGTCCGCCGCCCGTCCTTCGACGAAGTTGAACTGAATGTACGCGAGCGCCGAATGGAGAAAGCGCCCCCAGGTGATCCAGTCGACGAGACCGAAGAAGATCGGCGGGACCAGGCCGCCGAGCGCGAGCCATATGACGTGCGTCCAGCGCCGTTGTAACAGCAACCAAAGGGGAGCCACCAGGACGAGAGGGCCATTGGCGACGCGCAAGCAGGCCCCCACCGAGAGGAGCACCCCGATGAGGAAGGCTCGCTTGCGACTGGGATGCGGGGCTTCGGCAAGGCGTGCGGTGGCGACCAGGCCGCCCACCAAGCAGAACATCGACGGCAGCTCGGAGAGGCTCTGTGGCGCGTAGCTGACGACGATGGGCAAAAGGGCAGTGAGCGCGGCCGCGATGAGCCCGCCTTGCCAGCCATCGACCGGAGCTTCATCGGTCGTGACCGGATCGGTCGTGACCGCATCGGTCGTGACCGCATCGGTCGCGGGCGTGCGCTGCAAACGACGCGCGACGTGCGACCCGCCGAGGTACGCGCAGGGCACCAGCACGGCGAGGTGGAGCAGGGCCCAGTGCAGCTGGACGAAAGCGCCCAGCATGCCGCCCGCACGCACGCCGAACGCATGAAAGAGGGCAAACCAGGCGCCGTGGTAACTCGGCAAGATCCACGAGCGCACCCCTGCGGTCCACTCCCACGCGGCCAGGCCGATCCCGTTGAGATGCCAGACGGCGGGCTCGGTGATCTGGAAGAACTCGTCGGGGTGGATGGCTGGCACCACGCGCCAGGCCCACAGCCGCGCCAGCGCGCCCGCCAGCAGGATGAGGCCCAGCGCCAGTCGAACGCGTGCCGCGGTCATTGCCCGTAGGCCTCGATCTCGTAGATGCGCACCATGCCGCCGTTGCCGGGACGAGCTTCGAGGCGGATCCCATGCGCGCCTTCGCACGGCAGCGCGTGGCTGGCGACGTGATCGCGGTTCTCTATCGTCAAGGGGAGGCTGGCAGCGCCGTCGCTGCCGAGGCAGGCGAGGCGGTAGCGGTCGAGCGTCGTGCCGGGATCTTCCGCAGAGCCGCCGTGGCGGATCACCACGCGTTCGAGGCGGCGTGGCTCGCGCCAGATGATTTCGATGAATGGGGCAGCGTCATCCTGGCGAGAGGCCCACTTCTCGATGAGGCTCGGCCGATCACGGCCGTCGACCACGAAGCTCGGGTGATGTTGCGAGACCGGATCGCGAAAGTAGCTGCTGGCGCGAAGCGTGGGGCCGTAGCGGAAATGAGCGAGGTTGTGCTCGCCGCTGGGCGGGCTCGCCGTGCGCGGCAGGATGACCTCGGGCCGCCCACTTGCGCCGACGAAACGGACCAGGCCCCCGAGCCAGGCCAGAGTGACGATCGCAAGCACGATCGCAAGCACGCTGCGACCGAACGGGACGTTGGCGTGGGACGACATGCGGGGCGGGGTCCTTGTTATCCCGGCCGCCGCCGCCCGGGCAAGCGACTCGGCTTCACGGGCGTGCAAGCGAGCGGGCGAGGGCGCGTGTGTTGACGAACCCGAGTCCGAGGCTCAAGCCCTGCTCGAGCAGCGGTTCGGCCTCGATCAGCTTGCGCGGCAGATAGCCGACGCGATCGACGCGCGGATGAAGCGTCATGATCAAATAGGCGCCGCCGGGTTTATCGAGCGCCTCGAGCGTCATCACGGCGCCCTGCCAGTCGCCGCCGCGGGCCTCGGCACGCAGCGGTCGTGCGGTGTGGATCAACCAGGTGGCGTCGAAGTCGACGAAGGGCAGCCCCGCTTCCACGTGCCAGCGCGCGTGCAGCGGGGCGGGCCCCGACTCGACTTCGATCGAGGACCAGCCCGGTAGCGCCCGCCAGCGCTGGGCCTCGAGGGCCCGCGACATGGCAGTCGCCGCGGACAGTGCCTGGGGGACGGCCACTTCGACGCGATCGAGGCGGCCGTCACCTCGGTTGGCGATGCGGGCGAAGCCGACAGTTGGGGCGGGACCGAGCTCGCGGAGGCGGGCGGCAAACAGAGCGGCATCGACGGCGCGCGGGGCTGGGGCGGCCATGGCGACTGTCGGTTGCCGCCGCGGCGAGGGAGCCGTCGTCGTCTGCTCGGCCTGCAGCGCCAACGCGCGAAGCAGGACGTACATCGACGTGAGCGACATCGCCGGCGCGGCCTCGGGATCGCGCGCGGCAAGCCGCCGGGTGACGAAGTTGGCGTTTTCGAGCCGCGCCCCACCCGTCAGGAGCAACGTGGTTCCGCCCTCCGCCGCGTTCACTTCGAGGTCGAAGCGACCAGGCGCCAGATCACCCTCCACCAGGTCCAGGGTCGCGCCCTTCGCGTGGGGCCGCAGCCAGAGCTGGCCGGCGAGGTTCCACAACGGGATCTCGAGCTCCCAATCGAGGTAGCGCGCCGGCGCTGGCCGAGGCTGACCGCCGGGCCCACGACCTGCGCTTGCCGGGACCGCCTGCTCGCGCTTGACGTCGGCGCGCACGAAAGCCGGCACCGCAGCCCGGTAGGTCTTCGGATCGGCCAGGCGCTCAATCAGCCGTTGAGCTGGCGCATTCACGCGGGTCGCCAGATGAAACGTCACCTTGCCGCCCGTCCTGTCCTGCCACCGCACGAGCTGCTCGTCCGTTCCGGCGCCAGCCAGCAAGCGCAGCAGCTCATCGCTGGCCGCCTCGGCCTGGGCCGGAGCCGCCTGGGCCGGATCGCTCGCCGTCGTGACGCCGAGGCCCAGCGTGAGGGCCAAATTCAGCAAGACCAGCAAGATGGGCCGATTCACCGCGACCTCTGACCGTGGCGACCCTGTCGTCGGTGGCAGCGGTTGCCCATGCCGCCGACTCTGCCTGCATCGCGCCGGGGCGGGAAGGCCGCACGCCACTGGTGGCTGACGCGGCGGCCGTTCGCGCGCCACTACATGTGGGCGGAAACACGTCTGGATACGGGTCTTTGACTTGAGAGCCATGCACAGGCGGCCTATGCTTTCGAAATGACTCACCGCCGCTGGAGTCGGGGTGGGGGTTGGGCGGGAATCGGTTCGCACGCGATCGCTCTGATGATCGCAACGGCGACTTGCGGCCCCTCGGGTGAACGCATTCCCGAACCCCCGAGATCTCTCGAACGCGACGGAAGTTCCGGCGATACCGCTGACACCGGCGCCCGTGGGGGCAACCTCGGTGGTCCGGCGGGCGGCTCGGGTGGAAGTCCCTTTCCGGTCGAAGGCGGGCAGTCGGGGCAAAGCACCGGCGGACAAGGTGGGGTCGGCGAAGGCGGCACGGGCGGAATGGGTGCAGAAGGGACAGGCGGTGCGGGTGGCATAACCGGCGAACCCGACGCGGCCGTCGAGGTGCCAGCACCTCCCCTCGAGGTCGCGCCACCGCCACCGGATCTGGCCCCGCCCGAAGTGGCTCCTCCGCCACCCGACATGGCCGGCGACACGGGAGCGCCGTCTTCGTTGTCGCAGGGCCTCGTGGGGCACTGGTCGCTGGAGGAAGGGACGGGCGCGGCCGCGGCTGATCGGCTGGCCGTCAACCCCGGCACCATCTCGGGCGCCACCTGGGTCAAGCCGGGCCACCGAGCGGGCGCCGTCGCCGCCTTACAGTTCGACGGCAACGACGACTACGTGCAACTCGGCATCAAGAACCTGCCGACGCTCAACGGCCAAAAGAGCGTCTCGTTCTGGTTCCGTCAGACCGCCGCGCCGACCGACGAGCGTGTTGCCGTTTCCTTCACGCCCGCGGGCGATAGCTCGTCCCGACTGAAGATCGGCTTTCGCAACGGCATCGCGGTCGCCTGGAAATCGAGCAGCG
>JANNNO010000371.1:0-4515 GCA_031398585.1 Myxococcales bacterium | reverse complement strand
AGCTCTTCGATCTTCACCGCGCCTCGGGGCGCCTCGGGCCTTTGCTGGCCTGGTCGGTCGTCTTCGCCGACATCGGCACGTCGATCTATTACGTCCCCGGGCTGCTGTTTCAGGAGCTGGGCGGCAAGACGCCTTCGCCCGCGGCGGCCTTCGTGCTGGCGACCGGCATCGCCTTCATCCTGCTGTCACTGAAGTACGTCGAGGTGGCTGACCGCTATCCCGATGGCGGCGGGGTCGTCTCGGTGGCGACTGACGCCTTTGGGCCGCTGGTCGGCTGCGTGGGCGGCATCCTCATCAGCGTCGACTACTTCTTGACCGGTGCCATCTCGGCGGTCGCCGGCTTCGAATATCTGTCGGCCGTCGTGCCGCAAGTCGGGCCCTATCTGGTGCCCTTCGCCTGCATCGCGATCACCCTGCTGGGCGCGCTCAACGTGGTTGGCATTCGTGAATCGGCAACGTTGACGGCGTTCTTGGCCCTGTCGTCTCTGCTCGTCAACCTGGTCGTGCTCGGCACGGTGGCGGTGCAGCTGGATCGCGCGGCGTGGGTGGCAGTCTGGGCGCAATTCACGGCGGTCAAAGGCTTGCAGACCTGGCCGATAATGGTCGGCTTTGCCAGCTCCTGGCTTGCCTTCTCGGGGCTCGAATCGATTAGCCAGATCGCGCCGGCCTTGCGCGAGCCCCGCCAGCAGACGGCGTTGCGCGCGATGCTGCTGGTGGTCGCTTGCATCCTCATCACATCACCGCTGATCACGGCCTTCTCGACTGCGTTGCTGAACGTGACGCGCGTCAGGCCCGAGCAGTTCCTGTTCGCGCTGGGCGATCAGTTCGGTCCCTACGCCTTGCAGCTCGCCATCGTCTCGACGGCGTCCACCTTGCTCATGGGTGCCGCCAACACCGCGATCATCGGCTGCTATCACGTCTTCCTCGCGCTCGTGCGCCTCGGTTTCCTCCCGGTCTATCTTGCCGAACGCAGCCGCCGCTTCAACACACCTCACCGCGCGATCTTCATCTCCGTCCTGGTGCCCGTGCTGGTCGTCATCGGCAGCCGCGGCCACATGGCGGTGCTTGGCCACCTGTACGCGTTCGGGTTGCTCGGCGCTTTCACGCTGACTTCGCTGGGGCTCGATCGCATCCGCTGGCAGGAACGCAAGCTGACGCCGGGCTTTTATCTCGGCATCGTCACCACGCTGGTCGTGATGACCGCGTTCTGCGTGAACCTGGTGCACAAGACCGCAGCGACCATCTTTGGCGGGTCGGTCACCATCCTCGGCCTCGGCATCGCGTGGGCGGTCCGTCGTGGCTGGATTGGCGGCGCCAAGAGCGGCTTCGTCACACCCGAGGCCGCCGAGCGCGAAGCGACGCAGCTGCCGAACGCGCACGAGATCCTGACCGTCGAAGAGGCGCTCGACATGCGCGCGGTCTACAAATCCAGCACCCTGGTGTCGTTTCGCTCCCCGAATCTGCGCATGTTCCAGGAGGCTGTGGCACGCGTGCGCGGCTCGGGCGAGCAGTCGGTCTACATCATCTTCGTCGACGAGGTGCCTGGCCTCTTCTTTCCGCCCAAGGTGGGCCCCTCGCGCGAGGCGCAGGAGGTGCTCGCCTCCGGTGTCGAGTTCTTCAAGCAGGCCGACGTGGTCGCGATCCCGCTTTGGCGAATGGCGCACGATGCGGGCGCCTCGATCGCGAGCGCGGCCCGACGCCTGGGCGTCAACGCGGTTCTGGTCGGTACCTCTCAGCGAAGCGCCGTCTGGCACCTCCTGCGCGGCAACGTGCTCAAGTCATTGGTCGCCGATCTTCCCGCCGACACGCGCGTCTGGATCTGCAACTGATTCACCGCCGTTGTTCGGCAGCTGGGTGCTCCACCTGCGCGGCTGAGCCGGCGATGCCGACCGGGTCGTTAAGCCCCATGGTAGACCTCGCCAGGTTCGAGATGCCTTTTTCCAAGGAGAGACCCATGCGCAACGTCTTGTCGTCTGCTTTCGGTTTGGCCCTGCTCATCACCACCAGCGCCGCCACGGCCGAGGCGCCGAAGACCTATCAGGTGACGGGCCCGGTCCTCGAGGTGCGTGACGACATCATCGTCGTCATGAAGGGTAAGGACCGCTGGGAGATCGCGCGCACCGCGGACTCCAAAATCACCGGCGATGTGAAAGTCGGCGCCAAGGTGACCATCGAATACCGCATGACCGCGGCCACCATCGAGGTCAAGGGCGGCAGCAAGGCGGCGAAGGCCGATGCACCGGCGGCCGCCCCCGCTGCCGCACCGGCCGCGAAGCCCGCAGTCCCAGCGGCTCCCGCGGGTCACTGAACCACCGGCCGGCCGGTGGAAAAGCCACCGGCCGCTCACCGTCCAAATCGTGAGTCACGTGTCGGGGCGGGTCGCGACGAAGACGAGGGAAGTTCGCGACCCGATGCGGCGACCTTCGTTGACGTCGAGCGGCCTGCGCCATTAAGGTGGGCGCGTGCGCCCTGATCACGAGCGGCTGTGGGGTGAGCGCCGCCGGCGCATGAGCGTGGTGATGGCTTTGGCGACCTTCGTAGCGGGGCCGCCTTCGTTGTCGTCGTTTGGCAAGGTGGCGATGGCCGCGCCAGCCGCGGATCCCGAGCGCGAAGTGGAAGCCCGCACGGCCTTCGTCGCCGGTCGCTATCAAGAGGCGGTCGAGCTTTACGCGCGCCTCTACGGCGAGACCCTGCATCCGGTCTACCTGCGCAACCTCGGGCGATGTCATCAGAAGCTCGGCAACCCCGATCGCGCGATCGACTTTTTCCGCGACTACCTCCGCAAAGGTCGGTCGATCAAGGCGGCCGAGCGCCGCGAGATCGATGGCTACATCGCCGAGATGGAAGAGCTGCGCAAGCAGCGTAGCCAGGCCGTACCGGCTGCAGCCCCGCCGGCCACTCCGGCCGCCTCGCCGACTGCGATGCCGCCCGCATCCGTTGCTTCTGACAAGGAGCCGCCGCCGCCGATCGTCAGGGTTGCGCGAGACGCTGTCACCTTCACCACGCCGATCGTCAGCGGTTACCAACCAGCGCAACCTGAACCGACGCCATTCTATCGCCGATGGTGGTTCTGGACCGCGATCGGGGTGGTCGGGGCGGGAACCGCGACGGCCATCGTTCTATCGCGCTCTTCCGGAGCGGTCAGGCCGACCTGTCCCGCGGAGCAGTGCCTGTGAGGAGTGCGGTCGTCGTCGTTGCCTTCTGTCTGGCGGCGGGAGCCTGCAAGAAGGACCCGACCGAAGGCGTCGTGCTGCTTACCATCACATCGAGTGCGCGGCTGGCCCCGCCGGCACCTCTCGAGATCGTCATTCGTCATGCAGGTGGCGAGATCCAGCGGGCAACGACGCTGAAGAGTGATCCCGCAACGGCGGCGGTAAGCATCGGCATCTTCGTACCCGGCGGCCTGGCGAGCCCGCTGTCGATCACAGCCGAGGCCAAGAGTGGAGAGTCGGGCGGCAGTGGCTCGCTCTGCCGATATCGTGCGATCGGCTCGGCGCCAGCTCCTGCCCCGGGTATCACGTCGGGGCCGGTGTCACTTACCCTTATGCCCCAGGCTGGGTGCATGAGCGCCGGCGACGGCGGCTCCGGCGACGGCGGTGCGACCGAAACCGGCGAGGTACGCGATGGCGGCTCCGAGACGGCTCGCGATGTCAGCGCCGAGTCGTTGGCGCCGAACGATGGGGGCGCCAACACGCCAACGGACGGCGCCATGAGACCCGACGCGGAGCCTCCGACAGGACCGCCGCCGATCGAGATGCCCGCAGCCTGCACGACGGTGTTTCACCACGCAGATCCGGTGGCATGCACGCCGCAGAACGCGGTTGTCTACTCCGTCAATGCGCTCGGCTTTTCCCGCGATGGCAAGACCTTCGCGAGCGCTGCCAACGATGGCATCACCCTTTTCGATGCCGTCCCGGGCCTCACCCGGCGCAAGGGCTATCTCAGCTACAAGGCATGGTCCTTGGCCTTTTCGCCCGACAGCAGCTTCATCGCTTTTGGAACCGTGGCGACGTCGGTCGTCGTGCGAACCCTGGCCAACGACGATGAGACCAAGATCGACTTGTCGAGCCTGGATAGCACGGCTTATCTTGTCGTTGCCAATGACAATGATCGCATCGTCACGACGGATCGTCGGGGCGAGCGGCTGCGGGTGTCTTCGCGTGTCGCCCGGTCGATGATCGCCGAGATCTCGTTGGCGCCGGCCAAGGCGCTGGACATGGTCGGGGCCGCCGGCTGGGCCGCTGTTGCTCGTACCGATCAGAAGATCTCACTGCTCGACCTCGGGTCGGCCCCGCTGGTGCTCGGCGCCGCG
This sequence comes from Myxococcales bacterium, assembly GCA_031398585.1. Taxonomy (GTDB): domain Bacteria; phylum Myxococcota_A; class Polyangia; order Fen-1088; family Fen-1088; genus JANNNO01. Next base: position 203 of record JANNNO010000371.1, on the reverse strand, counting down.
GTGGGTGCGGGCTCGGCCACCGCCGATTCGGACCTGATCCTGGCCATGACCGGTGACGCTCGGACGTTCGCCGTCGGTAGCGACGGAGGCATCGCCTTTTTCGACCTCGCCAACAAGTCGGTGCCGCGCCCGCTCGACAGGCCGATTGCCGCACGGGGCTCGCCGATCTCGGCGATGGCGCTGTCACCCGATGGCCAGTACCT
>JANNNO010000238.1:0-3187 GCA_031398585.1 Myxococcales bacterium | reverse complement strand
CCATCGTGGCTTTGTCGGTCTCGACCTCCGCGACGAGCTCACCGGGAGCGATCTTGTCGCCCTCCTTCTTCTGCCATTTGCGGAGGACACCCTCCGTCATCGTGTCGGAGAGCTTCGGCATTTCGAGGAGCTGAGCCATCTTGCGTCGGGTCCTTTTTCGGAATGGTGCTGAGAAAACCGGGTTTGTCCGAAACCGAGAACTTATGCGATTGCGGCCGACCGGAAAAACAAAAAACGGAGCCCAAACGCGAGGTCGGGGCTCCGTTGCAACGCGGGTTTCACCGGTGTTGCCGGCGAAGTTGCGAGATCGGCGCAGCGCCGATCTCACCCAACCACTTGCCAGCTACTCGAGGTAGAGAACCTTCTTCACCAGGGCCGCGACCTTGTCGGGCGTCGGGCGAATCGAGTTCTCGACCGCGCGGTTGTACGGGGCCGAAACGTCGAGGCTGGTGATGCGCTCGACCGGGTGATCGAGATCGTCGAAGCAGAGACGCTGCACGCGGTAGGCGATCTCGGCGCCCACGCCGTTGAAGGGCCAGCTCTCTTCGATGATCACGCAGCGACCGGTCTTCTTGACCGATGCCACGAGCAGCTCCTCGTCGAGCGGGCGCAGCGTGCGCGGGTCGACCACCTCGGCTTCGATCCCCTCGGCGGCCAGCGCCTCGGCGGCGCCCATCGCGACCTTGATCATCTTCGACCAGGCGATGATGGTGCAGTCGCTGCCCTCGCGCTTGATGTCACCAACGCCGAGCGGGATGGTGTACTCGCCCTCGGGGATCTCGCCGGTGTCGGCGTAGGCGATCTCGCCTTCGATAAAGACCACGGGGTTGTCGTCGCGGATCGACGACTTGAGCAGACCCTTGGCGTCCTTCGGCGTCGACGGGGCGACGACCTTGAGACCCGGGATGTTGGTCCAGATGTGCTCGAGCGCCTGGCTGTGCTGCGCGCCCAGCTGGTGCGCGGCGCCGCCGGGGCCACGGAAGGTGATCGGCACCTTGAGCTGACCGCCCGACATCTGGCGGATCTTGGCGGCGTTGTTGATCAGCTGATCCGCGGCGACCAGCGAGAAGTTCCAGGTCATGAACTCGATGATCGGCCGCATGCCGACCATCGCAGCGCCGATGCCAAGGCCGGCGAACCCGTTTTCGACGATCGGCGCGTCGATGACGCGCTTTTCACCGAATCGCTTCAACATCCCTTTCGAGACCTTGTAAGCGCCGTTGTAGTGGCCGACCTCTTCACCGATCAGAAAGACGTTCTCGTCGCGCTCCATCTCCTCGCACATGGCTTGGTTGAGCGCTTCACGCATCTCGACGACGGGCATGGTTCTTCTCTAATCCTCAATCGACGTAGTTGAACTCTTCGAGACGCTCGGCCGGGAGCACTCCGCTCTCGTCGGCGAACTTCACCGCGTCCTCGACCTCGGCGCGGACACTCTCCTCGATGGCGTCGAACTCTTTCTGTTCGGTGCCGAGCTTGGTGAGGTACTCCTGCGCGATGAAGAGGCAGTCGGTCTTCTTGGCTTCCTCGACCTCTTCCTTGGTCCGGTAAAGACCCGGGTCGGACATCGAGTGGCCGCGGTAGCGGTAGCAGCGGATCTCGATCAGCGTCGGCGCCGACTCGTAGCGCGCGCGGCGGACGGCGTCGGCGATGCGATCACGCACCTTGATGACGTCGTAACCGTCGAAGCGATCCCGGGCCATCCCGTAGGCGAGCGCCTTCTGTGACGTGTCCTCGACCGAGAGCGACCGCGAAAGCGGCGTGCCCATGGAATAGAGGTTGTTCTCACAGATGAAGATCACCGGCAGCTTCCAGAGGGCCGCCAGCGAGAAGGCCTCGTGGGCCGCCCCCTGGCTGATGGCGCCGTCGCCGAAGAAGCAGAGGGTGACGCGCCCGTCGCCGCGGTACTTCGAGGCGAAAGCCGTCCCGGCCGCGAGGGGCAGGTGGCCACCGACGATGCCCCAACCGCCCAGGAAGTTATTCGGAGCGTCGAAGAAGTGCATCGACCCGCCGAGACCCTTGGAGCAGCCGGTCTCCTTGCCGAAGAGCTCTGCCATGATGGCGCGGGCAGACATACCCTTTGTATAGGCGAGACCGTGGTCCCGGTAGGAGGTCATCACGTAGTCCTCGGGCTTGAGGGCGGCGCAAGCTCCCGCCGCGATCGCCTCCTGCCCGATGTAGAGGTGCAAGAAACCGCCGATCTTGCCCTGCGAGTAAGCCTTGGCCGATGCCTCTTCGATCCGGCGGATCGCGAGCATCTGGCGGTAGTACTCGAGGAGCTTCGTCTTTTCTTGCACTTGCAGGACTTCCCGTTCGATGCGGCTCATTCCTCCTCCGATGGGGACAGGCTCGAATCCAGGTGACACCGCTCGAGGTCGAAATCAGGGTTCGGAGCGGCGTAGCAAAATTGCCACTTGTCGGTGAATCGAGAGATTCGTCCGGTGCCTCCCACGGCTCCGGAGCGCAGGATGATACATCACGCTTGAGGTTCGGACGCCAGAGGCTTTCTCGGGGTTTGGGTCGGGAAAACCGACCGGCGGTACCCGTAAGCGGCGGCGACGCCGAAAAGCGCCAGCGCGAACCATGCGGTGCGGGGCGGAACCGCGGCCAGCAGCGTCGCGCCGACCAGCGGTCCAGTCGACTGACCGACGACCTGGGCCAGGCCGTAAAGGCCGAGGTAGCCGCCGACCCGTCCGGGAGGGGCGAGGGCCGTCACGGTCGCTTGCTGTGCGGGGGCGCTGACGATCTCGGCGAGTGTCACCGCCACGATACAGAAGCTGAGCCCGAGGGCACCGTGCACGAGGCCGACAGCGCCATAGGCCGCCGCGTAGCCGAGCGCGCCCGCAATGATCGCGCGTGAGGCGCCGAGCTTCTCGATCGCCATCACGGCGGGCAATTGCAGGACGGCGACCATCACGCCATTGAGCGTGTAGAGGGCGCCGATCTCGCGACGACCGAGGTGAAGCACGTTGGCCGCGTAAATGGAGATGGTCTGGTAGAGCTGCACCTGCAGAACGAAAAACGCGATCGACGCCAGCAAGAAGCGCAGGATCGAGCCGTCGCGCGCGAAGGCGAGCAGCTCGGTCAGCGTGAAGGCCCGGCGCGCGTGGGTGGCGGGCGGCTCCTGCATGCGCGACAGGGCCAGCGCACCGATGATGGTGATGGGGGTGCAGGCGTAAAAGAGGGT
>JANNNO010000226.1:0-20783 GCA_031398585.1 Myxococcales bacterium | reverse complement strand
CAGGTCGCGAACCGGATCACGGTCGACACCGAGCAGCACCTGGCTGTGGTCCTAGAACGGTCGCGCTCCCGTGGCCGATCCAGGACCTCGCCCCAGGTGCGGCGTCGGCCGCGGCTGGCCGCACTCGCGGCTGCGCTCTCGGTGGCCGGCGTGGTGGCGGCCGGGGCCGCTCTGACAGGCCTGCTGCCAGGTGCCGGACCCGACGCAGGTCGGGTCGCGCCCGCACTCGTGTCAGGGACCCCGGACGGCACCGTGCCGTCGGTCTTCGGGCACACCCGGCAGTCGGTCGCCACTCTCTTCGCGGAGCTGGGGCTCCAGGTCCGCTACCGCGAAGACGTCAGCTGCGCCCCCGCGGGCCGACCGGTCGGAACCGAGCCAAGCGCGGGCACTCCGGTGCAGCCGGGCGAGACGGTCACGGTGCTGCTGTCCTACCAGGGAGCCACCACCGACTGCTTCCAGGTGCCTCGAGAGGCCTGGCAGTTCGTCGACTTCGCGACCGGACGTGGGCCGTCGCCCCGATTCGCCGACGGCGTCGACCTGTTCGTCGACGGGGTGCGCACGGCCACGCTGACCGGAGTGGAGGCGGCACGCGGAGACTGGGGCTCAGACTCGGCGCTGAGCATCCTTGCTCGAGCCTCCGAGCAGGTGGTGCGCGTCGGTGACTCCTACCGGGCGCCGTCCCTCCAGGTGATCTCGGGTACGCCGCCCGACACCTGGTGCGGTGTCGCGCGTCCGGCGGGGGTGCGCGATCGTGAGGCACTGACCCTCACCATCGCCTTCGAGGAAGCAGATCCCGGATCACGGTGCCCGGCACGAGTAGCGCTCTACCGGACCGGTGGCGCGATCGACACCGTCATCGCCTGGTCGGACGGGGCTCGCGGGAGCGCTCAGGAACCGATCCCCGATGTCCTCGGCCTGAGCCTGGGCGAAGCGCGAGCCCGCGTCACGGCCGCCGGCTACCCGGCGAAGGTCGAGGAACTCGAGACGTGTCAGCCCGGCAGTGGGGTGGTGGAGCAAGCGCCGACTCAGCGTGCTCTCGAGGAGGACCGCGGTGACGACCCGGACTGGTACGGGCCGGTGACTCTCGTGGTCGAGGTGCCGCATCGCACCCGCGACTGCGCCCGCCTCTCCGAAGCCGCCGACGCGTTCGTACGTTTCGCCCGCGGCGGTGCGCCTCCGGACTGGGCACCGGAGGTGCAGCAGCTGCTCGGCTACACCTCCTGGGCCACCGTGACCTCGACGACCGCGGACGACCCGTCTTCCTGGGCCTTCTGCACCGGGGTCTCCCCGGACTCCTGTGAGGTGTCTCCCCTGATCGTCGCCCGGGGCGGGGGTGAGATCGAGACCGGCGAGTTCAGTGACGTGACCCGCTGGCCCGACGGCCAGACCTGTGAGCTCATCGACCGCGGCGGACTGCCGCGAGGCCTCCCGGTCGAGCGACAGATCGTGCTCTACCCCGCGCGGCTGGCTTCCTGCGCCCACGACTGGTCGGTCTGGTTGTGGATCGACGACCAGGGCCGGATCACAGCGCTCAACCTGCTCGTGCCGGAGACGGCCGCAGGAGATCGCTGACGAGGTTCGCTGGGCGTCCAGAACAGGGCCGGTTCGTCAGCAGTTCGTCCCTGACGAAGTAGCCGACCCTAGAACAGGCCTCGGAACTGCGCACACGCACCCGATCAGTAGTACCAGGGAAAGCATCCGGGCGAGTTTCGGCCGCTTGCGGTCGCCGTTGGATTTCGACGAAAGGTAGGGGTGACCTGCACGGACGTCGCGACGGCTGCCAACGGCCCCATTGGTCACGATCGGCCGAAACCGAGCGTCTTGCGGACTATTTGCGGACTGAACCAACCCGCAGGTGAGTGTCACGACCTTACTGGAGCATCGAGGACGCCAGGCTCTCCATCTGCTCGATGACCAGACGGATTGCTTCGGGCTGCTTGTCCGGCGGGTACTTGTACTTCACGAGCAGCCGCTTGATCGACGAGCGCAGTTTGGCCTTGACGTCGTCGCGGACCGTCCAGTCGAGCTTGATGTCGCGGCGCATCACGCCGACGAGCTCGCGTGCGATCTGAGCGAGAACGTCGTCACCCTGGATCTCGACGGCCGATTCGTTCGACGCGACGGCGTCGTAGAACGCCAGTTCCTTCCAGTCCAGCGGCGGCTCGAAGTGCGCACCCCGGTTGCCCTCGGCTGCGACCTCCTTGGCGAACTCGATCAGCTCGGCAATGACCTCAGCCGAGGTCAGCTGCTGGTTCGTGTACTTGTTCATCAGCTCACGGAGCTTCTCGGAGAAGGCACGGTGACGCACGAGGTTGTGCCGAGTCGACTTTGCGGTCTCCTCAGTCAGGAGGTCGCGCAACGCCTCGATCGCGAGGTGGGGGTTCTCGGATTGGAGCGCATTGACGGTGAAGTCGGGGCCAAGGTCGGAGAGCGAAGGCTTGGGCATACCCGCGGCCTCGTAGATGTCGACCACTTCGCCCGTCTCGGTCGAGGAGGCTACGAGCCCAGACAGAAGCCGCTGGATCTCTTCGGGGATCGGGCGCCCCTGCGCTTGGCGCTCTTGGGCGTCGAACTTGCCCATCCACACCCGGACTTCCTCGTAGAACTTCGCTGCGGGGCGAAGGTCATCGAGGGTCTGCGAACCGGCAGCCAGAGCCCAGGCTCGCGCGAGCTGGTTCGCGAACTTGCGGAACTTGTCCACGATCGCGGTTTCGCCCTCAGCCGGCTGGTTTCCTGGCGTGGCCGGGGAGCGCAGGTAGTTGGTGAGACCGACCGCTGCCTTGATCCAGCTCCTGGTGTCACCCAGGAGATGGGTGCGCCACGGGTATCCGGCGCAGATCTCGTCGAGCGAGGTGATCAGCTGACGTGCGAGTACGGCGGCCTCGTCGACGTTGCGCCCGACCGGCTTCTTAGCCTGATCCGTCTCGGTGTACTCGGCGAGGGCCTTGCTCAGGTTCTCAACGAGGGGCGCGTACGACACAAGCAGGCCATCCGGCTTGCCACGGAAGGTGCGGTTGACGCGCGCGAGAGTCTGCATGAGCAGCGCGCCCTTGAGCGGGCGGTCGAGGTACAGCGTGTGCAGCGGCGGGGCGTCGAAGCCCGTGAGCATCATGTCCTTGACGATGACGATCTGGAGCGGGTCCTCGGCGTCCTTGAGGCGCTTCTGGATGACCTTGTTGAGGGCCTCCCGGCGCACGTGCCTGGCGACCGGATCCACATCGGACGCAGAGCCGGAGTAGACGACCTTGATGACGCCCTTGTCGACGGCATCGTCGTGCCACTCGGGGCGCAACTTGATGATCTCCTCGTAGAGGTTGGCGCAAATCTCACGGGTCGCTCCCACGATGAACGCCTTGCCCGGTGACTCGATGAAGGGAACGAGCGCGGCCGATCGCCTCTCCCAGTGCTCGAGGATGTCCTTCGCCAAGGCCTCGAGGCGCACGGGGGCGCCGTACATCGCATTGATAACCGCGACGGACTTCTCGATGCGCTCCCGCTCCACCTCGTCGAGCCCAGTCGCGGCCTCGTCCGCCGCGGCGTCGAGGTCCTCTTCGGTCAGGTCGCCCGCAAGCTTGATCGCGATGAGACGCGGCTCGAAATACACCGGGACCGTCGCGCCATCGGCGACCGCACGGGTCAGGTCGTAGGTGTCGATGACGGAGCCGAACACCTCCTGGGTGTCGCGCTCTGCGGTCGAGATCGGCGTGCCCGTGAAGGCAATGAAGGCGGCGTTGGGGAGCGCGTCACGGATGTGGCGAGCGAAGCCATCGAGGTCGTCGTAGTGGCTGCGGTGCGCCTCGTCGACGATCACGATGATGTTGCGCCGGTCGGTGAGGAGCGGATGATCGAGGCCCGCGTCGCGCTCCTTGTCCGTGAGGCCAAACTTCTGCAGCGTCGTGAAATAGATGCCGCCCGTGACTCGGGTCGACAGCGCTTCACGCAACTGCTTGCGCTTCGTGACGTTGATGGGGGCCTCGCCCAGCAACTGCGAGCGGTTGAAAGCCTCAAAGAGCTGGCTGTCGAGCTCGGTACGGTCGGTGACGACGATCAGTGTCGGGTTCTTCAGTTTGGGTTGACGGGCAACGGCGTGAGCATAGAGCTCCATCTCCATCGACTTGCCGGATCCCTGGGTGTGCCAGACGACGCCAGCCTTGCCGTTGGACTCGACAGCAAGGACCGTCGACCCCACCGCCTTGGTGACTGCGAAGTACTGGTGCGGCTTGGCAATCCGCTTGGCGTATCCGTCAGCGCCCTCGTCGAACGCGACGAAGTCGCGCTGGATCTGAAGGAAGCGCTCCTGGTTGCAGACACCGTTGATCAAGTCCTCGACCTCGAGGCGCACGGGCTGCCACTCATCGGTTCCCGACCGGAAGGGCCGGCCCTCGTCGTCGACATTCCACGGCGAGTAGTGGTTGAGGGGCGTGAACGGCGTGCCGTACCGGGCGCTGATGCCGTCGGAGATGATCGATAGGACGACGAACCGGAAGGCCATCGGGAACTCGCGGAGGTACGTCGCCAGCTGCGCGTGGGCCGAGGCGATATGCGCCGCCTCGGCACCCGCGCGCTTGAGCTCAGCGACGACCACCGGAAGACCGTTGACGTACAGGACGATGTCGAAGCGCCGCTCGACGTCAGCCGAACGGATGGTCACCTGGTTAACCGCGAGGAACTCGTTGTCGTCGACGTTGTGGCTGACGAAGCGGATCGTCGGGCTCTGCTCCACGCCGTCGGAGTCGACATAGCTGATGCCGCGGTAACCGTTGACAAGGATCTGGTGGATCCGGAAGTTCTCCGACGTCGGATCCTGCGACTTCGGTGCACGCACCTCGGCAAGAGCCTGAACGAGATACTCACCCGGAACGGTTGGGTTGAATTTGCGCAGCGCCGTCAGGGTCCGGCTCGGCAGGACGATGTCGTCCCACGCCTCGCGCCCGCCTTCCACACCGGGAACCACGGCCTTTCCCGACGTCGCGATCCACCCATGGAACGAAAGCGCGTCGAGCATCTGCTCTTCCCACTCGGCTTCGCTCACCATCACAGCACCTCTTCGGCAGTCGTCTCGGCGTCCTTGACGCGAACCTTCCCCGACATCAAGAGCGGCAGCAGCTCGTCCCTGGTCGCGAGGAGCTTCAGGTTTTCGATCTCGGCAGCGAGGGCCGCAGCCCACAGACTCGTCATCAGCCCATCAAGCTTCTGAACATTGGCAGCAGCGGGAATGTGCACGGGTTCATTGAGGTGGCGTCGCTGGATGTGCCCCATCGTGGTTGCCTTGTCAGCCGCAATCGCCTTGAACTCATTCAGCTTTTCGTGCACCGCCTGGTTCACGAGCCACATCGGCATGCCCTCGCTGGGGATGACCTTGAAGATGTGCTGGTTCACGATGGCCTCCGGGCGGTACCAACGCGCAGCGGTCAGCGACCCCGACCAGGCGAACAGCAGATCCCCAGGTCGTGCAACGTTGTCGTCGGGGACCTCGATGTCGTTCCTCACAGTTGACCCACCGATACCCGAGTTGAGTTCAGCGATCCGCACCACAACTCGGCCAGTGCCCGTGGCGTTCTTGGTGTAAGCCCGACCATTGACGAACTTGGCGAGCGACGACAAAGGCACCTCGTGCCCGCCAATGGCCGCCGCCCGGAAGCTCGCACGACTCAGCTCGTCAGCAAGCCGAATGGACGCCTCGTTCGCGGTGATCTTGTCGTCGAGCGCTCCGAGCACCTCCGCAATCCCCTGCTGTTCCGATACCGGGGGCAATCCGATCTTCAACGACATCAGATCCTGCAACGAAATGAAGTCGGCCATGTCCGTCTGAGCCTTCAAGGCGCCCGCCTGGGTCCAGAACTGTGCACTCTTGAACCAGTAGTAGAGGTACTGAAAATCGAGGGTGCCCGCGCCGGCAGGCCGCAGGTAGCACAGTTGGGGACTGTAGGCGTAGATGGGACCGTTGGGAGGCATCACTGCGACTCGACCGACCGTGCCCTTGGTCGTCAAGACAATGTCCCCGGGCCGGGATGTCTTCGGCCCAAGTTGCTCGGGGCCATCGGTAGAGTCACTTGCTTGAACGGTCGACTCAATCCGTCCATCCAAGACATCGGCCACCCTCAACACCGGCAGGTGCAACCCCGCGGATCGCGGCCTTCCCGCCCCAATCTCCAGAACGTTCTTCTCGACTAGCTCGGCGAATTTCACGACGCACCTAGCCATCGATCCGCTCCAGCTGCTCACGAGCTACCTTGGCGAGCCGCTCGCTTTCATCAAGGGCGCCGAGCAACTCAGCGGTCAGCCGCTGGATCTTGACCTTGATCTCCTCACCGTCACCATCCGCCTCGGCAGCTCCGACGTATCGGCCCGGCGTCAGCGCGTAGCCGGCGGCCTTGATCTCGGCGAGCGTGGCCGACTTGCAGAAGCCAGGAACGTCCTCGTACTCAGTCGCCGCCGAATTCGTGCCACGCCAGGCGTGGAAGGTGTCACCAATGCGCTTGATGTCCTTCTCGTAGTCCAGGTCGCGCTCGGCACGATCGACCATGTAGCCCAGCGCTCGGGCGTCGATGAAAAGTACCTGTCCCGAGCGGTCGATGGAGCCCTGCGCACCCTTGGTCTTGTCCTTGGCGAAGAACCACAGGCACACCGGAATACCGGTGCTCCGGAAGAGCTGGGTCGGCAGCGCCACCATGCACGAGACGAGGTCTCCCTCGACGATCTGCGCGCGGATGTCACCCTCGCCGTTGGAGTTCGACGACATCGAGCCGTTTGCCATGACGACGCCTGCCTTCCCGCCCGGGGCAAGCTTCGACAGGATGTGCTGGATCCAGGCGTAGTTAGCGTTGTTGGCCGGCGGGACGCCGTACTTCCAGCGCGGGTCCTCAACGTTGCGCGCCCAGTCCTTGATGTTGAACGGCGGGTTCGCCATCACGAAGTCCATCTGGACGTCGGCGTGCTGGTCACGGGCGAAGGTGTCGCCCCAGCGGGCACCGAGGCCCTTGTTCTCGATGCCGTGGATGGCGAGGTTCATCTTGGCGAGGCGCCAGGTCTCCTCGTTGCCCTCCTGCCCGAAAACGGAGATGTCCTTCGGGTCGCCGTCGTGCTCGTGGATGAACTTCTCCGTCTGGACGAACATGCCGCCCGAACCGCAGCAAGGGTCGTAGACCCGGCCGTGGTTGGGCTCGAGTACCTCGACGATGACCTTGACCACTGACGGCGGCGTGAAGAACTCGCCGCCGCGCTTGCCTTCGGCACGAGCGAACGCGCCGAGGAAGTACTCGTAGACCTCGCCCATGAGGTCACGGGCGCGGTGCTCCCCCTGGCGGCTGAAGCGCGCATTGTTGAACAGGTCGACGAGCTCGCCCAGACGGCGCTGGTCGATGTTGTCGCGGTTGTAGATCCTCGGGAGGGTGCCTGCGAGGGTCGGGTTGCCCTTCATGACCGAATCCATGGCCGCATCAATCAGAGCGCCGATGGTCTTGGCCGGCTCGTCACCGGCGGCGGGCTTCCCCTTCGCGTTCTCTGACAGGTAGGCCCAGCGAGACTCCTCCGGCACGACGAAAACGCCGTAACCCTGGTACTCCTCCGGGTCGTCGATCAGATCGTTGATCTGCTCGTCGTCGTAGCCCTCGGCGAGCAGGTCGGCGCGGATCGCCGCGCGGCGCTCCTCGTATGCATCAGAGACGTACTTGAGGAACACGAGACCGAGGATCACGTCTTTGTACTGGCTCGCCGACAGCGACCCGCGCAGCTTGTCGGCTGCCTTCCAGAGCGTGTCCTTGAGCTCTTTGATCGTGGACGGTGCCGTGGGTCCGGTCTTCTTGCGCGGTGGCATGTCAGCCTGCCTTCTTCTCGGTATCGGGCACAGCGAGGGTCACGGACCCTGCGGCGACGCCCTGGATCAAACTGGTGATGAGGTCGGCGGCCGCCGCCTCGTGCTTTCGGATCTCGGCAAGGTGCTCATCGACAGCATTCAGCGCTTCCTCAACGCGCTGTATCTGGTCTGCCGGAAATCTCGGGATCAGCCACGTTTTCCACTCGCTACTGTCCTGAAGGCGATTGATCGCTGCGGCGAGAGCACGGGGGCCGGTCCCCGCTCGGGCCGGGTCTGGCCTGAGGATCCGACTCGGGGACGCAACGATCGCGCCACCGGTCTCGTCAACGACGGCGCGCGGCGGGTTCATCGAGAACACGACGTCTCCGGGCTCGGTGTGCACCGCCGAGCGATAGCGATCAGCCTCAACGAGTCGGTCGATCCAACTCGGCGCGCCACCTTCGGCCGTGATGACCCGCACAGAGCCGGCCGGATCGAGATCCTCATCCGCGATACGAGAGCCACTCTGACGGCGGATAGCGCCTGCCTCGACCAGATCACCGAGCGAGCGGGATGAGCTCGGACTAAGGGTGCCTCCCCGCACTGCCGGCAGATCGAATCCAGGGATTGCCTCGCGCGTGACGATGGTGGCGCTGACCACCCGGTCATACGCCGTGCCGGCGTCGAACGAACCCAAGTGTTGGGCGCCGATGCCCGGAGGGACAACGGTGTCTCCAGTCCAGATAGCGGCGTACCGAAGCGCACGGCCGTAGCGATAGGACCGCCCTCCGGTCTGTTCCAGCGCGCCGAGTAGGTCGGCAGCGAGCTCCGATGCATCGACTGACTCGCCCGATAGATCTGCGACAACGGCCGCTCCGACTGCCGTTGCACCCCGGAGCACCCACATGCCGAGGCTCTGCCGGTGGGCCTGGCGCCAGAGGCCGCGGGGAAGCTTGAAGGACGCGACCAGCGCGCATCCGTACTCCGAGGAACCCATCTCGAGCGCCGATTTGCGGGCTTCATAGAGGTCGCCGCGGAGGCGATCACATAGCGCGGATGCGGGCCCGATCACAATTGCGATCTGGCCTGCGTCGAGCTCAACGGCTACATCGCCGGCCGCGTCGAGCGACGCGACGTCGTCAAGGCCGGCGACCGACACGACTTTGACGAGTGGGCCCGCGCTCGGCGCGATCTCGACGCCGTCGATCGCATGGACCCTACGCGCGGCGCGCGCACTCTGAGGCCCCGCCGCCTCGAAGCCAATAGCAATTCCACGGTCTCGCGGGTCGAGATGCAGCTCGACTGCGACGCCATCGGGCCCCAGGAACGTCCGGCACGCATCGACGAGCTCCTGAACGAGCGCGACTGCGTCCGCAGTCAGGCCACGCGCACCGTGCGCTGCACGGCTGGCGAAGAGGCGGTCCAGGGCGTCCGACGCGCCGTATGACGCTTCGAGAAGGCCATCGACGTATTCAGCCAGCGCGTCGTCAGCGGCGATCTCAGTCACCTCGGCCAGAAGGTAGCTGTCTGTGGGGTCCAACTCTCGAGCCAAATCGATCCGCTCCACAGCGGTGAGCGGGGCCAGGTCTTCGGTCATGCTGGCTCGCAGCGCGAGCATGACGACCGCGTCCTCGACACGAAGGTCATCCGGTACAGCCACTCCCGGGGCGTCGAGCCTGGCATCGTTGTTGAGTCCTCGACCCGTTGCTTCCAACCAGTCGAGAACCTCATCGCGATCAAACTGCTCGACCCCGGCAACATCCCTCGCAGCGGAAGGGAACGGCAGGTGCGTGGGCCGCGACCGCCAGTTTGTGACTGCCTGACGGGTGACGTGCGCGATTCGAGCGATGTCGGACATCGTGACGAATGAGTCCACGTTCCTCCTCCTTCCAGGGTGGTCGATAGTCGATGGATGGAACGGTATCCGTCGCACGACCGATTGTCTCAGTTCAACTGTTTAGCCCACTAAACACTCACTCGAACCCAAAATTGCGGCACCCTCCCGCAACATCGAAAGGGAGGTCGCCAACGGGGTGGCCAACACCCTGGAGGCAAGAAATGAAGCAGGACACGAACGGAGCGCGCTTCGACGAGAGCGGCTCGAAGGTGATCATCGACGGGCTGGTGCTCACCGAGTCGGACGTCGTCACCGAAGCGCGGCACTGGATCAGGGGCGAGCGAGGACAGCGCTGCGACGACCCCGCACTGCTGGTCGGCGCCGACCTGACGAAGTTCGCAACGGAGGCACTCACGCTGGGGGCGAAGGCGCTCAGCCTGACCGCACAGACCACGGAGACCCGGGCGCTGGAGCGCATGCTGAAGGACGTCGGCGACAAGACCGCGGAGGCGACGCGACAAGCGGGTGAGGCCACGGCGACCGCCACCAGGTCGGCGACAGAGACCGTGGCCAAGGCTGCCGCCGACGCCAAGAAGGCAATCACCGATGCTGACGAGGTCACGCGCAAGCACCTCGCGGACGCGGTCACGTCGACCAAGAAGGATCTGCTCGAAGAGACGCGGCGGATCTTCGGTGGCGACAACCCTGAGCTTCTCGAGCGCCTCCAGCCGGTCCTCGACAAGTTCTCCGCAGCGCTGGAGAAGCAGGTCAAGACGAGCACCACCGAGTTGCTCGAGAAGGCCACGAGGCAGCTTGACCCCAGCGATCCGACCTCGCCGATGGCGAAGCACGCCGCGACTCTCGCTGCTCAACAGGAACTGTTCTCGAAGCAGATCGAGAAGGGCCAGATCGAGCTGACTGCCAAGGTCGAGGACCTGAGCACTGCCTTGAAGGTGCAGGGAGCGAAGTCGTCCATCGCCAAGGTGACTCCCATCAAGGGCAGCTCTTTCGAGGACCAGATCCACGCCCTGATGAGCGACATCGCCGCCGGACTCGGCGACGAGTACGAGGACACCACGACCAAGACCGGTCTCGTGCCTCGCAGCAGAAAGGGCGACGGGCTGCTCTCGGTGACTGGTCAGACCGCCCGGGTGGTCGTGGAGATGACCGACTCGGCTCGCGCCAACTGGGGTGAGTACTTCAACGAGGCCGAGCGCAACCGCGGTGCCAGTGCCTCGCTCGGGGTCGTGCGCTCCGCCGACCAGAACGGCGGCCACTCGATCCGGGTGCTCGGCCAGCGGCGGATCGTGATGGCGTTCGACCCCAGCAACGACGACGCCGAGGTGGTTCGCACCGTCATCCTGCTGCTCCGTACCGTCGCGATCGCCGCGTCGATCCGCACGGGTGAGGCCGAGCTCGACACGGCCGAGGAGAAGATCGGCGAGGCGGTAGCGCAGCTCGACAGGATTGACCTCATCAAGAAGACCGCCGGCTCGATCCAGAAGGGCGCCACCAAGATCGAGAGCGAGTGCACGGCCATCACGACCAGTATCCGTCGTCTCCTGGACCAGGCGCTGATCTCGTTGGCTGGTAGCGCCGCGGGCGGCGCCCACGCGGACCCGACCTCGGTTGACGGTGCCGCGTGATGAGGTGGGGACGGCCCCTCCGCGGCCGTCCCCACCTCATACGGCACACGCAACCAAGGCAATGAGTTCAAGGGCGTCGACGTCCCCGCCCGCCGCGATCATTCGGCGCACAGCAGACTCAAACCAGACGAGCAGATCAGCCCGGCCAGCCACCACTGGATAGGTCGCCGGACCGGAACCTCCGTGGAGGTCGTCAAGTTCGAACAGAAGCTCATCGAAGGTGGCGGCTTCGCAGCACGGCGACGATCTGGCGAGCGCGATCAGGCACGACCGTGCGGTGGCATATGCGGCCGCGTACTCCTCGGGAAAGTCGGACATGCCGATACGGTCTGCGTGGAGCTTGCCCACCCCAAGGCGTCCTCATCCTGGCTGTGGATGACGGGCGCCACGCTGCGTCTGTGCACATACTTCGGACCCTCCATCCCCTCTATGGTCATCTCCTCATCATTGGAAACCTTTGATCTTATTCGGCTTCCAAGACCCTTCTCCCCAGCCGCCCTCATCTCCCTCTTCCACCCCTTCTTAAAGAGCGGCACGCATGCTACGAAGGACCGTAGATGGGTCGCCCGAGATCGGGCGGCCCACGCGGCATTTGTAGGGCGTCCGTTGGTTGTCGACGGACGCGTTGGACCGGGTGATCCGAGGTGATCGGCGTGCACGGAGGCGTGAAGTTCTACCGCGGCGCGGCAAAGGCCGCCCGGACCTACGTCGAACGTGACTGCGCCCGCTACGACGACTACTACCTCGCCGACGGGGACGGGATCGCGATGCGCTTCGTCGCCGAAGCCAACGGCAGCAACGGAGAGCGGGAGGTCCGCATCGAGAAGAAGCAGGACATGGACGGCGAGACCTACGAGCGCTGGGTGGCCGGGATGGTCGTCGAGACCGGACTCCCGAAGGGTCGGCTGCGGACGGACGCGAACGGGCTTCGGTTCGTCGAGGTCACCATCAACGGGCCCAAGACCTGGTCGCTCGCGGCCGCGCTGAACCCGGAAGTCTCAGCGGCGCTCGACGCCGCGCAGGAGCGCGCGGCGACGCAGATCATCACCTACCTGGCCGAGCACGCCACCACCCGCGTCGGACCACGCGATCGGCAGGTGCAGGTCCCAGTGGAGCAGATCGAGGCGGCGGTGATCCGGCACTACACCTCGCGCGCCGGCGACCCACACCGTCATCTGCATCTCCAGATCAACGCGCGAGTGTTCGCGAAGGGAGCCTGGCGCGGGCTGCACTCAGTGGGGGTACGAGACATGATCGAGGCGATCAACGGCATCGGGCACGCGGCGGTCGCCACCGATCCGGAGTTCCGCGGCGCCCTGGCGAACGCCGGGTTCACGATGGATCCCCAGACCGGCGAGATCCGCGAGCTGGCGCCGTACGTCGGAGCGTTCAGCGCCCGCACGGCGCAGATCCGGGCCAACGTCGAGCGGTACGAGGCCGAGTGGCGGGCCGAACATCCGGGCGAGGACCCGGGCCCACGGGTGCGGGAGGTGTGGGATCGAAGGGCGTGGGCGCAGGCCCGCCCGGACAAGGCGGCGCCGGAGGACGGCGCTGAGGTGGTCGAGCGGTGGAACGAGGAACTGCGGGCGCTCGGGTACGTCGACCCACACCACTCCGTGCCGCCCTGGTCTCTCCGAATCGGCGACGTCGATCGCGAGGCCGCAGTCGAGCTCGTGCTGTCGCGACTCGGCGCGAAAAGGTCGGCGTGGAACACGGCCGACGTCCGAGGACAGGCCGAGACGTTGATCGCCCAGACCGGGCTGATCACTGAGGCGGGCGTGCGGATCGAGCTTGCCGAGGACCTGACCGCCCGCGCCGTCCAAGGTTGCACTCCCCTGCTCGTGCGACCCGACGTGCCCGGGCATGTTCGATCGCTGACGTCGACTGCGGTGCTGGCCGTGGAGACCGAGATCCTCGAGCGGCTGCTCCGTCGCTCGAGGATTCCTGCAGAGCCGGCGAGGCTGCACCGGGCGACCCTTGAGCGGCTGTCCCGCGAGCAGGGTCGTGTCGCCGAACGGCTGTGTGGCCGTGGTCCGCTGATCGTCATCGAAGGCGCCGCCGGGGCCGGGAAGACGACGACGCTGGCTGCGGTGCGCACCTACCTCGCGATGCGAGGTCGTCGATTGTTGGTCGTGACGCCGACGCTGAAGGCCGCGGAAGTGGCAGCTCGGGAGACCGGCGCCGACGGACACTCGGCTGCCTGGCTGGTCCATCAGCACGGCTGGCGATGGGACGACGACGGCCACCGGACCCGCGAGCCCGCCGAACCCTCCCAGGCGGCGCAACTCCGACCTGGCGACCTGCTGCTCATCGACGAGACCGGGATGGTCGACCAGGACACCGCACTCGCCCTGTTGACCATCGCCGACGAAGCGGGCGCGCGGGTCGCGTTCATGGGCGACCGGCAGCAACTCCCGGCAGTTGGCCGAGGAGGCGTGCTCGATCACGCCATCGCCTGGGCCCATCCGTCGGCAGTCGTCTCCATGCAGCAGGTCCGTCGGTTCGCGGATCCCGCGTACGCGAAGCTCAGCCTCGCGATGCGCGACGGCAGGCACGCCGACGCCGTCTTCGACCGGCTCCTCGCACGCGGCCAGGTCGTCCTGCACGCCTCGGAATCCGAGCGCACCGCGAGCCTCGCGACGCTCGGCGCCGACGGAGCACTGATCGTCGCCGACACCCGAGAGCACGTCGCCACTCTCAACGCCGCGATCCGCGACGACCACGGCCGCGACACCGGCGCGGTGGCCACCCACCGAGGAGAGCTGATCGGGCCCGGTGACCGGGTCGCGACCCGCCGCAACGACCCCGGCCTCGACGTCACCAACCGGCAGACCTGGACCGTCATCGGCATGGGCGACGACGGCAGCCTCATCGTCCACTCCCCCGGTCAGGGACGCGACCGGGAGCTTCCGCCGACGTACGTCCGAGAGCATGTCGAACTCGCCTACGCCACCACCATCCACGGCGCCCAGGGCGAGACCGTAGACCACGCCCACGTCGCCATCGACGAGACTACGGGCGCCGCGGCAGCGTACGTCGCGATGACCAGAGGCAGAAAGACCAATGTCGCTCACCTCGTCGCGGATTCCGTCGATGACGCTCGGAAGCAGTGGATCGACGTGTTCAGCCGCGACCGCGCCGACCTCGGACCTGCTCACGCCCGTGGTCAGGCGATCGGTGCCATCGACCGGTACGGCCCGGCCGCCGCACGTCCTCCGACCCCACGCTTCCCCGTCCCGGAGCACCGGCCGTCGACTACGCAGCCGTCCGGAATCGGCCTCTGACAAGCCATCCGGCCAACGACTTAGGGAACGCTGTTGACCTGCGCAAACGCAACGTTCCCCCTGACGTTCCCCCTCCGTCTTACCGGATCTCGGTAACACCCGAAGTCCACGCTGATCGACGTGAATCAACGACTCGCAACCCAACCAGCCGGACGACTTAGGGACACCTGTTGACCTGCGGAAACGCAGTCTCCGGGCAGGTATCCCCCTCCAGGTTCCCCGGATTTCGGGATACCTGACCGCCCACGCTGGCCAACACGGACCGACCGTCCGCGACCACAACCGGCGAGGAGCAACGCCATGACCGAATCACCGATGAAACCCGACGAGAACCGCCGCCCCATCAAGAACCCCGGCGACGAAATGCTGACGCTCCAGGAGGCCTGTCGCTTCCTGCGCGTCGCCGAAGGGACGCTGCGCTACTGGCGGCACCTCGGCTGCGGGCCGCGCAGCTTCAAGATCGGCCGCCACGTCCGCTACTGGCGTGCCGATCTCGTCCTCTGGCTCTCCGAACAGACCCGTCGTCCACAGAATCGCGACTGATCGAGGAGTCGTGGCTGTCGTCGTGCTGACGATGGCTCGATCTCGGAAGGAGGGTTGCCATGGCGGGGAGCATCGCGAAGCGCCCCGACGGCCGCTGGCGTGCCCGCTATCGGGACGACACCGGGCGCGAGCGGTCCCGTCACTTCGCGCGCAAGGTCGACGCCGCAGTCTGGCTCGACGAGGTGACGTCCACCCTGCACGCGGGGACCTACGTGAACCCGCGTGCGGGACGGGTGACCTTCCAGGAGTTCTACGACAGCTGGGCGCCTCGACAGCTCTGGGTGCCGTCGACGCGCGCCAACGCCGACCTCGCTGTCGGGTCGGTCGGCTTCGGCGATCTGCCGATGAGGGCGATCCGGCGCTCCCACGTCGAGAGGTGGGTGAAGTCGATGTCGACGAAGTGGGCGGCGACGACGATCAAAACCCGGTTCGTGATCGTGCGGTCGGTCTTCCGGGCTGCCGTCGCGGATCGCGTGATCGCCGCGGACCCGACTGTCGGGGTCGCACTCCCCCGACGACGCAAGATCGAGGCCGCGATGCGGATCCCGACGGTCGAGCAGGTCGGGCGGCTGCTGGCCCACGCCGACAGCAACCGAGTGTCGACCCGTCACGGCTTCCGCGCCTACGTCGCGCTCTGCGCGTTCGCGGGTCTGCGTAAGGGCGAGGCGGCTGGCGTCCAGGTCGGCGACATCGACTTCGCTCTTCGACGGCTGACGATGTCGCGGCAGCTGCAGCGGGACGGGGACACGTTCGCGGTGCGGCTGCCGAAGTACGGCTCGGAGCGGGTTGTGCACTTGCCGGACGACCTCGTGGAGATGTTGCGGTCTCACATCGAGAGGCACCTGCCGAATGATCCGCCTTCTGACGCGTGGCTGTTCACCGTCGGCGACGGCCCGATGTACGACAACGACATCGACTGGCGGTGGCGAGCGACGCGGACGTCGGCCGGGCTGCCGCACGTGCGGCTCCACGACCTGCGTCACTTCTACGCGTCGGGCCTGATCGCAGCGGGCTGCGACGTGGTCACCGTGCAGCGGGCGCTCGGGCACTCGTCAGCCACGACGACGTTGAACACCTACAGCCATCTGTGGCCGACGGCGGAGGATCGGACGCGGGCGGCGGCGGGAGATCTCATGCGGGCCTCGCTGGCCGTCCCTACTCGACAACCGTGAACGCATGGCGACCCAGTCCTCGACGTGCCTTGTCGAGCTTCCGCGCCGACAGACCGTGGCCTTCCATCACACGAATCGACGCATGGGCCCGATCCGTGGGAAGCGGAGGCGGCTCCGTTCGCGGCGAGGCCACGACGAAGAAGGGACGAACAGTCGCAGCGCCCGTCTGAACGCTGAACCGCTCGACGTCCGCCGCCGTCGTCGTCGCGATGCCGACGTATGGTCGATCGAGTATGGCGTCGCGGGTCAGCCCGTCCTCAAGGAGGAGCTTTTCGCGGTACACGGAGCAACCGTCTTCATCGAACTCCAAGGCCGACCAGTTCAGGAGGGCCTTGCCCGTGCCTTCATCTTTGGTGATGTGGTTGGGATTGACCGGTGAGTACCGGCGAAGGAGGAGTTCGTCCTGCGAGACAGGCACCATGCGGAGGTTCGACTTGCTCGAGCGTTCAGAGGCCCCGGAGCTGAACCCGGTGACGAACACCCTTCGCAAGAGCTTCGAGAAAGTCGCGCGCCTCGCGGATCGCGCCATCTGTCGGCTCCCAGTTCCGGTTCAACTCGTAGTCGAAAACGTCGCTCCCCGCAGCGTCCTCCGCCCAGAGCCGGACATCGGAGGGCGATACCACGTCAATCACGAGCACGCTGCCGTGCACGAGCCATTCGATCGTCAGAGCGCCACTCGGCCCCCTCGACAGTTGCGGCGTGGGGTGATCATCCGTTAGCAGAGCGTCAAGGAGCTCCAGAGCGACCTCGGCTCGCGCGAGGTCTGCGTCGATGTCACTGCTCGATACGAGCATGTCACGCAGCGATGCGACGAAGTGCATCAGCAAACGGTCTCGCTGAACGCCGGCCGTGCTGATGCTCAGCTCGGCCAGAGTCATCTCCGGAACAGGCAGCGGCTGCCTGCTCCTGCGCACGAGGGTGGGACCGCGGACCCCAACGGGAGATGTCGATGGAACGGCATACGTGAGGCTCACCGGGCTTCACCCCATTGCTTTCGTGCCGATTCGGTCGTCGTGGCGGCGAACGTTGCCCGCGCCACCTGCCAAGCCACTTCTGCGCTGGACAGCGCAGAAGCCATAGTTGTATCAGGTCGGTGGAAGCACTTCACGGAGATTGTCAATAAGCCCGTCGACATTTCGCCGATCTGCTGCGGGGCGGCAGAGACTTCAACCTGGCCATCCCGGCCTTCGTGGTGAAAGCGTCGTACGTGTTGAAGGTTGGTAAAGAGGGGCTCCGTCTCGATCGGAAGATCCGGCGCAGTCCACACCGACAGGGCTTGACCATCGAGCAGATGATCCGAGGTCAGCCGGTTCACATAGCTCCACTCAGTCACTAGTGGCGTCAGAGGGACACCGCCAACGGCGGTACTCGTCGCGAACTCCTCAAACAACTGTCGGAACTCGGCGACCAGCGCCTCATGTCCTGGGTAGGCCGCACTTTCCCCGGCGGACTCGACCTTCCGCCAATTCAGCAACAGGCGATCGTGCTGAATCTGGATAAGCCGCTCGCCGCCCTGCGAGGCCATCCACAGGCGAGTCGGCGGTGTGCCCTGACCGAACTGAAACTCGAACCCACCAGTCGCTCGGAGCGGACGCGTGGGCGGGAGCGCCTCTCGCTCTGCCACCTCGGGATAGCGAGCCTTCCAAAGCTCATGGAGGGCGCCAAAGGAGAGCACGCCGAAGTTCGGAAGCGGGGCGAACTCGACGCCAACCACAACCTCGACGACGGGCGCGGCGCTGTAGTCCGGCCAAGTCACAGTAAGCGCCACAACTTGATCATAGGGTGCGTGCCTCCTGGCGAAGCGGCGCTGTGAACCTTGTGGCCCCGCGTCCTCAATGCTAGCCGCGCGACCCAAAAGTGCGGGCACTGCCGAGTAGCAACGGACTTTTTGCGGACCACGTGCGGACTTTGCAGCACCACACCCCTCCTGACCTGCGCAAACGCACCAGATCAGTAGTACCAGGGGTACGGCGACCAGTCCGGCTCCCGCTTCTCCAGGAACTGGTCGCGCCCCTCCTGGGCCTCGTCGGTCATGTAGGCCAGCCGCGTGGTCTCACCCGCGAAGAGCTGCTGCCCGACGAGCCCGTCGTCGAGGAGGTTGAACGAGTACTTCAGCATCCGCTGGGCGGTGGGTGACTTGCCGTTGATCTTGCGGCCCCACTCGAGCGCGACCGCCTCCAGGTCGGCGTGGTCGACGACCCGGTTGACGGCGCCCATGCGGTGCATGGTCTCGGCGTCGTACTCCTCACCGAGGAAGAAGATCTCGCGGGCGAACTTCTGGCCGACCTGGCGGGCGAGGTACGCCGATCCGTAGCCACCGTCGAAGGAGCCGACGTCGGCGTCGGTCTGCTTGAAGCGGGCGTGCTCGCGTGAGGCCAGGGTGAGGTCGGCGACGGCGTGCAGCGAGTGACCGCCCCCGGCCGCCCATCCGGGCACGACGCAGATGACGACCTTGGGCATGAAGCGGATCAGACGCTGACACTCCAGGATGTGCAGGCGCGCGAGCTTGGCCTTGTCGATCGGGTTCGGGGGGGCGCCGGCGTCGACGTGCCCGTCGGTCTCGTACTGGTAGCCCGCCCGGCCGCGGATGCGCTGGTCGCCACCGGTGCAGAACGCCCACTTGCCGTTCTTCTCGCTCGGCCCGTTCCCGGTCAGCAGGACGCACCCGACGTCGCCGGAGGTCCGCGCGTGCTCGAGCGTGCGGAGCAGCTCGTCGACGGTGTGCGGCCGGAAGGCGTTGAGCACGTCGGGACGGTCGAAGGCGATCCGGACCGTGCCGTGGTCGTTGGCGCGGTGGTAGGTCAGGTCGGTCAGGTCCTCGAAGCCGGGGACCACCGTCCAGGCGGAGGCGTCGAAGATCTCCGAGACGTGAGCAAGAGCGGGCATGAGCGGCAGCCTATGCTTCTCGGCCATGGCCACGAACGCGAGTACCGCAGACCAGCTCCTTGACGCCCAGGTCCGCTGGGTGGTCGACCAGCTCACCGGCGACCAGCTCGCGGAGCTGGTGGCGCGCGACGTCGACGACGTCCTGGCGATCGCCGGCGAGCTCACCCTGGCCGAGGTGGTCGACGTCGCCGAGGTCAAGCGGATCATCCGCAAGGTCACCGACAAGGTCCCGGCCAGCACCACGGCCACCACCGCGGTGACGGCCGTCGCCGACGTCGCGTACGACGGCCCTCCGCAGCCGGTGTCGGCCAGCGAGCTGATCGACCGGGACAACGTCGAGTCGATCCTCGACGAGATGCTCGGCCTGCTGCCCCTGATGGAGAAGATCCTCGACGAGGTGGCCGAGAGCCCGCTGGTGGCGTCGCTGTCGGCGCGCATCGTCTCGCGCATCGTCAGCGACGTGCTGGCGACCAACAAGGCGGTTGCCGACAAGATCCCCGGCGTCGGGTCGCTGATGTCGCTGGGCACGAGCGCCGCCGGCAAGATCGCCGGCGCGGCGCAGATCGACGCGCTGCTCGGCGACACGGCCGGTAAGGGCGCGGCCTTCGCCGCGCGCCGGCTCAACAAGATCGCCGTCGACACGATGCGCGACCCGCAGTTCAAGCAGGCCGTGCTGCAGATCTGGGACATGAACGCCGACAAGGAGCTCGGCAACGTGTCCACCTTCGCGACGCGCGAAGACACCCACCGGCTGGCCGGGATCCTGCAGGAGGTCGTCGCCTCCGCCGTGGCGACGGAGCAGGCCGGCGCGCTGGTCGACGCGGTCGTGGACCGCTTCTTCGCCGAGTACGCCGACCACCCGGTCACCGCGCTGCTCGACGAGTTGGACATCACCCGCGACGACCTCGTCGAGGACATCGCGGCCGTGGCCCCGCGCGTGGTCGCCGCCGCCCAGCGGACCGGGAAGCTCGATGGGTTCGTCCGCGACCGGCTCGAGCCGTTCTTCCGCACCGACGAGGTCGCGCAGATCCTCGGCTGAACGCGACGACGCCGCCACCGGAACCGGTGGCGGCGTCGTGCGCGGGGGCTGGGTCAGACGATCTTGATCGTGCCGATCGCCTTCGCCTTGGTGAAGCTGCCGTCGCCCACGTAGACGGCCTTGACCTGCTTGAGGCCCTTGCTGTTGATCTCGAAGGTGATCCTGGCGATCCCCTTCGCGCCGAGCTCGTCGGTGCCGAGCACCTTCTTGCCCAGCTTGATCTTGACCGTGCCGGTCGGGGTCAGGCCGTTGGCCTTCGCCACCTTGACCTCGGCCTTGATCTTCTCGCCCTTGTCGGCCTTGTCCGGCAGGCTGAACCTCTTGATCTGCCCGGCGTTCTTGGCCACCTCGAGGGTCACCGGCTCCGACGTACCGGGGGCGTAGGTGCTGTCCCCGGCGTACTCGGCCACGACCTCGTAGGTGCCGGCGGGTGCCGGCTCGAAGACGACCACGGCGGAGCCGGTGTCGTCGACCGCGCCGGTACCGAGCACGGTGTCACCGGTCTTGATGGTGACCTCGCCCGTCGGGATCTCGTTCTCCGTGTCGGCCACCGTGACCGTCGCGGTCACCGGAGCACCGGC
>JANNNO010000177.1:0-12735 GCA_031398585.1 Myxococcales bacterium | reverse complement strand
GATGCCGCCAATGATGCTGGGCAACGACTCCGACCACGGCCGCGTCGGCCGAATCGTCCACGATGACGACGTCCGCGCTGTCGAGCCGCTGTTGCAAGCCGGACAGCTCGGGTTTGCTCACGGAACGTGCCATGAGCTCGACGTCGTGGCCCCGCTCGCCCAGCTCGTGCGCGATGCCTCCGAGTGAAAGCCCCTCATCGAACGGGTTGCCGATCCGATTGGCGAACTGTTCGGCAAGAATTACGAAACGCATCGCAATGCCCTCCCCCCTCCACCCGCGGCGCCGGCCCGGGATGCCGTGTGCAACCGGCGATAGAGATCCAGGTAGCCCTCGATCATGGCGCGCGCCGGGTACCGTTTCGCTTTCTGTCGTGCGCGCGTCGCGAGGGCCGCGCGCTCGGTCGGATCGTCGATCAGGCGCGTGAGTGCCGTTCGCAACGCCTCGTCGTCGCGCGGATTCACGAAGACCGCCGCCTCGTCCCATAGCTCGCGCAGGCTGGGAATGTCTCCCAGCACGAGTGCGCAACCGGCCTGAGCCGCCTCCAGCACCGACAGGCCAAACGGTTCGTAGAGCGCCGGCGACGCATAGATCGAAGCGCTCGCGTACTGCGCGGCCATCGCCCGGGGCGGCAGGCGCCCCAGAGGCAAGAGCCCGTGCAGGCCGGAGTCGAGGCCGGTCCCGCCACCGCTGTCGGGCAGGGCGCCGGCGACTTTGATCGGCCATTCGATGCGGCTCGAGATTCGCGCCAGGGCCGCGACGTTCTTGGCTTCGTCAAAGAGCCGACCCGCCGACAAAATCGCCGGGACTTTGCGCGGCAACGACGTGATGGAGGCCGCCTTCACGGCTCCGATTGCGCGCGCATCGATGCCGTTGCGAATCACCTCGACCTGCCCGAGCAGCCCGTAGTGCTCGCGCACGGCGTTCAACATGGCCTGCGTGGGCGCGACGAGCCAGTCGGCGGCCGCGATGCCGGCCTGCACGCGCGCGCGATAATCGTCATACCGAGCGGGGGCCTGCTCGCCTTTGACCGCCCGCCACCAGGACGCGAGGCACGAGTGAGCCACGACCAGCACCGGAACCTCGAACTGCGCTGTCGCGTAGGAATAGCCGTTGAGGTGAACCAGCTCGACCTCGCAGCGACGAGCCAGCTCGGCGAGCCAGGCGCCCGCGCGATCGACGTCGCGCCAGGGCTGGTCCATCCACTCGAGTCGGCCTTCGTGACCGCAGACGACCACGCCCGGAATCGCTTCAGCGGCCGCCAGTTGCGCATCATCGGGCGGAGGCCCCAGGACCGCCAGGACGGTCTCGACGCCCGCGCGCGCATGGCCCCGTGCCAGCGTCAGCGCGTATTGCCAGACCCCGCCCACGGAGTCCGTGGTCATCAAGATCCGCCGCGGCAAGCTCCCGACGCCCGGCCGTAGGTGGCGCTCCATCGGCTCAATGTCGCCGTCGTTTTCAAGGCAAGTCCCTGTAAGCACTGCGGTCCTCTCTCTGGCTGGCGACGGTCCGACCCGAAACGACCCAAGGTAATGCTCGCCCCTGCCGGGGAAAGGCGCCGGCGTCGCATTTTCGACAATCGGCGATGCTCCCGAGAGGCCGGATGACGCGACTCGCGAAAAGCAGCCAGCCATCGAGGCACCGGGAATGACGGCACCGGTGCCGGCACGACGGGCGCGGGAAACTACAGCACTGGCTCGGCGGGTACGGTACGCCCCGGCACCACGGGCCCTGGAACCACGGGCCCTGGAACCACGGGATCGAAATCCGCGGCGCTGCCCGAAGGCGGGGAGCGCCTCACCAGTTGCCGGACAGCAGGAGCAGCGCGTGGAGCCGGACCGTGTCGGCGAAAAAGCCTGTCATCGGTCCCTCCACCGCTCGCTTCCAGAGCGCATCGAGCCAGGCCTGGTTGTTCGGGTTGGCGGGGGCGACCATGATCGCCGTCGCGAAGACCGCCTCGAATTCAGGCGCGGCGCCGGATTCGAGAGGCGTCCCGTCGAGCCGGTAGCCACGGCTGATACGCATCGGGTTTGCAGCCGTGGCGCCCCTCAGCCAATCGACGATCTTGACCAGTGAGGTCTTGGCGCGCGCCTCCCCGCTGACCGCGTAGTCGCTGGCAAAACGAAACACGGTCAACGCCGCGTCCGCGGTGAACGCGCCGGCGTTCGGCTCGCTGAGGAAAGCACCCGGCGGTGGACTCGGCGTGGCGGCGGTGTTGATCAAGTACTCGGGAAACAGGCCCGTGACCGGGCTGTGCTGCGCTTGAACGGCGGCGACGACCCCGTAAGTGGCGTCGATCGCCTCTAGCCAGAAACGATCTCCCGACGCCGCTGCAAAGGCGCGGAAATGGTCGAAGGCAAAGTCCGCGGGGTGACTCGCGTTACCGAACTCCCCCATCTCCTCGGGCAACGAGCACCAGTCGCCCAGCAGCGGGACCTTGGTGGCTGCATTCATTTCGAAGGCCTTGATCGCCGCCATGGTGGCGCGAGCCTCCGCGAGGTAGTTCACCCTGCCAGCGCTTCCCCACTGTTGATGGGCAAGCCAGAACGCCATCGCGATCGGAATGTCGCCATCGGTCTGCGCGTCGCCGTCGGGCAGTCCCTCGCAGGTCGCGGTCACGCCGCGGCCCATGAGGTTGCCGTTGCCCATGCGCTGCGGGCGACCGACGAGATTGCTGGCGATCTTGCGTGAGACGGCGGCCAGCCCATCGAAGGTGGAGCGAGCGTCGCGATCGTATCCAGCCATCAGCGCGGTGGCATGCATGCCCATGCCGTGAATCTGTGAATTGGTCACGCGGGCCGAGCTGCCGCTGCCGCCGGGGGCCTTGAAGAAGAGCCCGTCACAACCAGCGGTCAGGTAGGCCGCCTTCCAGCGCGTGTAAAAGCTGGCCACAGCCGCATCGATCGCCGCGTCCGCGCCGGTGGGTCGTAGCCGATCGGCGGGGTACTTCGTCGGACGACTGCCGAAGGGGCGCATGGCGGCGACCACCGGCTGCGGAGGCAACTCGGGCGATACGTCGCGTGCGTCCGCGCGGGGCGGCGCGATCTCGGCTGTCAGATCTCGCATGGCTGCGGCATCGGTCGGCGAGGCTCCATCCGCGTTCCCTGCCCCACCCCCTCCCCCTGCGGGCGGTGCCGTGGCCATTCCCGCTGTGCCCGCCGCTCCCCCAGCCCCGGCTGCCCCGTCCCGGTCCGGGCGACTCCCCCCGCGACCGAGCGACGTACCCGGGGTCGGCGAAACGTCATCTGCCTGCATGCGGTGGCAACCGGACAGCCCTGCAGCCAGGCCGATCCAGAGGCCCAGCGAGTGAAATCTCACGGAGTGACCACGAGGAGGACGACGTTCGAGGGCAGGTGCGGGCATGCTTCGCTCTGGTTCGAGAGATAGACTCTCTCTCGACTCGTGCGTTTAGTGGCCGATGGAAACGTCTCGCCGTCACGCACTTCGAGCGCCAAAAGCAGACGTCGGCTTCTGCTCGATTCGCTGGTCGACCAGCGTCAGAGCGGTGCGATGACGACCACCTGGGGGCCGGCGGGCGCGGAGGCCGGGGGGCCGACGGGGGCGAGCTCACCCGTGGCGGCGTCGATGCGCAACGCCTGAAGCGAATCGCCGCGCTCGCTCGCGACGACCATCAGACGCCCGCTGGGATCGATGTCGAAATCTCGCGGAAACTTGATGTTCCCCCCGGCCTTCTCGATCTCGATCAAGGTCAAGCGGCCGGTCTCGGGATTCGTTGCATAAGCAACGATGCTGTCGTGAAAGCGATTCGAGGCATAGACGAACCGCCCGCTGGGATGAACCAACACGTGGCCCATTCCGGTCTCCTTGAAATCGGGCGGCACGCTCGGCACCGACTCGATGGGCGTCAAGCGACCAGCGCCGTCGTGGCGGTAGGCCGTGACCGTGCCGTTGCTCTCGTTGTTGACGTAAGCAAAGGCGTTGCCGGGGGCAAAAGCGATGTGGCGGGGGCCGGCGCCAGCCTCGGTGGTTATGCGCTCGGGGTCCTGCGGGGTCAGACGACCGTCGTCGCCGACGACGAACTGCCCCACGAACTGCCCGTCACGAACCGGCACGAAGACGTAGCGTCCCGTCTTGTCGGCGACGATCTGGTGAGCCCCCACCGCGTAGATGCGCGTGTCGATCGGCCCCGACACGCCACCGCCCGGGTCGATCGGCAGGACCGAGACCCTTCCCGACTTGAGGTGCGCGGTCATGACCCATTTGCCCGACGGGTGGACCGCCACGTGCGAGATCCCGAGCGCATCGCCCTCGTCGGCCGTCGACGCGTCGCCGATGGGAGCGATCAAACCCGAGATGGGCGCGATGGCGAACGCATAGACTTTGCCTGGCGGCTCTCCGTTGCCGGCATAGAGCCAGCGCCGGTTGGGATGCAACGCCAGATAGACCATGCGGCCGCCCATCGGCGTGCGCGCCTTCTCGGACAGCTTGCCGGTGGCGATCTCGAGGCTGAAAACCGCGAGATCGGTCTTCCCGCCGAAGTAGACGTAATGGGCGGGCCCGGTGGCCGCAGGCGAGTCGGACGGTGAGCGCGAGAGGATTCGCCCGCAGGCGAGTGTCGACAGAGCCAGCAGCGCCAGAAGGCGCAAGAAGTGACTGAGGGATCTCGATGCGGGCATCACGGCCGAGCATCAAACCCCGGGCTCGCCCGCGACGCAACCGCGGCCGACGGTCTACTTCTTTCCCTGGCCCTGCCCCTGCCCCATGCCTTGCCCCTGCCCCATGCCCTTGGCGCCGGCGCTCTTGCCGGGAGCGGGCTTGCTCGAGCCGCGCACGATGCCGGTGTCCTGCTTCTTCAACTGGCCGGGAGGCACCACACCGCTACGTCCGGCCTGTCCCGGGGCGCTCTTTTCAGCGCCGACGCCCGCCCGACCCCGGTTGCTGGCGGCACCTCGTTTGACCGCGCCGTCGAGCTTGCCGCCCGCACGCATCCCGCGACCGACGGCCTCGACCGCCTCGGCGTGACTCAAACCCTCGTCGTTGCGGGTCGCCTCGAGGGCGCCAGGAACGCGGCCGACGGCGCCCGGGTCGTTCTTCATGACCTCGCTGACGACGCCCGCGGCCTGACCGACGGGATAACCGCGCAGGCCAAGATCGGTGAGAACTTCCACCGCGCGCGCCGTCTCGCCGGCCGAGCGTTTGCCGCGCACGATGGCGTCCGCGCTCGCCAGATCGATGCCCGAGATCTGCGCCTCGGCGACCGCGCGCACGAGGTCGGGGCTGGCCACACCACCACGGCGTTCGGCAACGAAGCCGCGCGCCGAGGCGAGGCTGCCGGCGAGCTTCTCCGCCGCCGCTTCGATGCGGGCCGTGTCGACCCCTTTGGCCAGTCCCTCTCTCACCTTGCTGACGATGAGCCCTGCGGGCAAGCCGTCGTCTTCCGCGCGCTTCACGATGGCTTCGAGCCGCGGACGAGCGCCGCCGAGGCGAGCGTCATCGGGCAGGCCCGAATCGGCGAGCGCCACCGGGGCCAGCCCGAGGCCGAAAAGCCCGAGCCCGAGAGCCAGCAGTCCGGTGGTGAGTTTGCGAGGATGCATCTGTCTTCCGAAGATGAAACGACTGCGCTCTTTCGAGGATACAGGCGCGCCGCAGGAAATTCTCACGGCTCGACCTCGCCCGGCGAGTCAGCTGCGCCGAGCGGCGCGTCCACGTCGACCACGCCATCCTGGCCACCAAATCCATCCGACACATAGCGCTGAGCCGCGGGAGGCCGGCGAGCGCGCCCGTCGACGACGAAGCGATAGCGGTGCGCCCCCGCGGCAAGCGGAAGCTCCACCTCCCACAGATCCGGCGCCCGAGTCTGACGCAAGGTCACGCCCGGCGTCGCCCAATCATCCCAGCTGCCGATCACGGTCACGAGGGTCGCCCCGGCAGCCAGCAGGCGAAGCCGAGCGCGTCCGTTCCGCACGCGCGGCGAGAGATCTTCGGCGGGAGGGCGCGCAGGCGCGGCCGACGCCATCCGGGCCCCCGCCCAGAGCCCAACCGTGACCAGACGCCGTGCATAGGCCGATGTTTGCCCGTACGCCGGCGATCGGGTCGTCGCCGCGGTGGCAAAAAGGCCGACGTGATCTCCGAGGGGGCGCCGGAGGGCAGCACCGACGCTCCACAACGTCTCACGATCTTCGCGCAGGCCAGCGGTGCCTATCGACCCCTCGAGGCCCAAGCGAAAGCCGAGCCATTCGGCAGCGGCGTCGAGGCCCGCTGTCGCCCGTTCGTAATGAGGCCCGTCGGGATCGGTCAAAGGCGTGGTCTGAAAGAGCGAAACCCGCGGGCTCACGCTCAGCCAGGAAAAGAGGCCTATGGGCAGCGAGACCTCGCCCCCGTGGGCCACGTCGCGGAGTGCGGCGCCGAGCTCACGCAGCTCGACCCGGTAGCGCCCGAGCAACGCCACATCATCGGTCGCCGCCAGCCGCAACCGCCATTCGCCGCCGAGATAGCGAAACGTCTCTTCGGGAAAGGCCGCGGCGTCGAACCGGCCCGCGAACGCCGCCATCGTGATGCGCAGTCCTTGCCAGGACCGCAAGCGAGCGGCGAGCTCGACCTCGTGACTGAAGAGCCGCCCGGGATCGGCGCCGACTCGAAGGTCGCCCAGGTAGCTCAGCGTCAGGCGATGCCCGCCCGCCCGCAGCCCGAGCGAGAGCGCAGGCGTCACGCCGGTCCAGAGACCGCCTCTCCGCACGAGCACCGCCCCGTCGGCCGCCTCGGTCGACAGCAGGATGTTGTCGTCGTGTCCGGCTGCCGCCTCGATGTCGATCTCGGCGTCGTAGCGAGGCGCGGCCGTGGCCGGACTCCTCGCCACCAGGCTGTTCAGGAAGACCAGCCAACCGGCGCAGGCCACGACCCGCAGCAGGCGCCCCTGCCACCCACCGCCCCCTCCCACCAAAGGTCAGAGTCTCAAAACGCCGTTGCGACGGCCAAACCCGTCAGGACGCAGCTCGGAGGCCGCCGGATCCGTGACCCACTGGCCATCGACCAGGAACATGTACTCGTGGGCGCCTCGCCGCAGAGGCACGGTCACCACGAAGGTCCCCTGGCCGTCGCTATTTTCAAGTGCGGTGGTCTCCGCGCGCCAGCCGTTGAAGTCACCCGCGAGGCTGACCTGCTTGGCGCCCTTGGCTTGCAACACGAAGCGGACGTGCACGACATCGGACGGGGCTTCGGCAACGGCCGGTGCTCCGCCCTCGGGACCGACAGGTTTGCGAGCCACGGAAGCTGCGACCAGCAGGCAAACCGCAACTCCCGTCAGCGCGGAAAGACCGAGGGGAGAGAGACGAAGCTCGAAGCGACGCGGCCGTCGCAACCACGCCCAGAATGACTGTCGTTGGGGCTCGGCGACCCGCCGCATGACCGCCGGCACGAGGGAAGGCGGTGGCGAGCTCTCCCGCAACGCGCGCAGCGCCGCCAGCATCGGATCGGTTCTCTCGTCATTCCCATCGGAACGGTTGGGATCGCGGGGCGTGCTCATGGGCTCTCCGTGTCGGTGGCGTCGTCGGTCTCTGACGATTTTCCCAGCTTGGCAGCCAGCGCCGCCCTCAGCATATCGCGGGCGCGCACCACGCGAATCTTCAGCGTGGTCAGCGGCAGGTTGAGGATGCCGCGGATCTCCTCGTAGGGCAGCTCCTCGATGTCCTTGAGCACCAGCACCTCGCGGTACTTCAGGGGAACTTCTAACAGCGCGGCAGCGAGCGCCCGCTGCATCTCGGCCGCGCCCAGCTCTGCTTCGGGGTCGCGTGCCTCGGTGGCGAACAGCGCCCTGCGGCCGTTGCCCTCGTCGTCCAAAGATTCTTCCGTGCGTCGCTTCGACTTGAGGATGTCCTTGCAGCGGTTAATCGCGATGCGGATCACCCAGCTGGCGAAGGCATGGGAACGTCCTTCACTG
The DNA here is from genome assembly GCA_031398585.1 of Myxococcales bacterium. GTDB lineage: Bacteria > Myxococcota_A > Polyangia > Fen-1088 > Fen-1088 > JANNNO01. The sequence goes on along the minus strand of JANNNO010000177.1, from coordinate 4,840 downwards.
CGAAAGCGATCCAGCGCCGCAAAAGCATCCACGAAGGCTTGCTGGCTGACGTCCTCGGCGTCCGCCCGGCTGCCGAGCATGCGACTGGCGACGGAGAAGACGACGCGTTGATGTCGCTGTACCAGCGGGCGGTAGGCTTCCGTCTCACCCGCGAGGCAACGCGCAATCAGAATGTCTTCCTCATCGGCTTCTGGGCTCGATGCGGCGGACACGGCGGCGGTCGCCTCCAAGGTGATGGAGCTGTTCACTTCCTCCGGTTTACGACCGTCCCCCTTTCTTGGATACACGCCCGTGCAACATCGGTCGTTGCCCGCGACGGCCAAAGCATCGCTCCCTGGACGGAGACGAAGCCAAGGTGGCACAAGGTGGTCAGAGGGGCGCGACGCGAGAAAAGACGATTTTCGTGTATCGCGGCGGCAGGCCCTTCGTTTCCTTCCCAACGACTCGCAAGGAGACCAACGCCGTGAACCAATCCATGAAACTCGCGACCCTGCTCTTTTCTGGCTGGCTGGCTGCATGCAGCACCGACGGCGGCCCGAGCGGGGAAGCCAGCACCACGCCGGAGCCCACGGCACCCGGCGCCGCGCCCATGGCGGACGGGACCGGGCGCCTCGAGCTGCGCCTCGTCGACGCCCCCGCCGACGACGTCAAAGAGATCATCGTCACCATCACCCGGGTCGAGGCCCATGTCACCGGCGGCGGCGGCTGGCTCACCCTCGGCAAGCAGACCGCGACCATCGATCTGCTCAAACTACAGAACGGGACCTTCGCCCAACTCGGCGTCACCAAGATGCCGACCGGGAAGGTCACGCAGCTGCGTCTTTACGTGAAGGAAGACGGCCCCAACTACGTGACCACGCCCGACGGCGTTCAACACCCGCTGAAGGTCCCGTCGGGACCGCAGTCGGGAATCAAGATCAAGGGCGGCTTTCACTGGAACAAGTGCGCGATGGGCAACGTCACCATCGACTTCGACGGCAAGAAGTCGATCCACGTGCACCCGACGGGCGGCAAGGATCTCTGGATCCTCCGTCCCGTGGTGCGCCTCAAATCGGTCTCGGTCACGGGCGACGCATGTATGCCCGACGCGGGCACGCAGCCGCCGCAGCCCGAAGCCGACGCGGGCGTCCCTCCGATGATGGACGCCGGCATGCCGCTGCCGCCGATCGATTCGCCGCCGCCGGGCAACACCCCGCCCATCGGCACGGTCCCGCCGGGCGATCCCTGCGCCAACGTCGAATGCACCGACGGCCTCTTCTGCATGAACGGCATGTGTATGCAGTCGGTCGATTAGCTCGACGGACTTCCTAGACTCGACCACGGACGGCGATCGGAGCTTCGGCACCGATCGCCGTTCGGCGTTTTGCTCGGCGGCGTCGTTTAAGATGCGACGGATGCGCCTACCGCGGCCCCTATTCCCCCCGTCGATCGGCATCCTGGCGCTGCTCGCCGCGCCCATCGTGTGCGGGCCCGTCGACGCGCATGCCGAGGCGCCCTGGACGCCGCTCTTCAACGGACGCGATCTCACCGGATGGACCGTGAAGATCGCCGGCCATCCCGTGGGTGAAAACTACGGCAACACCTTCCGGGTCGAAAATGGCCTGCTCAAGGTCGCCTACGATCGCTACAGCAGCTTCGGCGGGCGCTTCGGTCACCTCTTTTACCAGCGGCCGCTGTCGCACTACCGGCTGCGGGTCGAATACCGTTTCGTCGGCGTGCAGACGCCGGGGGCTCCTGCCTGGGCGCTTCGCAACAGCGGCGTCATGCTGCACGCCCAGTCACCGACGAGCATGCGCCAGGATCAGGCTTTTCCGGTCTCCCTCGAGGTGCAGTTTCTCGGCGGCGCCGGCACCGGGGAGCGCACCACGGGGAACCTCTGCACGCCGGGCACCGACGTGGTGATCAAGGGCAAGCTCGCCAAGCTTCACTGCACGAATTCCAACTCCGAGACCTTTCACGGAGCCGCCTGGGTGACCGCCGAGGTCGAGGTGCGCGGCAACCGAACCATCAAGCACCTCATCAACGGGCGCACCGTCCTTTCCTACAGCCAGCCCCAGCTCGACGAGCGGGAGGCCGACGCCCGACTGCTGGTGAAGGCGGGCGACAAGACACTGGGTTCCGGCTACATCGCGCTGCAGGCCGAGAGCCATCCCGTGGAGTTTCGCCGGATCGAGCTGCAGGAGCTGCCCCCGGACTGAGCGGTTCGCCGGGAATTCTTGCTGCGCGCCATGTCGAATGTGAGGTGGTCGCGGGGGAGGTAAGTCACTCCTTAGCGTGGGCCGCCTCTCTGGTCGCCGCCTGCGTCTAGGTCCTCTTCTGCAGGGAGTTTCGATGAAAGCAGCATCCCCGTCCGGCCGTGCGGCGTTTTACCTAGCCTTGACTCTGGCCGCGGCAGGGACCCTCGTGGCGCCCGCTCCCGTGGCGGCCCAGAATGCCTCGGCCGGCAACGTGAACCTCCGCCTCACCGTCCCCGCCGGCGTCACGAAGATGAAGGGCGTGATCATGGTGACCGCCCGCGGGATCGCGTCGGGTTGGGCCAACGGCATGCCCTTCGCCGAGCTGGCCAAACGCCTCAGCGTCGGCATCATCATCGTGGGCGGCGGCGACGATCTCAACGATCCCTCCTATCCCAACCGCTGCAAGAGCGGTGAGTTCAACGGCATCCCCGACGCGCTCACCAAGCTCGCCATGGTGAGCAACCACCCCGAGCTTGCGAACGCTCCCATCATCGGCGTCGGGCACTCTCACGGCGGTGACTACTGGAACTGGTTCACTGCGTGCCACCCCGAGCGCATGGCGCTGGTCTTCGTGCACGCGTCAGGCGGGGTCAACTACAGCGCGGCGGCGCTGGAGGTCCCCGTCTTTTACGAGCTCGGCACCGGCGATCTGATTGAAAACGGCTCCAAGAAGCCGCGCGCGGGCATGTTCGTCAACCGTGCCAAAGGCGCGCCGATGGCCCTCGTCCTCGGTCAAGGCGAAGGGCACAACAACGTCACGCCCGCATCCCTCGACATGATCATCACGCTCATCGAGGCGACCTGGAAGCTGCGCGTGCCGGCCGACGCAGATCCGGCCAAGGGCCCCGTGCTGCTCAACAAGATCGACGAGAAGACGGGCGGCTACTGGGTAGGCGATCACTACACCAAGGAGATCGCGCCGTGGACCGAGTTCAAAGGCAACAAGAGCTTCACCAGCTTCCTGCCATCCGAGGAGATCGCGAAGAAGTGGAAGATGACCGGCCCAGCCCTGCCCGAATCGATCAAGCTGCCGGAAGACACCTGCAGCTGGTGCGGCAAGCCCACCGACGAGCCAGCGGTGAAGCCGTCGGGCATGGCGCCGCCGAACAACGCCAAGCCAGACGCCGGCGCAGCTCCGCCGGACGCGGGAGATCCGACGCCTGAGCCTGTCGCCACCGGCGGCGCCTCGGGCAGCGGTGGCGTCTCGGGCGGCAGCAGCGGCGGCAGCTCGGGTAGCAGCAGCACAGGGGGTGCCTCCGGGTCGTCGAACACCGGAGGCGCAGCACCAAGCAAGCCTGATCCGGTTGCCACGGGCGGTGCTCCGGCCAGTTCGCCGAGCCCCGGCGGGGGTGTCTCGGGCGGTTGCTCGTACCGCTCGGGAGCGCGGGACGGTTCTGTCTCGTCCTCGGCAGCGCTCGCGGTGCTCCTGCTGCTCGCCGCCTGGTCGGTCCTGCGTCGGGTTCAGCCGGCGAGCGCGCGCCGACAATAGTCGAGACAGCGAGCCACCTCGGCGGCGCTATCGCTGCCGCGGTACTCGTACTCGATGTTGGCGGGGATCGTCAGCCGACGATCTCGCAGGAACGCCAGCACCTCTTTGATCGGGGCGTCGCCCTCGCCGAAGGGGACGGCCGGCCCCTGGTTGCGTTTGCGATCCTTGATGTGAAGGGTCCCTAGCTCCCAACAGGCGCTTTACCCGAACTGTACGTTTTTGAGTCACAATTCCGTATCGGCGATGTTTGATACAAATAAACCTTAATGGCAGATCGCCGGTTTTACCGCGTAGAATTGACTTAAGGCTCTTATTGGAAAATACTTGTGGGAAAGTCGGCGATCACTCATTATTCACACCTCGGCTGCCGGCCATAAACAACATGAGCGAAATATTCAAGATCACTTCCCGGCCCGATCCAGACCTTTTTTTCACTAGGAACGACAGGAACGACCCGCGTTTGGGTGAGATCGTAGGTCGTGAAGAAAAAGATTATGCATCGGCGGACATCGTAATTTTAGGTTGTCCCCAAGACGAAGGCGTCCGGCGTAACAACGGACGGGAAGGTGCGGCCCTTGCGCCTGATGCGATACGCGAACAGTTTTACAAATTGACGCCGTTCAATATAAAGCGAAAGCTTTTCGATCTGGGCAATGTGAAGATCGGGGCGAGCCTCGAAGAAACGCACGATACGCATTCGGCTGTCGTCAAACAGGTGTTGGAAGACGGTAAGCGGCTTATAGTCCTTGGCGGCGGCAATGATATCTCCTATGCCGATGGCAAAGCGATGGCTGAGGTTTTTGGTGTTGAAAAGTGGATCGGTATCAATATCGATTCGCATCTCGATGTCCGCATCGCCGACCGGCGAAACAGTGGTACTCCCTATCGGCAGCTTTTAGAGGAGAAGCTTCTTCAGCCGACATATTTTTATGAGGTCGCTTATCAAACGCATTTCTGCTCGCCGATCTATTATTCTTACATTCGCGATCTGGGCGTAAATCGCATCAGCCTCGAAGTACTGCGTTCACGCGAAGAGGCCGATCTGGAACTGAAGGAAAAGATTCGGCTGAAATTCATTAACCACAGCACTTCGCTTAATACATTTTTTGGCTTC
>JANNNO010000142.1:0-15784 GCA_031398585.1 Myxococcales bacterium | reverse complement strand
GCAGGCGGCGCTTGCCCTCCAGAGCGTCACGCTCGAAGCCGAGCCAGCGGCAGAAGGTGGCGTTGACCCGCAGGATCAGGCCGGCGCGGCTGGTCTCCAGCAGTCCGCAGGGCGCCTCGTCGTACAGGGCCGGGTCGGCTGGAGCGTCGGTGCCTGCCGCCACGCCTTCAGCCTTGCAGGGTTCGCAGGAACTCGTTGATCGCGGCCACGCTGGCGTCGGGCTCGCTCAGGTGCGGGCAGTGGCCGACGTTGTCGATGATGTGCAGCTTGCTGTTCGGCAGGGTCCGGTGCATGTACTCACCGACCGAGCGCGGCGCGATCAGGTCGTCACTGCATTGCAGGATGAGGGATGGCGTCTTCAGCCGCGAGAGATCGGCCCGGTGGTCCGACATGAAGGTGACGCGGGCGAACTGCTTGGCGATTTCGGGATCGGTACGACAGAAGCTGTTGGTCAGCTCGACACCTAGCTCGGGTTGGTCGGGCGCCCCCATGATGGCGGGTGCCATGTTGCTCGACCATCCCAGGTAGTTGCTTTCCAGCGTCTCGAGCAGGCCTTCGATGTCGGCGCGGCTGAATCCGCCCATGTACTGGTCGTCGTTGATGTAACAGGGCGACGGCCCAATCATGATCTGCGCACCGAACCGTCCCGGGTCTTTCAGGTTCGCCAGCATTCCGATCATCGCGCTCACCGAGTGCCCGACGAACAGCGCCGGCCCCTGGCCAAACTCGCGCACGATCTCCAGCACATCGTCGGCGTACCCGTGCAGCGAGCTGTATTTGGCGGGATCGTAGGCGGAGAGATCCGAGGCGCCACTGCCCACCAGGTCGAAAAGGACGGTGCGGTAGCGCTCCCGGTAGACAGGTTCCAGAAGCCGCCACATGTTCTGGTCGCAGCCGAACCCGTGCGCGAAAAACATGGTGGCGGGGCCGGCGCCGGCGACGTGGACGTTGTTGCGTACCTGGACGGACATCGGGCGAAGATAGATCGCCTGCGGCTTCCGGGCATCTGCGGATTGCTGGCGGAAGGGGGGAGGCCACCCGGCTATCCGGGCGCGTCGTCAAACTTGAGTGAGAGCCGTCGGTTGCACATATGTCGAATTTGACATAAGGCCTTGGCGTCGCCCGCTCGAAAACGGCACCAGACTGAAAAGTCACGACGAAGTCTCGAGAGGAAAACCCACCCGATGAAAAAGTCAAAGCAGAAGCGGCTCGCAGCCGTCGGATGGCGCGTCGGTACGGCTGCGGAGTTTCTCGAACTCGATGACATCGAGTCACAGGTCGTCGAGATCAAACTCTCTCTCAGCGAAGAACTCCGTAGAGCCCGTGAGCAACGCCATTGGACGCAGACTCAGCTCGCTGAAAAGATTGGCTCGAGTCAGTCTCGCGTGGCTCGCATGGAAGGTGGCGACCGAGGTGTCTCGCTTGACCTCCTCGTCCACGGGCTACTCGCTACCGGCGCAACCCGAAGATCAATTGCGAAGGCCGTCGCGCACCGCAAGAAGGTCGCCAACGCCTAACGCCCACTTGGTCAGCCCGGGCGCCTTAGCTGTATGCCTCGGCGGCCGCGTTCTCAGGGCGGAGTGGCTGCGTGGTCCCCCGTTCGTGCGCGAGGGCCACGGCAGCTTCAGGCAGCGGGTTCGGGCTGGCTCTAGAATCGGCGCGGCAGTGCCTCTGCCTGGAAGAAGGCGACGGGGTGGCCGTCGGGATCTTTGAACTCGACGGACCAGCCTCCTGGCGCCTCGGTCACGGGCGTCAGCAGTTGCACGCCGCGGGCGACCAGTTCTTCGACGGCGGTGTCGATGCCTCCTTCGTCGAGGCCGAACACGATCTGAGGCGACGTGCCGCGCACCGCCTCACCCTCGAAGAAGAGCAGCTCGGTGCCTCCGGGCAGGGCGCCAAGCAGATAGCCTTCCTTCTCTTCCAACTCAAGTCCGATGGCGTCGGCGTAAAAGCGCCGGGTCCGCTCGAGGTTTTGGATCATGAAGATGACAGCGATTCCGGTGATCTTTTTTTTGCTGGGGGTCGGCATGGAAAACTCCTTGGCTTACTGGTTGCCGCCCAGCCCGATTCTGTGAGGACCGATCCGCAACAAAATCGCATGGCCGTCGGGATCGTGTGTCGCAATCACGCGGCCGTGCTGCCGCCGCAAGCCTGCCAGCACCTGTGCCCGCCCGCCAAAAGCCGGCGGCGGTGCGGAGGAGGGTAGGGTCGGGGTCTCGGCCTCGGCGTTCACCGCGCCCCGCAGCGCCGACAACCGCTGCCGCAGCGCCGTGTGGCTCAACTTCAGCAGCCATCTGATCTCGGCCGCACACAGATCCGCGCTGGCCATCGTCGCCACCACACGCAGGGAGCGAGGCAGCGAAGCCAGAAAGTCAGCCCGCCAGACCCATCGACTGACACTTGGGCCCGCAACGCCATCCGGGAGGCTCTCACGCCGCAGCCGACGCTTGCGGCCTCGCGTGACGAACGCGGCCCGCTTGCGGACAACGCCGCGCAACCATCTCCCGCGCGCCGGGGAAGACCAGTCGCCAAACCCTCGAGCCAACGCAATCACCAGCGCGTCCTGTACGAGATCCCGCGCCTCATCCTCCGACCTCGCGAAGCGGCGAGCCGTCCGCAAGATCTCACGATAGGCCGTCTGGCAAACCCCGCCATTCGCTGGCATGGGCCGGAGTTTAACGAATCAGGCCTCGCCCGACCCGGTGAAACTTCGACAACGAGGGCCGCATGGCCCCTGCCCGGGGCAGCCGTAGAGATATGGGAGAATCGGTTGGATGAAGAAGACGCTCAATATCGACGACAACCTCCTTCGGGATGCGCGCGCGGCGGTGGGCGCATCGACCGACACAGAAACGGTGCGACTCGGCCTCGAGGCCCTCGTCCGCCACGCTGCGTATGAGCGCCTGCGGTCCCTCCGGGGCTCCGAACCAAAGGCGCGAGACGTGCAGAGGCGGCGCGAGCGTTTGCTGGGCAAACGGCGAGCGGCTTGATGGTCCTGGTGTCAGTTGCCCACTCGGCCATGCCGCCGTCGAGGATGTAGACATCTCGAAGAGCACCGTCGCCGGCGAGATCAGCCGCGCACTCTTGCCATCTCACCATCGGCTACAACCAGTTTTCCAACGAGAGCCCAGGCACCTTCGCGAAGTGGCGCGTGTTGTTGGTGACGAGTGCACACCTCAGTGCGACCGCGTGAGCAGCGATAAAAATATCGAACTCGCCGATCGGAGTCCCCCTTTCGGCCAGGACACTGCCAATCCTGCCGAACTCGGCCGCAGCGCCTTCATCGAAGGGCGCAACTTCGATCGCCGCCGCAAAGACATCGATCAAGCGATGAAGCTTCGCTGATCCCTTTCGATCGGCACCGAAGCGAAGCTCCGCGAGAGTTATGGCACTCATGCAGAGCTCTGACGGCTTCCGCTTCCGTATCCGATTCCCAACGTCACCCTGCCCGCGCAGGGCGTAGCTGACGCTGTCGGTATCCAGCAGATACCTCATGACGGATCCAGAGGGTTTTTCTTGCTGCCAATCGGCCGTTGCGCCGGTCGGGGGATGTCATCCTTCCATCCCCCCAGGCAGTCTAGAAACTCCTCGGGCCATGAGTCTGCGGGTTCCAGAATGACCTTCTTGCCGACGCGTCGGGCGATCACCTCTTCCTGTCCGTCATCGAAGCGGCAGGACTTCGGCAGACGTACCGCCTGGCTACCGCCGTTCTGAAAGATCTTCGCCCTCTCGGCCATATCCAAAGTATATACCCACGTATATACTAGTCAACAGACGTCTCGACTCGGGAAGTTGGCGCGTCGGGCAATCCCCCGACGCCGCTGCAATTTGGCGCGTTCAACGTTCAAGTGGCGCCGGATCGTCGCTGTCTTCGGCCGAGCCATGCGACGGCGAGGATCGCCGTGAACGTCCAGGGGAGCAGCAGGGCGTTCATGCGCTGCCAGCCGATCGCCTGAAGCAGGGCACCGGCGCTCAGCGACGAGACGAGGCCGACCGCGAAGATCGTGAGATCGTGGGCCGCCTGCGCATTCGCTCTCTCCGCTGGTCGGTAGGTGGTCGTCAGCAGGGTCGTCCCGCCGATGTAAAGGAAGTTCCAGCCGACGCCGAGAAGAACGAGCGCCCCGGTGAACGACGCAAAGCCCGTACCGCTGAAGGTCACCAGCACGTGCCCCGACAGCAGAGCGGCTCCCGTCGCCATGACTCGCAGAACTCCGAACCGCGCGATCAATGAGCCCGTGAAGAAGGAGGGCAGGAACATGCCGAGTACGTGCGCCTGGATGACCTTCGTCGCGCCCGACAGGCTGTGGTCGTGGTGCACCATCGCCAGCGGCGTGGCGGTCATCGCGAGCACCATCACGCCGGCGCCAGTCGCCGCCCCGAAAAGGGCAACCGCGTAGGTCGGCTGGCGCATGATCGTGAGGAGCGGGCGCACCTCGCTCCGCGTGGTTTCGGGCTTCGGGGTCGGAATGCGCAGAGCTGCCAGCACGCCGGCGGCGATGACGGAGGTCGCGGCGAGGATCAAGAACGATCCGGTGTACGCAGGCTGCAGCAGCGGTTCACCCAGCGTCCCGAGCGCAGGCCCGAGCAACGCGGCCACGACGCCGCCGCCGAGAACGAGTGAGATCGCGCGCGGGCGAAACTCGTCGTCCGACACCTCGGCAGCAGCAAAGCGATAGAACTGCGCAAACGCTTGCGACGCTCCGAACAGCAGCGTCCCGAGCGACAGCACGAGCAGCGAGCCCGCGTAGATGCCCGACGCGGCGACGATCCCGGCCAGCGCCCCCAAGAGCGCTCCCGTGACGAAGCCTCTTCGCCGGCCTGACCGCGCCATCAACTTCGACGCCGGAATCGTCGTCACGAGAGTTCCCAGGAACATCGCCGCGATCGGCGCCGTCGCGAGCTGGTGCGGGGCAGCCGTGATGTGACGGGCCGCGAGCGCGCCGACGGTCATCACCAGTGCCGACGCCGTCTGGAACAATGCCTGCGCCGTCGCGAGCAGCAGCACTTGGCGATGCATGGGGGCAAGAGGTGCCATAGCCACGGTCCGGTGTTTTCTCAGCGCGGAAGGCTGTTGTCGCGGGTGATCTCGCTGGAATCGTCCTCGGGCAGGTGGTTACCGCCGGGACGCTGAACGACCGCTGTCAAACCATGCCTTGGCATACGACCCAGCATGAGAGCACGGGACGACCCTCTTCGCGCGGAACACCAAGACTCGAGGTGAAGGCGGCTCCCACCGATCTATCTGGTTGCTCGCTCGTACGCTCTGGATCTGGTGGTCGAGTCGTCCCGACGGCGGACTGCACTGGGATCGGATGGGGCGCCGCTTGTGACCTCGTACGCGTCGGTTGAATCGCTGCGAAGGCGGGGCTACCAGTTGACGTTGCCTGCGCTCGCGGGCGTCTCGTCGTCGCCAATGACGTTCTTGTTACCGTAGCCGAGTTGGGCAGAGCCGCCCATGCCCCAGCAGCGCACATGGCCGTCGGTTAGCCGCACGCAAGTGTGCAAGCCGCCTATACCAGCGGCGATGTCCATCACCGTGCCTCCGATCGCCGCGTTGCCTGCGCTGGCGGGGGTCTCGTTGTCGCCGACGTTCTCTCGGTTACCGAGGCCGAGGGCGCCGTGGTAGTTCCATCCCCAACAGCGCACGTTTCCGTCCGCGAGCAGGGCACACGTGTGAACCTCGCCGGCGGTGATCTTGGCGACGGGGCCGCCAACGTCTACGTCGCCCGCGCTGGCGGGGGGTTCGTTGTCGCCGATCTTCGTGACGTTGCCGTAGCCGAGTTGGCCGCTCTCGTTCCTGCCCCAGCAGCGCACTTTGCCAGTCGCGAGTAGAGCGCAGGTGTGGCCGGCCCCGGCGGCCAGCTGCACGACGGCGCCGCCCACGTCGACGTCGCCCGCACTGGCAGGAGTCTCGTTGTCGCCGACTCTGTTGGTGTGGCCGTAACCGAGCTGGCCGCTGCCGTTCTCGCCCCATCAGCGCACCTGTCCGCCCGAGAGAACGGCGCAGGTGTGTTCATGCCCGGCTGCGAACTGCACGACGGTGCCGCCGACATTCACGTTGCCCGCGCTGGCGGGTACCTCGTTGTCACCGATTCTGTTGGTGTGGCCGTAGCCAAGTTGGCCACTGCCGTTGTCACCCCAGCAGCGCACGTGGCCGCCCGCGATCGTGGCGCACGTATGGTAAAGGCCGCCGACGAGTTGGGTGACCGTGGCACCGACGTCGACGTCGCCCGCGCTGGCAGGCGTCTCGTCGTCCCCAATCCTGACGCCGCTGCCGTAGCCCAAGGGGCCCCGCCCGTTGTCACCCCAGCAGCGCACCTTGCCGCCCGAGAGCAGCGCGCAGGTATGAAAGCTACCGGCGGCCACAGCTTCCACGACGCCGCCCACCTGGATATCGCCGACGCTGGATGGTAGCTCGTCATCGCCGATGACCGACTGGCCAGGGTAGCCGAGGTAGCCGGCCCCCCAGCAACGAACCGCGCCCGCCCGCACGGCGCATGTGTGATCTCTTCCGGCGGCAAGGGTCTGCGCCACCGGTTGGCAGGCCACCACGTTCGAGACGAGGGTGACGGTACCGGCGGGACATGCGCTGCAGACACGGTCCCTCCCCGGCGCGCCCACCGTGCTCATGTACTGGCCGGGATTGCAGGTAGCCATGGTGGTGCAGCTGCTTGCGTTCGCAGTCGCGCTGAACGTGCCGGCTGCGCACGCCGTGCACGACCGATCGACCTCCTTGGTCGGCAGGGCCGAAACGAAGGTGCCGGGCGCGCAATCCGACCACGCCGTGCACGCGGTGGCATTCATCGTGGCGCTGAACTGGCCTGCGGGGCAGGTGCTACACGCGCGGTCCGCGGTGGCGCTTGCGCCGCTCGTGATCGACGAACCCACGGGGCATGTGCTCCACGGGCTGCAGGTCCCGGCGTTGTTGCCTGCGCTGAACGTTCCCGCGGCGCAGGGAGAGCACGTGCGATCGGTGGTGGCCGTTCCCGTACCCGTCACGTAGAACCCCGGCCCGCAGGTGGTCTTCGCCACGCAGGGGGTGGCAGCGCTCCCGTCGTCGTCCCAGTTGTCTCCGGCACATGCCTGCTTGGGAGCCGCGCCCCCGGCGCAGTGGGTGCCCGCGGGGCAGGCCACGCAAACGGCGTCTCGCGTGGCGGTGGCCGGCGCGGTCTGCTCGGTCCCGGCCGCGCACGCGTTCTGTGGCAAGCAGAGCGCCTGGTTGGCCTGCGAAGTGTAGGTCGCCGACGGGCATACTTGGCACACACGATCGTTGGAGGTCGTCGGCATGCTGCTGACGTGTTGGCCGGGGGCGCAGTCCTGCCATCGGGTGCACGCTTCGGCATTTTGTGTGGTGCTGAAGTGGCCGCTTTGACAAGGGACGCAGGCGCCATCGCTTTGCGCCGTGGGGGAGGTGCCGACGAACGTCCCGGGTGCACAGACCATCCAGGCGCTGCACGCGGTCGCGTTGGTGATAGCGCTGTATTCGCCATGTGGGCACGCGCTGCAGGTGCGGTCTGCGGTGGCGCTTCCGTTATGGGCCACGACTTGCCCGGGCGGGCAGTCCGTCCAGGGTTTGCATTCAGTCGCGTTGGCCACCGTCGAGAACGTCCCGGCCGGGCACGAAAGACAGCTGCGGGCCTGGCCAGCGCCGCTACTGAATTCACCCGGTGAGCACGTCAGAGGCGCGACATCGCCGCTGTCGGGACTCTGGCCACCGTCTGCACTGGTTGCAGGACCATCGGTGCGTGAGCGGGCTCCGCCACTGTCGCTGCAAGCGCCTATCAAGAGACATGAGACCATCAGGGCAAACGACGCCCGAAGCGGCGGCGAGGTGATCATCGATTGGGCTCCTGCGCGTGTGAGCTGTGCTCAAACGGCGTAACGCAGGATGATGGTCGGCGCTTTCGCGGGCGAGCTTGAGCCCGGAACCTACAGCGCGATGGCCACGCGCTCGAGATCGTTGCGAAGCGCACGAATCTCGATCCGAAGGCGAGTCACGCCTACGGGATCGCGCTCATTCGCCCGGGTGCAGATGCAGCGAGAACTTCGTCTCGTAGCCCTCGTTCGCGGGCGGAAACTTCCAGCGTTGAATGGTATTCCGGATGCAGTTGGAAAGCGCTGCCCTGTCCGTGAGGGCACCGAGCGACACCTGGTCAACCAGGCCAGCGGCACTGATGTTCAGCCGCACGTCGAGCCGAGGCACGAACAGTTGCGGCTCGCGCTTTAGCGCCCGCTCGTAACACATTCGCACTCCTGTCTGGTTCTTGCGGATCACATCGACGACCGCGTTGTTGCTGCTCCGGGTGTCGGGAACGGCGGTTGCGGCGGCGCGGGGCGGTCGTGGGCGGCGCACTTTGGGACGCGGCGGTGGCGCCGCGACCGGCTGAGCCACGGCGGTGGTCGGCAAAGCGGCCGGCGGCGGCGCCTTGCTTCGATCCCACTTCCAGAACCCATACCCCAGCCCTCCCAGCAGCAACAGCAGCAGCCAGACCCCCGGGCGAGCCAGCAACGATCGGCGGCGACGTCCGTCGTGAAAGTCCGTCGGTTGCCCAATCGCCCCGCGCAGCTCGCGCACCGCCCCACTGCAATCCCCGCAGCCGGCCAGATGCTTCCGGATGGCCGGATCGACGGCATGGCCAGCCGCCGCTCCTTGCATCTCCCGGGCATCCAGGCAGCCCCAAGCTGGCCGCGACGATTCCATAGGGAGCACAGTCTACGAGCCGCTCGACTCAGGATGCGCGGAATTTTCGGAGGGGCCCACACGAGGGGCCGGTCCGCGCGCAATAGAAACTGCGACGGCGCCTGCGGGGCTCGGCCTGAAGTCATCTGCTTCTCTTGGCTTCGGCTCGAGTCCAGTCGATGAGATGCAGCTCGAAACCTCCTGCCTTGGCAAGGGCTTCGAAGTCTCGGCGATTTCGTGTGACGAGAGGCAGCTGCCGTGAAATGGCCACCGAAGCGATCAGGATGTCGCCGAGTTGTTGTCGAAGCGCCCGGACCGCGCGACCCCAGATACTGGCAGCGATGCCGGCGGCCTCATTGTCAAACGGTAGAACGACACACGCGGCAATGAGAGCTCGGAAGGACTGCAGCTGCCTATCGAAGGCGTTGCCTTGCTGAATCGCCCGCTCGTATCCACGAAGCCGCTCGAAGACAGTCACGGCGGACGTCGTCAAGCGTCCATGGGCTTCCAGGTAAGAACGCGCCCTGCGCACGACGCGCTGGTTTCCGCGACAGAGTTCGGAAAGGGTATCGGTGTCGAGTAGGACCGGCCCCGAATGCACGTCTATTCCGATTCGCTTTCGCGGAGCCTACGGGTCAAGCGACCCATTTCGCGTTCGGAGACGCCGGCCAGACTGGCGGCGGCCAGCCCAAGAATCTCAGAAGGCGCCGGAGCGATGTCAACATCCTCACCGTAGTGACGTCGAAGTATCGCGATCGCTTGCCCTTCGAAGCTCCTGCCGCATCGGTCGGCGTCAGCCGCGATCCGACTCCGCAGCCCCTCTGGAAATCGGATGGTACGTGCTACTGGGCCGTCTTCCTGACCGGCTGCCTTGGGTCGAGCCATAACCAAAAGTATACCATTCTGGTGAGCGGCGCGCCCGAGGCTCTAGTCGGCGCTTCTCCAACGCGTTCAATGCCCCGTCGTGTTCTGCGGTGAACGACCGAGGGACCAGGTTACCGCGTATCCGCTCGGAAGCGGAGTATGACTGGTAGGAGCAATACCATGCGAGTCACGTCGAAGGGCCAGGTGACCATTCCGATCGAGGCTCGTGAGAAGTTGGGGATCCTGCCGCATACGGAGGTCGAGTTCGAGGTTGATCATGGCTCTCATGCGGAAGTCGGGATGAAGACCACGCTTGTCGACAGCAACGTGCTTCTCACGTAGCCACCGCCGACCCAAGATGGTCAGCGTGGTCATCAGAGGCGCTGGAAGCGGCCGGCAACGAGTCGCCACGACTTGCGCGATCTCGCAGGTCTTCAGGAACCTGTTTTTGTTGGCGTCGCGCCCCGCGTGGCCTTGGAGGCATTCGCTTTCCGAATGTTCAGCGTCCGTCTGCGCCGATGGTCATCGACGTGGTCATCGTCGATGAAGTCGAGACGCTCAGCAGGGTTCACTCGGAGCCTGAGCCCCAGGTGCGTGATACCCTCCGGGGGTGCCGGCGACGGTCTTGCTCGTGGAGGACGAATCGTCCATCGCCGACAATGTTGTCTACGTGCTCAAGACCGAGGGGTTCGAGCCTCTCTGGACGAGGTTGGGCCAGGAAGCCCTCGCGCTGTTGCGGCAGCGGCCCGTGGATCTGGTGCTCCTCGACATCGGCCTGCCCGACGGCAGCGGCATCGAGTTCTGCAAGGAGATCCGCTCGTTTTCCCAGGTGCCGGTGGTCTTTCTCACCTCGCGCGCCACCGAGATCGACAAGGTCGTGGGCCTCGAGATCGGGGCTGACGACTACGTGGTCAAGCCCTTCAGTCCCCGGGAGCTCGTGGCTCGCGTCAAGGCGATCCTCAAGCGAACCCGGCCCGCGACCTCGCCTCAGCCCGCACTCATCACGTCGTGCGGGCGGCTGGTGATCGATGTGGCGCGCGCCAAGATCACCTTCGCAGGTGGGCCGCTCGACCTCACGCGATACGAATATCTGCTGTTGCAGTTTTTGATCGCGCACCCGGAGCGGGTCTTCTCGCGCGCCCAGCTGCTCGAGCAGGTGTGGGGCTCGGCCGAGACGAGCCTCGAGCGCACGGTCGATGCCCATATCAAGGCCATCCGGGCCAAGCTGCGCGAGATCGCCTCGGAGCCCGATCCCATCGAAACCCATCGCGGTCTCGGCTACAGCCTCAAGCCGTGAGAGACGCGCGACCATGACCTTCGGCCTGCGGATCTTCCTTGGGTACTTCCTGATCGTGGGTCTGGGCGCCTACTTCATGGTCAACATCTTCATGACCGAGCTGAAGCCGGGCGTGCGCCAGTCCACCGAGGAGACCCTGGTAGACACCGCCAACCTGCTGGCCGAGTTGGTCAAGGACGAGGTCAAGGACCGCACCATCGACAGCGGCCGCTGGAAGGCGGCGGTCGATGCTTACGCCCGCCGCAAGGTGGACGCGCGCATCAGCGGTGTCTTGAAGGAAGGGGTCAACCACCGCATCTACGTCACCGACGAACGCGGCATCGTTCTTTACGATTCGGACGGTAAGGATTCGGGTCGCGACTACTCCCGGTGGAACGACGTGTATCTGACCTTGCGAGGCCAGTACGGCGCGCGCAGTACGCGGCAGGATCCCGACAACGAGCTGACCAGCGTTATGTACGTAGCGGCGGCGGTGAAGGATGGCGAGCGGATCATCGGCGTGGTGACCGTAGGTAAGCCCAACCTCAGCATGCAGCCGTTCATCGAAATGGGGCGGCGCAAACTGGCGCGCGCCGGGATCCTCCTGGGGTTGCTCTCGCTGGCAGTGGGGGTGGGCTTTTCGGTCTGGCTGTCCGGGTCGGTCCGGGCGTTGGTGGCCTATGCACGTGACCTGACCGACGGGCGGCGGGTGAATGCTCCGCGCTTGCGAGGCGAGCTGGCGACCCTGGGCGAGGCGATGTCGCGGATGCGCGCCGAGCTCGACGGCAAGAGCTATGTCGAGGACTACGTTCATGCGCTGACCCACGAGCTGAAGAGCCCGCTGGCCGCCATCCGGGGGGCGGCGGAGTTGCTGGATGAGCAGATGCCGGCGGCCGAGCGGGCCCGCTTTCTCTCGAACATCCGCGGCGAGGTCGATCGGCTGCAGCAGGTGATCGATCGCCTGTTGGATCTGGCGATGGTTGAGCGGCGACAGGCGTTGGAGGCGCGCGTGCCCGTGGACCTGCGGGCCGTCACCGACGAGCTGCTCGACTCGAAGTCGTCGCTGGTGCAGGCGCGGCAGCTCACCGTCGACAACCGCGCCCAGAAGCCGGTGGTGGTGCAGGGCGACCTGTTCTTGCTCCGGCAGGCGGTGAGCAACCTCCTCGACAACGCCATCGCGTTCGCGCCGCGCGGGAGCTCGCTGCGTATCGAAAGCGAGTCGGAGCCTGGCCGCCGTCTGGTGCGCATTCACAACAGCGGCAGCCGCATCCCGGCGTTCGCCGAGGGCCGCCTGTTCGAGCGCTTCTACTCGCTCCCCCGCCCGGACACCGACAAGAAGAGCACCGGCCTGGGGCTGTCCTTCGTCAAGGAGGTCGCCGCCCTTCACGGCGGCGAGATCCGCGTCGAGAACCACCCCCAAGAGGGCGTGGTGGCGACGTTCTCCCTGCCGGCGCCGTCCTGAGCCTCTCCTTCACCCGAAATTCATCGAGAATTCATCGGGCCTTCCTCGTGGCTTCACGGAGGGCGGGTAGCTTGGGTCGTGTCTAGCCAGCAAGGAGCTCGAACATGACCCGCAGCCTAGCCATCAAAACCGCCTTCACCGTCTTCCTGGCGATTGTTCTGACCCTGCCTCTGGGCGCCATCCGCGAGGTGGTGCGCGAGCGGATGGCCCTGCGGGATGGCGTGGTCACCAACATCCAGAAGAGCGGCGTCACCACGCAGAAGCTGGTCGGGCCGATCCTGGTGGTCCCCTACCGCAAGAAAGTCCGCGAAACCGTCGTCAACGCCGACGGAAAGCAAACCACGTCGGTGCGCACTGTCGACAGCCATGCCCACTTTCTCCCCGAGACGCTGACGGTCACCACCGGCGCCACCACCGAACGTCGTTACCGCGGAATCTATGCGGCGTTGCTCTACGACAGCAAGAATGTGCTGAGCGGCACGTTCTCCCTGCCGGCGAACCTGGGCGTGCCGGAGGACGAGGACACGGTCTCGCTGGAATGGGGCGCGGCCTACTTGGTCCTCGGCGTGAGCGATCCCCGCGGCGTCAAGGGGACGCCGGCCGTGCGCTGGGATGACCGCGGGCACGAGTTCAAGGCAGGCACCGAGCAAGCGTTGATCAAGAGTGGCGTGCACGCGCCGCTGGGTGAGGCGGGGAGCAAGACCGCGCTCACCAGCGGCCGCCACAGCTTCTCCATCGACCTGCGCTTGCAGGGCGCCGAGACGTTCGAGTTGGTTCCCGTCGGCAAGGAGACGGCCGTGACCATCGCTGCCCCCTGGCCGCACCCGAGCTTCATGGGTCAGTTCCTGCCCGATTCGCGGACCGTCGATGCCAGCGGGTTCCAGGCGACTTGGCGGACGACCCATCTGGCCAGCGACGTCGAGCAGGCGCTGCGCCGTTGCGCGAACGAGGAATGCCCCGAGCTCATGGCCAAGACGTTGGGCGTGGCCTTCATCCAGCCGGTCGACATCTACCTTCAGACCGAACGCTCAGCAAAGTACGGATTTCTCTTCGTGCTGTTCACCTTCGTCATTTTCTACCTCTTCGAGCTGCTCAAGCGCCTGGCCATCCATCCCATCCAGTACGCGCTGGTCGGCGTCGCCCTGGCGATGTTCTTCCTCTTGCTGGTCGCTCTTTCTGAGCACATGGCCTTTCCCCTGGCCTACGTGATCGCCAGCGCCGCCTGTGTGACCCTGCTTGGGTTCTACGTTAGCTACGTGCTCAAGAGTCTCGGCCGCGGGGCCGGTTTCGCCGGGCTGCTGGCGTTGCTGTACGGCGCCCTGTACATCCTGCTGCAGTCAGAGGACATGGCGCTGCTCCTCGGCGCAATCTTGCTGTTCGGGATCCTGGCGGGAATCATGGCGGTGACCAGGCGGGTCGACTGGTACCGCATCACCGAGCGCCAGGAACCCGCTCGGTAGTTTCTCGACCATTGCGACGGTGTCAAACGGACGCTTGCTGACGATAGATCGACGGTGTTTCAGACAAGCTTCGCAAAGAAAACTTCCGCGCCGTCCGCGACTCAAACGCGCTCGATGACGACGTCGACGGCGTGGCTCGCCAATGCTTCGAGATCACCCGGATCGGATGTCAGGACGGTTCCGCCCGGTTCGGCGAACGCTACGACAAGCGCATCGACTGCCGAACCGCGCCGAGCAAGACGACGCAATAAAGCCGCGCGCCGGGCAACCGACTCTGGGACGACTTGCGCGATCTCGCAGGTCTTCAGGAACCTGTTTTCGTTAGCGTCGCGCCCCGCGTGGCCTTGGAGGCATTCGACCAAGACGACGGACGGCACCCGGGGCGGCCAAAGCCCCTCTTCCCGCAACGCGAGGATCAGAGCGAGCGCTTCCCGAGAGCGCTTGGCCAGGCGAGTGACTCCCCCGGAATCGAGAACCAACACGAAACTAACCGGCCTTACGGTGACGGTGGGAACGCCCGACGACTCGTTTGGCAACCTCAGTCGCACGCGCCCGCTGCGCCGATGTTGGCGCTCCGACCTGAGTCCGAAGCTCGGTGGTGTACTTTTCGCTGGCCGCCATCAGTTCTCGCCGTCGCAGCTCGGCACGAACGGCCTCCTGCAGCAGCTCGGACGCCGGCAGGCCGCGCTCCTTCACCAACTCGTAGAGTTCGGTGGGGAGATAGACTTGCATCCGCGGCATACGCCTAAGTATACACCCATGTAGCTGCCCGGCAAACTCCCGGAGTCGGGCATCAGATCCACGAGTGTGTGCGTCCGCCCAACGATCGTGGCGTTCAGCGGCGAGCAGCTGACCGGGCGGGGCGAGGGAGGTGATCGGCCGCTGCAACGCCCTGGTTGGGCGGCTGCCGCGAGCGCCGAACGGATCTCTTCTGGCGTGTCTTGCCGTTCAGGACCTGCTTCACTTGGATGGTCGGGAGCGGATTCATGCCCATAGCGCGACCAAGCGTTCGATGACTCCAGTTCTCGATTTCCTGGTCCCCGTAGACGATCATACGAATGGGCACGTCCTTCAGGTCCATGTCGCCGAGCACGTACCGACGTCGGTGCTGCGGTATGGCTTCGTAGGCCTTTCGAAGTGCCGCGCGAGCCGCTCTGGTCGGATTGGCGTTGAAGCGCTCATACGCCAGGCGACACTTGGCCAATGTCGTAGGCCTTCCGTTGAGTTTTGCGATCTCATCGACGACTTGCTTGACGAACTCTGCCTCGAGAACACCACAGCGTACCTCCTTGGCCGTGAGGCGTGCGAGAGGCAACAGCGTGAGGGTCGCTCCCTCTGGCAGGGTCGTTCGAATCCAGCCTTTGGCGACGTTTCTCTTGAAGCCGGCGAGGTCGACGCGATCTCCGGACCCGTCAAGGATCTTCCCGTCCCGATAGACAGTGATCTCTGTCAGAGAATAGCGTCCGCCGTCGTTGAGGAACGCCTGGAGCGTTGTACTCGGTATCTTGCTCCAATCCTCCGCGCCAGTGGCGCCGCTATCTGCGCGCTTCGTGCGATTCCTGCTCTTCATGACACCTCGCCTCGTCTGCCCAACGACACTGGCGTTCAGCTGCGGGCCGGCAGCTGCAACGCTTGTATGGGTGGTCCGTTCCGCTTTCTTGGTGATCTCAGCAAAGCCGGGAGAATCTAAGGTGGGACATGCACCGGCGGGCTACGAATCTGCAACGCCGAGCACGTGATGCTCACTAACCCCAAAGGGACATTCCGCGGACGCGTGACAAGCTGAAAAGCATTGCAAGTGGTCACCGACCGAAAGGCCACTTCCAGTGAGGACAGGAAAACGCGGTTTCGCGCTGCGATCGCCTCGGCGTCGAGTACGCGATCAAGGTGCCGATGTGGCGGTACCTCAACCTGCGCGCACTCGTGCGCAAAGTCGACCCCGGGCTGTGGCGCATCGTGAACCGCACTGCCCAGGTCGAGGGGATCTTTCTCCATCTCGAAGTGCCGTTCTGGAAGCGCGCCGAGCACATCGCCATCTACCG
>JANNNO010000260.1:0-29839 GCA_031398585.1 Myxococcales bacterium | reverse complement strand
CCCCTTGACCACCAGGTCGGCGGCCAGGTTGACCGCGAAGGTGATGGAAAAGAGCAGGATGCCGATGATGAACAAGACCTGGTAGTGGGGCGACCCCACCGACGCTTCGCCGAGCTCGGCCGCGATGGTCGCGGTCAGCGTGCGCACCGGTTCGAAGATGCTCCCGGGAATGTTGACCGCGTGGCCGGTGGCCATGAGCACGGCCATCGTCTCGCCGACGGCGCGCCCGATGCCCAGCAAGACCGCCGCCAGCAGGCCGTTCTTCGCGGCTGGCAAAAGCACGCGATAGACCGTCTGCCAACGCGTGGCCCCCAGCGCGAGCGCGGCCTCGCGATACGAGTCGGGCACCGCCTTGAGCGCGTCCTCGCCGATGCTCACCATGATCGGCACGCTCATCAAGGCCAGCAAGATGGCGCCGTTGAAGACGTTGAGGCCGACCTGCACGTGAAAGACCTGCTGGATGACCGGGTTCATCACCGAGATACCAATGAATCCCCAGACCACGGATGGGATCGCCGCCAGCAGCTCGATGACGATCTTCAGCGTCTCCTTGACTCGCTTGCTGCAGAACTCGGAGACGAAGATGGCCGAGCCGAGTCCAAAGGGCACTGCGATCGCCATCGCCAGCAGGGTCACGCTGGCGGTGCCGACGAAGAGAGCCAGCACGCCGTAGCGGACATTGCTATGCGAGGTCGGGTACCACTCGGTCGAAAAGAGGAACTTTCCGATGTCGAGGCCGCCAAACAGCAGGCCGATGCCCTCGCGCACGACGAAGAAGAAGATGCCGAACACGAAGAGGATGGCCGACAACCCACAGAAGCGAATCACCGCTTCCAGGAGGCGCTCACCGACCAGCGCCCACCGGGACCGTCGCATCGTAAATCGTACAGCCGCGCCGGACGACGGCGCGGCGACGACCGATTGCTTTACGCCAGCGGGGTCCACTTTGCTCGGCAGGCGGGTGGCGTCGCCATCCACGAATGCGTCTCCAATCACTTGGGCAACGGGACGTAGCCGGTCGACTCGACGATCTTCTGGCCGGCCGGCGAGAGGATCCAATCGAGGTACTTCTTGATGTGCGGAGCCGGCTCACCCGAGCTGTACATGAACATCGGACGCGCGATGGGATAGGTCTTGTCGAGCACGGTGGCGACGCTCGGGAGGATGGCGACATCCCCCTTCTTCTTCGAGACCTTGACCACCTTGACCGCCGGCGTGGCGTAACCAAGGCCGCTGTAGCCGATGGAGCCCGGCGTCTTGCCGACCAGCTCGACCACATCCTTGGACCCGTTCATATCCATCGACCCGGCCTTGAAGTCGCTCTTCTTGCCAACGACCGTCTCGCGGAAATAGGCGTAGGTGCCGCTGTTGTTCTGGCGGCTCACGCGGATGATGTCGTCGCCCTTGCCACCGGGGATGTCTTTCACGCCGAGGGCCGACCACTTGTCGATCTTGCCGCCCTCACGATAGATCTCGCCGAGATCCTCCATCGTGATCTCGGTGATCGGGTTGTCCTTGTGAACGAAGATCGCGAGGCCATCGAAGCCGACCAGGAACTCCTTGGGCTCGTGGCCACCCTGCTTGGCCTTCTCGACCTCTTCGGGCTCGAGCTTGCGGCTCGAGTTGGCAAGCTCGGCCGTGCCGTTGATGAGTGCGGCCACACCAACGCCCGAGCCACCGCCCGAGACCTCGACCGAGACCGACGGTTCCACCTTGGAGTACTCCTCGGCCCAGGCCTGGGCGAGGTTGACCATCGTGTCCGAACCGATGTTCTGGATGGAGGACGCCTTGGCGCCCGTCGCACCGGTGGAGGACGCGTCCTTCTTCTTACAAGCAGCGCTGCTGACCAGAAGCAGCGCGAGACCAAGATGAGCGCAGGCGGTTTTCATGAGGATGTTCCTTGCTATGGGAAGGTTCGGCAGCGGTCGTTCAGCTCGAAACGGAAAGCCGAGAAGCGTCTGTTTTTTCCGGTTTCGAGTCGTGCGTCTCTGTCACTCCACCGAGTCGCCCAACACCGCCTCGACCAGGTCCTGGATGTGCGCCTGGAGATAGTCGAATGCTTCTTGGTACGCCAGCCGGATCTCTTCGGCCGTCCCCTTCACTGTCGACGGGTCGCGCAAGCTCCAGTCGAGACAGACCGCCTTGGTGGGAGGAGGCGGAAAGACGGATTCAGCCTGTTTCGCGAGGGCAACGATGATCTGGTAGTGGTCCAGATGTGGGATCTGGTCGATGCCTTTTGAAGTCTGGCGCGAAATGTCCAGCCCCTTCTCCCGCAGAAACGTCAACGTCATCGAGTCGATCGGTCGACGTTCGAGGCCCGCGCTGGTGAAAATGAACTTGGGCTGATTCAGCGAGTTGCCGATCGCCTCGGCCATCTGACTGCGGCACGAGTTGTGCTCGTCGACGAAGAGCAATCGGAAGACGTCGCTGCCGGTGTGCTTGAGGTACTCCCCCGTGCACATGTAGAGGACTTCCTGACTGATGCTCTTGGCCTGATCGCCGACCCGTTCGAAGCGGTTGACGATGGTCATCAAGGGCGACAGCGCCGCGAGCGGCAACCGCCCTCCCTGCTGCAGCTGCACCAGCTCGGCATTGAGCTGATGCCTTAGCCGATCCACCGCCTCTTCGGCCTCCATGGCCTTTTTCGCGAGCGCCACGTCCTGGGTCAGGAACGCCTCGATGGCCTGGTGAAGCATCGGCGTCGCACTGCCAGCGATCTCGGCGAAGCGATCCGCCGGGAACTCGAACTCCATGCCCGAGAGGGCGAGGATCTGGCGCGCCATGCTCTCGGCGTAGTCACCGACGCGCTCTAGCTCGGAATTGATCTTGATGGCGGCGTAGGCGAAACGAAGCGTTCCGGCCACTGGCTGCTGGCGCACGATGAACTCGAGGCAGAGCCGATCGATCTCCTTCTCGAGCTCGTCGATCCGCTGATCCCGCACGATGACGGAATAGGCCAGCTGCCGATTGCGGCCAACCAGCGCCTTCATACAACTGCGCAACGAGCTCTCGGCCAGGCCGGCCATCTCGCGCACCTTTGCGCGGATCCGCTCGATGTCTCGCTGAAGAGTCTCCTCGTAGTGCCTCACGCGCCCCTTCCTTAGGCGATCACCGGCGCGCCCGTTGGCTTCGCTCGGCGCGGCCATCCGCCGCAACGTGCCTGATTCATCGTGGTTACCGAAAACACCGTCTTGAGGGGAACGCGCTGAACGGCACGTTCGCAGGAAAACGCCCACACGTATGTCACACTTTTCGCCCTTTTCGCAAAGCCAACGAAACCGGTCTCAGGCGCTCGAGCGGTTCCGGCAAGCAACTTCGGCGAAAGCGCGCCGATACCCGAGCGGGTTGCCCGGCTCGGGCCCGCGATACGGCAAGGGAGGTCTCGTCTGTCCATCCTGCCTTCCCGCGTTGCATGGCCGCAACCCGACTCGCCATGAACCGCTCCTCGCTCATCTTCCTGTTGGCTCTCACCGCGTCGGGCGGGCTGACTGCGCACGCGCAGGGCGAACGAGCCTCACCGACTGCAGCGAGTTCGCCCGCTTTGCCGCCTGCCGCTTCGGCGCCTGCCCCCTCGCCGCGCTGGAGGGATCTGCGTCCCATTCGCAGGCCGGTGGTACCCGCTTCGCAATTCCGGCCCTACCACCGCCAGAAAGGTCGCGGGGCCGCCCCGCCCCTGCTCCCCATGACCATCGAGGTCTCCATTCCGAAAGGCCCCCCCACCGATATCGTCGCCGGCGGAGAGCTGG
Source organism: Myxococcales bacterium (assembly GCA_031398585.1). GTDB lineage: Bacteria > Myxococcota_A > Polyangia > Fen-1088 > Fen-1088 > JANNNO01. Next base: position 26,093 of record JANNNO010000260.1, on the reverse strand, counting down.
TGATGCCCCGGCCGTCCTCGCGCGAGCCGCAAACCGGGAGCGAAAGCGCGGTGCCGGGGCCGTCGGGACTGGCGACACTCCAGGCGCCCATCCTCTCCGACTCTCCCCCTGAGGCGGGCGACACCCAGCCGACCCCCTTGGCCCTGCCTGGCGATCCAGCGACCGAGCGTTGGGCCGGCGTCGATGGGCCAACGGCCTCCTGGGCGGGCCGACTCAGCAACGACGAGATCGCGGCCATGATCGACTCCACCACGGTCGCAGGGGGCGCCGGGCGAGGGCTCTTCTTGCGCGCGGTGGCCGGTCCCCTGCTCAGCCACGCGAGCGTCGTTACCAAACGCGGCACGTCCTCGGTCAGCGGCTGGGGGCTCGGACTCGGGCTCTCGGCCGGACTTTGGGTCGGCCCGGACATCGTCTTCGCGGGCGAAGTTTCCGGCGCAACCGTGATCGCTCCCTCGGTCGACGGCGACGGGATCGCGCATCCGGCGGCTGACACCACCTTCACCACGCTCTCGGTCGGCGCCTCCGCCATCTACTTCGTGCCAACGGTCGGCGCCAGCTTGACCGGAGGTCTGCTGCTGACCAAGGTCCGTTTCGTCGACCGATCGACGTCCCGGTTGGTGAGTGGCTCCAACTTCGGTCCGGCCCTGGCTTTCGGCGTCGCCAAGGAATGGCCGATGGCAGAGACCTGGGGCCTCGGGGCTGCTGTCCGAACGTCCATCGCGTGGCCCGAGGACATGCGCCGTTCGATGTCGTTGACCGCGTTCGGCGTCTGGGCGGGCCTGTCGGCCAGCTATGACTGACCGTAGCCAGCTACGACTGACCGCAGCCAGCTACGGCTAAGCCTCACTCTCCGTGTTGCGGAGGAAGTCGGCGACCTCAGTGAAGCGCTGGTCGAGAAAGGCGCGAACCGGCCCGGCAATGCCACAGTCGTCGAGGGCGGTCTTCATGCAGCGCAACCAGGCGTCCCGGTGTTCGATCCCGACCGCCACCCGGGCGTGGCGCATGCGCAGGCGCGGATGTCCGTGCGCCTCGATGTATTCCTGAGGCCCGCCCAGCCATCCCACCAGGAACAAGGCGAAGCGACGCTTCACCTCGGGGTGAATGCCCTCGCCCTCGCCGTCCGGCGCCTGACGATGAACCGCTGCCAGCGCCGGCTCGTCACGCTCCATCACTTCATAGAACCGCGCTGCCAGCCGCTCGACGACGGCACGGCCCCCGACCTGGCGAAACGGCGAATCGATCTCGGTCATGAGGTCGTTCTGCCAAGCTCGCTCGGTCTCGGCAAGGCCGCCAGCAGCGCAGCGGTATGAGCGTGAGCTGGCCGGTCGAGCACATCAGCCACCGGACCGACTTCGACCACGCGGCCGGCCTCCAGCACGACGATACGATCGGCAGTGGCCCGCGCGACACCGAGATCATGCGTGATCAACAACAGCCCCCGCCGTTGCGAGCGGACGTGTCGGCAGAGCAATCCCAGCAGCTCGCCACGGAGGGAAGCGTCCAGCAGACTCGTCGGCTCGTCGGCGATCAGCAGACGCGGATCCGTCGCGATGGCTCTCGCGATCGCCACACGCTGCCGCTGCCCCCCCGAAAGCTCGTGAGGGAAGCGTTCGACGAACCTCGTGGCCGGCGTGAGCTCGACGCTCTCGAGCAATCGGTGAACGGCTTTCCTGACGCCGTCACCGCGCAACTGTCCCAGACGCAACAGTGGGCGCGCCACGTGATGGAAGATCCGTCGCGCCGGGTTCAACGAGGCAAAGGGATCCTGAAAGATGATCTGCACATCGGCGCGAAACCTCAAAGAAGGCTGCTGTGGGGGCCGGTCCAGCGCCTGGCCGCCCCATCGCAGCTCACCCGAGGTGGCTCGCTCGAGCCGAACCGCCAGACGAGCGAGGGTGCTCTTGCCCGAGCCCGAGGCGCCGCACAAGGCGACGATCTCGCCGACCCCGACCTCCAGCGAAACCTCGCGCAGAGCCTGCACGTGCCTCCGACGCCACAAGAGGCCGGTCGTATAGGTCTTGTTCACTCCGTGCAGGGAGAGCAGAGGCGGCGCGGGCGAGCGGGGCGGCGGGGAAAGAGCCGGCGCCGGTGCGGTTCTCGCGCGCATGTGCGGGTCGAGAAAGGCGCCGAGCAAGCTGGCCGTATAGGGATGTTCGGGGCGCGCGGCGACTGCCGGGGTCGGCCCCATCTCGACCAACCGCCCGCCGTGAAGCACGCCGACTCGATCGGCCAGCGAGAGCGTCAGAGGAAGATCGTGGCTGATGAAGAGCACCGAGACACCGAGCCGGCGGGCGAGGTCTCGCAATGTCTCGCCCAGCTGCCGCGCGACGATCGCGTCGAGGCCCGCCGTCGCCTCGTCGAGGACGAGCAACGCAGGCCGGGGCCCGAGCGCGATTGCACAGGCGGCCCGCCGCCGCATCCCGCCGGAAAGTTGATGGGGGTAGGCCCGACCATCGGCCTGAGTGAGCCCGACCGCGCGCAACAGATCGGCGATCTCGACGGCGTTGGCCCTGCGCCCATGAGCGCGCAGCGACAGGGCGATCTGCCGCTCGACCGAGATCACGGGATTCAGAGCGTTCATACCGCTCTGGGGAACCAGGCCGATGCGACGTCCGCGCAGGTTTCGCAAAGCGGCCTCGTCAGCGGCGAAGAGATCGTCTTGCCCGAGCCGGGCGCGACCACGCACGATGACCGCGGGCGGCGGCAAGAGGCGCGGCAATGCCAGTGCCAAGGTCGACTTGCCGCTGCCGGATTCCCCACAGAGCCCGACGATCTCGCCGGCGGCGATCGCGAACGAGACGCCATCGAGCGCGCGCACGTCACCGCCCGGACGCAGGTAATCGACCGTGAGATCCTCGAGGGCGAAGACCGGCTGATTCATCCGTGGCCTGACGATCCGGCGGTGCCGGCGCTGCCCGCACTTGCGGGGCTGCCCTTGCCCTCCAGAACGACGGTTGCCGCCCCCGCGTTGGCCGGGCGTCCAGCCCGCAGGCGGTACTCCCTGCCGATGCGCAGCCGCGGGTTGCCGATCTCGTCGGCGGCGCTGGCGAGAACCGCCAGCGCCGATCCCAGAAAACCGATGGCCAGCCCCGCGGGGACGAAGGTCCACCAGGAACCGGTTATCAACGCGGCGTCGTTGCGGGCCCAGTAGAGCATCGTTCCCCAGCTGACCCGGTCGACGGGCAAAAGGCCGAGAAATTCCAGACCGACCAACGCCCCCAGCGCGTAGGTCACGGCGCCCGCCAGGCAGGAGGCGGCGAGTGGCCAGAGATTCGGCAACAGCTCGAAGATCGCGATGTAAGCGCGCGATTCCCCCAGCGCCTCGGCCGCGAGCACGAAGTCGCGGGTTCGCAAGGCCAGCGTTTCGGCCCGCAGCACCCGCGCCGTCCATGCCCAGCCGGTCAAAGCGAGCACGAGGGAGACCTCGAGCTGCCCACCGCCAAGGTAAGCGCCCATCACCACCAGCAGCGGCAGACCCGGGATGACCAGAAAGACGTCGATCACGAGTGAGAGCGCGGCATCGACGAGGCCACCGGCCGCGCCCGCCAGGACGCCGAGCAAAACGCCGATGGCGGCGGCCAGCAGGCCGATCCCGAGCGCCGCCAGCACCGTCGACCGCGCGCCGGCCACGAGCTGCGACATGACGTCTTGCCCCGACCCCGTGGTTCCCAGCGGGTGTTCCCATGAAGGCGCGTGCAGCGGCAAGGCGACAGGCTCGCTCGCATCGCCCACCCACCAGGGCCCGGCGATCGCCAACAAGACGAAGAGCCCAAGGACGGTGCCGCCGACCCAAGCCCGCGCCCGCGCGTTCATGAGGCCCTCCGCAGCCGCGGGTCGAGCGCCAGGTTGACGAAATCGAGCACCAGGTTCGCCAGCAACACCGCCAATGTGATGGTGAGGTAGAGGCCCTGGATGAGTGGATAGTCGAGCGCCGCGACGGCGCCCATCAACAGGTAGCCTTGCCCGGGATAAGAAAAGACGATCTCGGTGAGCAAGGCTCCCGAAACGACGAAGCCGAGCGCCATGCCGAAGCCGGTCACGTTGGGCAAAAGCGCGTTGCGAGCGGCGTGGCCAAGCACCACGCGCATCGGCGCCTGGCCCTGCGCCCGCGCGAACGTCACATGATCTTCGCCGAGCACGGTCATCATGGTGTTGCGCATGGCAAGCAGCCAGCCACCCAAGGTCGCTGCCACGATCGTGAAGGCGGGCAGGACCGCATGAGCGGCAACGCTCGCGAGGAAAGCTTGGGACAGGGCCGGCTGGAGTTGATCGGCGTGGGCATGCCGAGTGGGAAATAGGCCCCACGAATAGCCGAAGAAATACAGCGCAAGCATCGCCACCCAGAAATACGGCAGCGATCCGAGCAGGGTCAAAATCGCAGGCAAGCTGGTATCGACGAGACCCCCGCGCCGCCAGGCCGCGAAGATGCCGAGACCCGTACCGAGCGCAAAGGAGATCACGACGGCGACACCACCCAACAACAACGACCAGCCGAAGGCGCCTCCGATCACCTCGGTGACAGAAGACGGGAAGTGACTGATCGACACGCCGAGATCGCCACGCAGCACATTGCCGAGGAAGGCCAGATAGCGTTCGAAAACCGTCCCGTCACCGAGGCCGAAGAGCTGCCGCAGCCTCTCGATGGCATCGCCCGAAAGCTTGCCGCGGGCGCGCGCGAAGAGGACAGCCGCGGGATCCCCTGGGATCAGCCGCGGCAAGACGAACGCCAAGGTCAAAGACGCCCACGCCGCCACGAGGGTGAAGGCGATCCGTTGCAAGAGGAACTTCATCGCGGCGAAAGGCGGGTGAGCACCAGCAACGGCTGCGGACCATCGATGTTGGGGGAAAGCGGCGCGTAGGGATTCTGCTCGCTGGGAAAGCCTTCGAAACGGCGGTCGACGTATTGACCCCACAGCGGGCCCGGGAAGAGCGGAATCGCCGGGGCATGTTCGACGAAGAGTCGCTGCAGCATGCGCAATGGCTGGAGCAAGGCTGCCGCGTCGGGGGCGGCTTCAATCGCCGCGAAGAACGCATCGGTCTCGGGCAGACCAAAGCGATGCCAATTCTCGGCGCTCTCCTTGCCGAGGGGCTGCAGCGTCGCCGGTGACATCAGCGAACGATAAAAGTAGTAAGGCACGGTGTTCAGATCCGACCAGGCGATTGCCAGATCGAAGCTGCCGGTCTGAAGCCGCGAGAACCACGTGCTGTATTCGCTGGTGCGGACAGTGAGCCCGACACCGATCCGCCGCCAACTTCGCGCGATCATCTGCGCACCGCTGATCCAGTCGGAAAAGCCGGCCGGCAGATCGATCGTGAAGGCCAGCGGTCGTCCGCCCGGGCCGCGTCGATACCCGTCGGGTCCGAGTGGGCACCCAGCAGCATCGAGCGCGGCCGCGGCCGCCGCCTCGTCGTGGCGAACCCAGCTGGCGCCCGCGGCCGCCGCGTCGGGATCGCGAAAGCTGGCATAGGCGTCCGACAGACCGGTGGCATCGGCGGGCCGCGTGTTGCCGTGCATGGCTATGCCGGTGATGCGCGCCCGATCGATCGCCATCGACAGCGCCTTTCGCACCCGCACATCGTGAAGCGGTGGGCGCTGCGTGTTGGCGTAAAGGAAGACAGTCGCATCGAGCAGCGGGAACCAGTAGTGGTGATGAGCGGGGTCGCGCGCGACGAACACGCGGCGAATCGCCGGCACGAACATGCCCGCCCAGTCGACCTGGTCGTGCAGCAGCGCCAGCATCGCCGCCTCGTTGCCAGCGTGGGCACGAAAGCGCAGCGCCTCGACGGCCGGTCGGCCTGCTTGCCAATAGTGCGGATTGCGGCGGATCTGATAGGCCTGAGCGCCGAAAAACTCGACCTCGGTGAACGGCCCGGTCGCGACGGGGCTCTCGTTGGCGAACTTCACCGGATCGACGACGCGATCAAAGACGTGCTCCGCCACGATCGCCTGCTGCGCGATCTCCTCGAAGGAGGGACCATGCGGACGCACGAGCAGCACATCGACCGTATCGTCGTCGACGAGGCGAACGTCCTTCAGCCGCGACCAGAGCTGACGAGCATCCAGATCGCGGTATCGCCGCAGCAGCTGGAACGTGAAGACCACATCCCGAGCGCGAAATGGCGCGCCATCGGACCATTTGACCTCGCGCCGGATGGTGAATCGCCAGCGGAGACCGCCTTCACCCAGCTCCCAACGTTCGGCCAGCCACGGGATCCATCGGCCTTGCGGGGCATTCCAGATCGCCAAGGGTTCGTACATCGCCCGCCGGGTTGGCCAGCGGGCCGAACCGACCTCGAGTAGCGGGTTGAAGTTGCGAACGAAGGTCGAGGTCTGCTCGGTCTCCATCACCGCCATCACGCCACGAGGCAGCGGCTCTTCGCGTCCGGCACACGCGGCGGCGAGCAGCGCCAACAGGACCGCGACGGCGAGCTTCATGCGCCGGCGACTATACCGCAGCGCTAGCGCGAGCCCGTTAGCGCCAGCCCGTTAGCGCCAGCCCGTTGGCTAAGGCCAAGTGGCCGGCTCAGCCCTCGCAGCGATTGCGACCGCTGGCCTTGGCGCGATAAAGCGCCCGGTCAGCCGTTTCCAGCAGTGCGCTGGCCGATTCCGACATGTCGCTCGGGCCCACGGTCGCGATGCCGGCACTCACCGTGATGCGGATGCGCTCGCCCTGCCAGAGCAGCTCGCTTTCGTCGATGAGGCGGCGGATTCGTTCGGCTGCGGCCTTGGCGCCCTCATGGCTCTCGCTGCGCAGGACCACGGCGAACTCCTCCCCCCCGAGGCGAAATGCCACGTCCTCCCGCCGAAAACATGCCTTGATGAGCGATCCCGTCTCGCGCAGGACCTCGTCGCCGGCGGGATGTCCCCAGGTGTCGTTGACCCGCTTGAAGTGATCGATGTCGAGCAGGATCACCGATAGCTCGGTGTGATGGCGAGAGGCGAACGCGAACTCCTCACGCAGCCGCAGATCGAAGGAACGACGGTTGTAAAGCTCGGTGAGGGAATCCCGCATGGAGGTCTCGAAGAGCTGGCGCGAAGCCTCATGCTCGAGCGGATCCTGGAGAGAGAGAGTCAGCAGAGTGTGCCGGCCAAGATGAATGCGTGCGCCCTCGGGCAGCGGCTGCAGCCCGTGCACCGGCTCGCCGCCGACGAAGGTGCCGTTGCTGCTGCCGAGGTCCTCGATCAAGAGGTCATTGCCGCGGCGGACGACCCGGCAGTGTTTTCGCGACAGCCCCTGATCGGCAAGCACGAGATCCGACCCCTCGCCCCGCCCGAGCACGAAGTGATCACGGTCGAGCACGCGTGAAAAGCCGGTCTGCGGGCCGGCAACAACGGTCAAGATGAACTGCCGTTCGAAACGACCAGCCGTGGGCGAGGGCCCGAGATCGACGACGTCCGTGGTGTCGTCACCATATGTCGCGAGGAAATCCTCCGAAGCGACGGGATAGAGTCCCGTACGCACCGCCGGCAGCGCCTGCCCGAGCGCCGCTGCGCCGTGGTCCTCGACTTCCCTCATCGGCTTGTCGTCTGCACGCATCCGAATCTCGTCCTGGTCCATCATAGTCGTCCAAGGCTCATCTGAAGAAGGTGGACGTTTCGTTTTCCTCACATCGGTTCGTCACGGCATCCCTGGATCAGTATTGCCCCTGCATCAGGAAGAAATATTGTCATGTCGTACATCGCCCTCGCCGACCGTCAGCGCCGCATCAATCACCTGCAGCACGTGGAAGCCATTGCCTCCTGGGACGAGGCCGCCATGATGCCGGCCGGCGGCGGCCCAAATCGAGCCGAGGCGCTCGCCACCCTGCGAGTCCTCTGCCACGAGCTGGCGTGCGACCCCCGGGTCGGCGACGAGATCGCGGCTGCTGATGCAGGCGCCCAGGCGCTTGAGCCCTGGCAGCGGGCGAATTTGCGAGAAATCAAGCGCGCACACGTGCGCGAGACCGCGGTGCCGACCGCCCTCATCGAGGCCGGCTCCCTGGCGGAATCCCGGTGCGAGCAGGCCTGGCGGCAACTCCGGGCCAAGAACGATCTCGCGACCTTCCTGCCCCTGCTGGAAGTGGTGGTTGCCAACAAGCGGCAGGTCGCGTCGGCGCTCTCCGACCGGCTCGGGCTCGGGCTATACGATGCCTTGCTCGACGGGTTCGAGCCGGGAGCTCGCGCGGCCGCGCTGGACCCACTCTTCGCCGACCTGCGTCGTTTCCTCCCGCCCTTCATCGCCGAGGTCGTCGAGCGGCAAAAGGCCCGGCCGGTGATCGTCCCGCAAGGCCCCTTCCCGATCGAACGGCAGCGCTGGCTCGGGCTCGCGATCATGAAGCAGGTGGGATTCGACTTCGAGCACGGCCGCCTCGATGTCAGCCACCATCCGTTCTGTGGCGGCGTTCCGCGCGATGTTCGCATCACCACTCGTTACGACGAGACCGACTTCACCAAGTCCTTCATGGGCGTACTGCACGAGACGGGTCACGCCAAGTACGAGCAGGGGCTGCCGCCGGCCTGGATCGACCAGCCGGTCGGGCGCGCGCGCAGCATGGCGGTCCACGAAAGCCAGAGCCTGCTGCAGGAGATGCAGGTGAGTCGCAGCCCAGCGTTCCTCGAGTTCGTCACGCCCTTCGTGCGGGAAGCCTTTCCCGATCGGGTGGCGGCGCAGCCCGATGCTTTCACGGTCGAAAACCTGACCCGCCACTACACCCGCGTGAAGCCCGACTTCATCCGCGTCGATGCCGACGAGGCGACGTATCCCTGCCACGTCATCCTCCGCTACGAGATCGAGCGACGCCTGATTGAAGGTTCCCTCGAGGTGAAGCAGATCCCCGAGGCTTGGAACGCCAGCATGAAGGAACTTCTCGGCGTTGATGTCGGCAACGATCACAAGAATGGCTGCATGCAGGACGTCCACTGGCCAGCCGGGCTCTTCGGCTACTTTCCGACGTATACGTTGGGCGCTCTGGCGGCGGCGCAGCTTTTCGCGGCCGCCCGTCGCGGCTTGCCCGGCCTGGAAGAGGGGATCGCACGCGGCGAGTTCGCCCCGCTCAACGACTGGCTGCGCACCCACCTGTGGAGCCAGGCTTCGTTCCTCGAGACCGATGCCTTGATGACCGGGGCGACAGGCAGACCGCTCGACGCCACCGCTTTCAAAGATCATCTGGCCGCTCGTTACCTGTGATTCAATGCCCCGATGCTGAACGCCCCGGCGGGGCCGCGCCCTCGCTCGGTCCTCTCCCGTCGCCACGTTCTGTTGGCACTCTCCGCATTGCCGAGCCTGGGCGCCTGCGCGCATCCTCCCTGGAACCCCTACAAGAACTGGGAGATCGCGCGGACCAGACACATCACGGCCTACACCAACACGCGCGTGCGTTACGACGTCACGCTCGAGAATCTCGAGCTCGCGTACGCGGCCTTGCATTCGTCGCTGTTCAAGAAGCGGCCGATCGCGCCCGTCGAGGTGGTCCTGCTCGAGCAACCCGAATTCGAGCAGGTGCTGGGCCAGTACCGCGGAAGCGTCACGGTGGCCAAGCTACCCGGGCGAGGCATGCTGGGCCGGCGCGGGATCATGGTGATGTACGGACAGGACCTCTCGGTCGAGCGGGCGGCCCACCGGATCGCGCACCTGTTCCTGCATGCCAACGCACCCCAAGCGCCGCTCTGGTTGCACGAAGCGATTGCCGGTTTCGTCGAGCTCATCGAATACCGCGATGACGGCGCGGAGGCTGCGACCTGCCTCGGCAAGCTCGGACCGAAGCAGCCGGAGCTGCCTCTGCGGGATCTTTTTACGTGGTCGTGGACCGGCTACGACGAATCACAAAAAGCCGCCTGGTACCGCTACACCGGCGCCAGCCTCATCGACTATTTCATGCTGGGCGAGGGCGGCGCCTTGCGCGCCAAGTTTGGCGAGTTCCTGGGCGAGGTGGCAGACGGCGGCAAGATCGAAGAGGTGCTGGGGAGGGTCTATCCCGGCCTAACGGTGCAGAGTCTCGAGACCAAGTCTCGCGAGCATCGCCGACAATCCGAGACCGGCCCCAATGGCCCGGTGCCACGCGGGATCTGTCCCCTGCCCTTCCCGATCCCCGCCGACAAACGCGCCGATTCGAGCCGCGCGCGCGTCGAGCCGGCCCTGCAAGAGGACATTGCGCAGCTGATGCTGCAGCTGCGGCTTTTGCCTCGGCGCAATGGCTACGTCGATTGGTACCCGCCCGAGATGGTCGGACTTGCCGGTGGGCAATTCTCGAACGCAGGGACCGGGCGATGAGGCGGCCCATGCGCCAGCTTGGCCATCGGCCATCGCTCGCAGGCACACTCGGTCTCGCGCTGGTTGCGGGCTGCGCGACTCCCTATCTCTACGGTCAGCTTTCGCAGGAGCCCGCCCCCGCAAAACCGGCCGGCTGTGGCTTCACACTGCTCGACGCTCTGCCGGACCGGGCTTGCGAGGAGATCGGCGTGCTCGCGCCCAAGGACATCGTCTTTGGCGACGTCGCCGGCGGTCCCACCTCGTTCAAAGAGGCCGTGGGCGACAAGGTGTGCGCCGTCGGCGGTGACGCCGTGGTGATCGAGCGCGACGGTCGCGGGCGCTACGTGCGCGGCACCATCGTCCGCTGGAAGTGAAGCAGCGAAACCACCGGCGCCGCCGCGCCCGTGCCCATCTCGACCTCAGAAGTTGGGAACCACGTCACCGCGTTTGAGATCGATACGCGGAGTCGCCTCGGTCGCCGGTCGGGGCGCGCGGCGAGGCCCCTTGCGCCGGCGCTTCGCCTTTTCGGCGCGCGCGATGCCAGCAACTGTCGAGGTCGCCACCCGCGCGTTGCCAGTCCGATCCGCGACCGGGTGGCGATCCGCGACCGGCTGAATCGAAGGCGCCGTCACAGCCTGCTTCGGCCCCTGGGCGCCTGCCACGAGGGCAGCGAGATCTCGGTGCGAGATCCTCTCCGGGGCCGGGCCAGGTGCCGGCACCGTCGCCGGTACAGTGGTTGCCACCCGGGTGCCGAGACCGACGCTCTGCGCGTCGTTGGATCCGGGAGTCCGCGACCAGATCCGCCACCCGCCAGCCACGGCGATGGTCATGCCGAGCGCGCCCAGCGCGCCAGCGAGCGCCCAGCTCATCCCACCACTGCTGGAGCCGGCGGCGGCCAGCGGAGGCGACGGCGTTGGAGTCGCGTTGGGGCCCGATCGTCCGCGCCGCTCGACCACGGTGACCAGCAGGGTCTCGGGTGCGGCCTGAGCAGGCGCCGCCGGCGGGGTAACGGCTTTCAGCTCGGGCTCACTGCCCGGTTGGATGCCGTGCTGCTTGAGATACGCCGCGGTCTGAGCCGCATCCCAGCCGGTGTCGTGAACGATCTGGCTAAGGGCGTCGGCGAGGTCCATCGCGGTGGCAAAACGCGCCTCTCGATCGCGAGCGAGCGCCCGGCCCACGATGGCATCGACCTCGGGCGGAACCTCGGTTCGGTAGAACGACGGCGATTCCACGCGACAGGCGCGCACGAGCGCGATGGTGCGCAGATCGTCGTGTCCCTTGAACAAGCGGCGTCCGGTTAGCAGCTCGTGCAGCAGCACGCCGGCAGAAAAGAGATCGGTGCGGCCGTCGAGCTCGAGCTCGCCCTCGATCGCCTCGGGCGACATATACCCGACCTTGCCCTTGAGGGCGCCCGTGCGGGTCATCTCGTCGCTGTGGCTGAGGACCTTGGCAACGCCGAAGTCGACGAGCTTCACGCTGCCGTCGTAGCCGATCATGATGTTCGACGGGCTGACGTCGCGGTGGATGACCGCCAGATCGCGCCCATCGTCATCATGCAGGCCGTGCGCGTAGGCCAGCGCGAGACAGACCTCGCGCACGACGTAGGCGGCCATGCCGACCGGCACCTGCCCGGCCGGGATCCGCTTCATGATCTCGCCCACGTTGACGCCGTGAACGAACTCCATCGCGAGGTAGTGTTCGCCAGCTACCTCGGCGAACTCGAAGACCTGAACGATGTTCGGGTGATTGAGGCGGGCGGAAACCACCGCCTCGTCAGTGAACATCCGAACGAAAGTCGGGTCCGAGGTGAGGTGGGGAAGTATGCGCTTTACGACTACCAGGCGCTGGAAATTCTGGGGCCCGTGGATTTTCGCCTTCCACACTTCGGCCATCCCACCCCGACCGATGGGACAAATCAGCGTGTAACGCCCGAAAGCGGTACCGGCCTGGGCTCCGTTCTGGGTCGACGTCAAAAGCAAACCCCTCGCCTTCCAGTCGAGCGTGGGAACTTAGCATGATCGTCCCACAGCATCCGCCACAAGGCAGACCACCGACCGAAAAGGACAGGGGCAAAGGCGTAAACCAGCGCTCCTCCCGCGAACGACGTCACAGGACGGCTCTCCGCGTTTACGTCTTTGGGATAACGACCACGTCCGACGTGACTTTTACGCGTGAGCCCTCACGTATCGCCGGGCTGCCATGCTTTACCCTCGCGGTGTCAGGGATATAGAGTTCGTTCGGGAAAAGAGCTTGCGATCGATGTTGTTCGGCCTCGCGCTCGGTCTGGTGCTGGCCGCCCCGGTGGGCGCAGCGCCCAGCCCCGCTGCGGCAGTCGACCCCGAGACCGACCGCATCCTCAACCAGGCGCGCATCGAGTTCGACGCCGGAACGGATCACTACGCCGCTGGCCGGTACGAAGAGGCGATTCGACGGTTCCAGGCCGGCTACGCGCTCGTGCCGCGCCCCAACTTCCTGGTCAACATCGGGCAGGCATTTCGCAAACTCGGCAATCTCGAGCGTGCCAAGGAAGCTTACGTGGCTTACGTACGCGCCCTGCCCGCCAACAGCGCTCTGCGCGACCAGGCGCTGCAGGTGCTGGCCGAGATCGAGGTGCAGCTGCAGGACCAGGAAGCCGCGCGGCCGGTTGCCTCGGCGCCCCCACAGGCAACGCCGCTGCCGCTTGTGACACCGATCCCACCGGCAAGAGCGCCAGCGCCGCCGCGGACGTCACTGGGGGCGTGGCTAGGGCTGGGCATCGGCGGCGCCGGCCTCGCCTTGGTGGCGACGGGCGTCGGATTTCAGATTCGCGCCCGCTCCGCCAGCGGACACCTGGAAGAGGCAAGCCGCAACGAGAGCGTCTTTAACCCGAACGAAGAGGCAGCAGGGCAGCGGGCCGAGAAGATCGGCAATGGTCTCTTCGCCGCAGGCGGCGCCGTGATGGCCGCCGGGCTCTTACTCTACCTCGTCGTCGACTCGACCTCGGGCACCAGCAGCACCGAAGTGGCGTCCTCCCCCGTCCAGGTCGGTCTGTCGCCAGCCGGCGTCTCGCTGGCGGGGAGGTTCTAAGTGCGATCGGTCGGACTGGCGTTCGCGCTCATCGCTGCGGCCGGATGCTTTGCGCCGGTCTACGAAAACGGTCGATTGCGCTGTCGTGAGGGAGACTGTCCACAGGGTTACTACTGCGCCGCCGACAAACGTTGTTGGAAGCAAGGAACCGCACCCGGCGGAGGCGAGGATGCACAGCCGAACGAGGATAGCGGCAATCCCCAGGTCCCGGACGCTGGGCCCGTCGTCACCGACGCCAGCGAGCCCGAAGTGCCCCCGCCCATCGACACCAACGTCGATCCCAATGGGCCCGATGCCGACCTGTCGGCCCGACTCACGGCCTTGCAGCTCACTCCGGGCATACTCAGCCCTGGGTTCGCCACTGGCACCTTCGTTTACGAGATGGCGCTGACCCTCTTCACCCGGGTGGTGAGCGTGCGAGCAACCGCGGAGAACCCGCGCGCCGTCCTCACGCTCAACGGACAGAGCGCCACCGGCTCGCTCGCAACGATGATGGCGCTGCCACCTACCGTCTGGCGAACCGACCTCGGCGTCACACTACCCACCGGGGGCACCGCTCGCTACGCGTTGTTCTTCAACCCCGGCAGCCTGCTCACGTACGTGAAACCGCCCAACACCCACACCGGCATGGCGTTCGGCCGATCGACGGCGGCCTCGGGCAACACCTTCGTGGTCGGGGCGCCCGACGACAAGAGCCTGGGCGAAGGCCCCCAGACCGGCGAGCTGACGATGGGCACCGCCGACGTAGGAGCCGTCTTCGTCCACACCTACGACAGCCGTTGGCAGCGTGAGGTGGTGCTCAAGGCGATGCGGGTGCACCCACAGATGAAGTTCGGGGCCGCCGTTGCCATCGCAGGCGACACGGTCGTGGTCGGCGCCCCCTGGGAAAATGGTGGCGCTCGCGAGGTCAACGGACCAGCGGACCAGCGCGCGCCGAAGTCGGGCGCCGCGTACGTTTTCGTGCGCACTGACGATGGCTGGATCGAGCAGGCTTATCTCAAAGCGCCCTCGTCGACCGCAGGTGACAATTTCGGCGCCTCGGTCGCGATCGCCAGCCACACGAACCCGGCGGGTATGGCCGCGACCACCGTGGCGATCGGAGCGCCCAATGCCGCGGGCCCCAACGGACAGGCTCGCACGGGCGCGGTACACGTCTTTGCCCGGGTGGGCCCTGCCGGCGCGTGGACGCTGCAGGCTTCGCCCAACGCGCGCGAGCCGCGTGGAAACAGTGAGTTCGGCGCGAGTGTCGCGCTCTCGGGCGACACACTGGTCGTGGGGGCGCCTTCGGAGGACTCGGGCGGCAGCGGGGTGGGAACCGCCGCGCCGGGAAGCTCGGGCGACAGCGGCAGCGCCTTCCTGTTCGTGCGCAACGGCGCCGTCTGGGGACCCGCGCTCATGATCAAGTCCCCCACCGGTGCCCAGGACGCAAACTTCGGGGCCCGCGTCGCCGTTGCAGGGACCCACATGGCGATCAGCGCTCCTGGGGATGCCGGCGGCACCCGGGGAATCGATCAGACCAACCCGAGCCCGCCATCGCCCGGTTCGGGAGCGGTCCACCTTTACGTCCGGAACGACAACGGTTGGCGACACCTGCACGCGATCAAGGCCTCCAACGCACGGCCCATGGATCTCTTCGGCCGGGGCCTCTCGCTATCGGCGAGCACGCTCGTGATCGGCGCTCCGCTCGAGGATTTCAACGCCGCTGGTGTGACGGATCCGCTGCCTGACAGCGGTAGCCTCGACAGCGGCGCGGCCTACGTCTACCGGCCCATCGACGGGCGCTGGACCGAGCTATTTCGGCTCAAGGCGCCCAACATCGGTCGTGGCGACCAGTTCGGCGGCGCGGTCGCCACCGACGGGGACACGGTCGTCGTCGGGGCCGAAGCCGAGGCCAGCGGCGAGCGAAATCTCGATGGCAACCGGGCCGACGAGAGCGCTCCGGGCAGCGGCGCTGTCTACGTGTATTGACCTGTCGGCGCAACAGCGCCGCAAGTGAGCCCGGGGGCACTAAAAAAAACGGGACGAATCGAGGGTGGCTCTAGTATGGAGACCCCATGCCTGCTTCGGATCCCGTGCTTGAACCCTCGCGCAAGGGCGACCCCTGCATCATCGTCATCTTTGGCGCTTCGGGTGATCTCACCAAGCGCAAGCTGATTCCCGCGCTCTACAACCTGGCCAAAGAGAAGCTGCTGCCCGACAACTTCGCGGTGGTCGGCTACGCGCGGCGGGAGATCGGGACTGAGAAGTTTCGCGAGCGCATGCGCGCCGACACCGCCGAGTACGCCGGGTCGCAGCTGGATCCCGAAGTCTGGAACTGGCTCGAGAGCCGCCTTTACTACCAACGCGGCGACCTGCAGACCGCTGGCGACTTCGCCGATCTCTCGAAGACTCTGGCGGAGCTCGAGGACCGCCACAAGACCGGCGGCAACGTGCTCTTTTACCTGGCGACGGCGCCTGACCTCTTCGGGCCCGTGGTGCGGGGACTGGAAGGACTCGGGCTGACGTCCGAGTCCGACAAGCGCTGGCGGCGCGCCATCGTGGAAAAGCCTTTTGGCCACGATCTGGCGTCGGCGCGCGACCTCAACCGCGAGCTGCGCAAGTCACTCGACGAAAAGCAGATCTACCGGATCGACCACTACCTCGGAAAAGAGACCGTTCAGAACCTGCTGGTCTTCCGCTTCTCCAACGGCATCTTCGAGCCGATCTGGAACCGGCGCTACGTCGACCACGTGCAGATCACGGTGGCCGAGACCCTGGGGGTCGAGGGGCGCGGCGGCTACTACGATCATTCCGGCGCTCTGCGCGACATGGTGCCCAACCACATCTTCCAGCTGATCAGCCTGGTCGCGATGGAGCCGCCGATCTCGTTCGAGGCCGATGCGGTCCGAGACGAGCAAGCCAAGGTCCTCCGTGCGCTGTCGCCGATGACACCCGAGCAGGTCCTGCAAAATACCGTACGCGGACAGTACGGCGCCGGCACCAGCGCAGGACGACAGCTTTCGCCCTATCGGGCCGAGGCCAACGTCAATCCGCAGTCGAACACCGAGACCTTCGTCGCGATGAAGCTCGACATCGACAACTGGCGCTGGAAGGGCGTGCCCTTTTACCTGCGCGTCGGCAAGGCTCTGCCCAAGCGGGTCTCGGAGATCACGGTGACCTTCCGCAAGCCGCCGTTCTCGCTCTTCCGGCACACGCCGATCGACAACCTCGAGCCGAACCAGCTGGTGATCAACGTGCAGCCGGACGAGGGCATCAAGCTGACCTTCGGTGCCAAGCGCCCGGGCCCGACGATGAGCATCGGACCGGTGGGCATGCGCTTTTCCTACGAGGACTACTTCGGTCGCGCGCCGGCCACTGGCTACGAACGCCTGCTCTACGACGCCCTGCTGGGGGATCAGACGCTGTTCCAGCGCGCCGATATGGTCGAATGGGGCTGGACGGTGGTCTCGCCGGTGCAAGACGTCTGGCACGCGCTCACCGCGCGCGACTTCCCCAATTACAGCGCAGGCACCTGGGGCCCCAAGGCCGCACACGAGCTGCTGGCGCGCGACGGCCGCGCCTGGCGCAAACTCGACTAGCGCCCGAGAGGCAGCGCCGCGGTGAAGCGATCGGGCACGCGGTCGGGCAATTGCGCTCGGCCCGTTGCCGCGTGCTCGAACCCAACGTGAAGGTTGCCGATTCGGGCCTCGTCATAGCTGCCTTCGCCCGCGAACCCCGCACCGGGGGCCGGCTTGCCGGGTCCGCAGGTTTGTGCCAGGGTCCGCGGCTCAACCTACGAGGGACTTGCCCATGAGCATCAAGACGTTTATCCGCTCCGCCAGCCGCTCCGCCAGCCGCTCCGCCATCGGCCTCGCCACCTTGGCGCTGGCCACCTTGCTGGCCGCCCCGGTGCAGGCCCAGACCCCCGCCGCTCCGGCAGCGCCGGCAGCCGCCGCGGCACCCGACAACCGCCCGCCGTGGGTGGTCGCGTGCGATGCCGACATGAAGAAGCACTGTGACGCCGAGCTCAAAGCCAACGGCGACGTGCGCCCCTGCCTGGCCAAACACGAGGCGGATCTCAGCGAGACCTGCAACCAGGTCTTCCTGCGCAAGTACAAGATGCTCGAGCTCTGCAAAGACGACATCGCCAAGGTCTGTGGCGGCGCGATGGACAAGGAGACGCTCGGCAAGTGCTTCAACGAGAAGCAGGACCAGCTCTCGGAGAAGTGCCGCAGCGCCCTCACGCGCACGAAAAAAGAAGTGAAGCGCGAGCAGGCGACCAAGCCGGAGAAGACAGGCAAGGCGAGCAAAGCGGCCAAGGCTGGCAAGGCGGCGAAGGCCGACGCGGAGCCCGCCGCGAAGTAGTTTTCGGTGAAGGGGGGGTGGCTGCGGCGGCGATTGCGGTGCCGCGCACCCCTCACCCGCCGGGCCTTCGCCCCGGCGGCCTCTTCCCCGCGGGTCCCGCGGGGGAGAGGCGCAGCCCACGGGGAGGGGAGTGGCTGGGGCGGCGATTGCGGTGCTGCGCACCCCTCACCCGCCGGGTCTTCGACTCGGCGGCCTCTCCCCGCGGGGGAGAGGCACAGCCACCAGAAGCTTATGAGCAAAGGGGAGGTGGGTGGGCTGCGGCGGCGATTGCGGTGCCGCGCACCCCTCACCCGCCGGGCCTTCGCCCCGGCGGCGGCTCGGGGGTTAGACGCGGGCGCTGGTGTTGGAGTAGATGCCGCAGGATTCGCGGACGACGAGACGGGAGGAAAGGACGATCTGTTCGGGGGGGGCGTCGCTCTCGGTCGTGATCCGGTTGATCAGGACTTCGGCGCCACGCTGGCCGAGGAGAAATGCCGGCTGAGCGATGGTGGTGAGACGAGGGCGGAAGGCCTCTTGCCACTCGTAGTCGTCGTAGCTGACGAGGCTGATGTCTTCGGGGCAGCGCAGACCGCGCGCCGAGATGGCTTGCAGCGCGCCGATGGTCGATCGGTTGCTAGGAACGAAGAGCGCGGTGGGAGCCGGTGCGCCCTCGAGCAACTTCACGGTGGCGGCGAAGCCATCGGCTACCGTCGGCAGCGTGCGGATAACGAGGCGCGGGTCCGAGGCGATGCCGGCCTCTTTGAGGACCGCGTGATAGCCATCGGCCCGCTCGCGGTGGCTGGAGACATCGACCGTTGTGTCGAGCAACGCAATCCGTGTGTGGCCGAGCTTGAGCAGATGGCGGACCGCCTCACCTGCGGCGCGTTTGTTGTCGGAGACAACTGTATCGCGGGGCAGATTCAACGATCGATCCACGAAGACCAGCGGCAACGGGTAGGACGCGTATCGCCGCGCCCTCTCCGTCTCTTCGAGTCCCGCGGGCGCCGGGATGACGAGGACACCGTCGCAACGCATGCCCCGCAGCGTCTGCAGGTGCTCCCACTCGATGTGCGCGTCCTCGCCCGCGTTGGCGAGGATGAGGTTGAAGCCGGCCGAGCGGGCTGCGCTGTCGACGCCTTTGACGACCTCGGGGAAATACGGATTCGTGATGTCGGGGATCACCATCCCCAACGTCATCGTCCGTTTCATCTTCAGGCTGCGGGCGATCCGATTGGGCAGGTAGGCCAGCTCGCGGATGGCCTCCTCGATGCGCCGTTCGGCAGCTGGGCTGACGACCTTTTGATTGAGGTAACGGGAGACCGTCGATATGGAAACGCCCGCGCGGCGGGCGACCTCACGAATGTCGGCCGCTTTGTTGTCGCCCTCGCCCTCACCGGGTTGCGCTCGTTTCATGGCTGGAAGCTGGACTTATATCCTGCTCGTGCGGTCGTGCCTATGGCCGGGAGCCTGGCGCACCGGTTCCAGCAGCGGTTTTCCCCGCTGCTGGCGCGTCGGCCCGACCGAAACCGCTGCCGTCGATGACCCGCACGCCAGCCGGCGCAGTCCATTTGAAGAGATCGTCGGGCACTTTGCTGTCGAGCAGAACGTTTTCAAACGTTATCGCGTTGATGTCGCCCTGTGCGTTGATGAGCACGCTCTGTTTGACGAGGTTGCTCTTCGGGTCGACGACGAAATAGATGGAACGGTAAGTCGTTTGCGCCTTTTTTGGCTTGAGCGAGAGCCGGTGATCCCCGGCTTCCCCGTACGGCAATTCCTTGGCGAGCGCCACCTCGAACTCGTCGACCAGCTTGCCCTTGCCCATCAGGAACGCGACCGCCCCCGGTAGCTGTGAGGCCTTGAGATCCTGACGAAATGCCTGCTTCGCTTCTGGTTCATACATCCAGAAGGTCGTGCCAGTTGCCAACCACAACGACGGCTCGGGCTTCTGGTAATCCCAGCGCATACGACCGGGCTTCTTGATGATCAGATCGCCGCTCGACGTGCGTTCGCGACCGGTGGCGGCGTAGGTGTACTTCTGGGTGAACTTCGCGCGGTAATCGACCGCGCCATCGTAACGTTCTTGCACGCGCGCCACGATCTTGGCGATCGCCTGCGCCTCGGCTGGGGTGGCCTGTTCACCCCCTTTCGGGGGAGTCGCCACCGCACCGGGGGCGGGAAAGCCGCGGACGGGGCCCGCCGAACCTGCCTTCGCCACCCCGGGCGCAATCTCGCGGCCGGGAGGGGCGACGCCCTTTGTCGCGGCCGGCGGCTTTGCCGGCTTTTTTACCTCCGGCTTACGGGATACGTCCGCCGCGGCGGACGGCGGCGTTGCCTTGGAGGCAGGGTCGGCGGTAAGGACGAAGAGGGATGCGGAAAGAAGGAGACCAGGCACCATGGCTGGACTCTACCAGCCGGATCGCCCAACCGCCCCGCGGTCTCAGCCCCCGACCACGTAGCGTGTGGCGAGCGCGATGCCGAGCTGCCCGGTCCAGTAAAGGCCCAGGTTCAGCGTCTGCTGGTGCGGCAGCGGCTGCCGGAACTGGGTCCAGGCCAAGATCGCGTCACTCAAGTAAAACGACACCGCCCCCGCCACCAGGGGAATGGTGATGTAGTCAGGCCAGGGGCCCGCCAGCACCACGTAGGCCGCGCCCACCATCGCGGTGATCGCGAGCGCGTAGAACGCCACCGGTCCGCGCAGCCCGGATTCGATCCCGGGCCACAGACGCCAGACCAGATACGCCGTTGCGACCGCGAAGACGGCCACGCCGACGAGGCCGTTCGACATCCACTCGCCCCTGCCACCGCCCAGCAGAAAGGCAGTGGTGTAGGCGCCGTGGGCCAGCAGGAAGAGCGCGAGGCCGACGAGGAAAAAACCGCGCCCCTCGTGCAAGAGCGCCGTGTCCCCGAGGGCCGAGAGCAAGAGCGCCCCCACGATGAGCACGCCGAAGCGGTCGCTCGACGGCAGGCCGGTCACCAGCAGCAACGACAATGTCGTCGCCGGCTTGGCGAAGAGAAAGAGCCACGGCCACCGCCCATCCGCGGTCAACAGCGCGACCGCGAAGAGAGCCCCGTAGATGACGAGCGCTAGAGGGAGCTCCACGCGCTTTTCATCATAGGCCCTTGGAGCGGCCCCACCTCAATTTTTGTGACGACCTCGCAGCCCCCGGGCTCCCGGGGGAGGACGCCGACACACACCGATGCAGGCACGTCTCTCCGATCAGACGGCGTTGGTGAGGTAGTCGCCCGCGGGGGCAATCACCTCGCGCGGCTTGATGCCATTGGCGGGCCCGACGATCCCGTCGCGCTCCATCTTCTCCACCATGCGCGCGGATCGGTTGTAGCCGATCTGCAACCGCCGCTGGATGAACGAGACGCTGGCCTGGCGGGTCTCGCAGACGATCGCCACGGCCTGATCGTAAAGGGGGTCCTGATAGTCGTCGACAGGTGCGCCCTCGCTGCCTTCCTCGTCCTCGCGCGGCTTGAGGATGTCCATGTCGTAGACCGGCTTGGCCTGCTGCTTGAGGAAGTCGACCACCCGATGGACCTCGTCGTCCGACAGGAAGGCGCCGTGGATGCGGCGAAGTTTGGTCCCGCGGTCCGAGAACAACATGTCGCCGTTGCCGAGCAGGCTCTCGGCGCCGGTCTGGTCGAGGATCACGCGCGAGTCCATCTTGCCCGCCACCTGCAGGGCGATGCGGCTGGGGAAGTTGGCCTTGATGAGACCGGTGATGACGTCGACCGACGGTCGCTGCGTGGCGAGGATCACGTGTAGACCTGCCGCACGCGCCTTTTGCGCCAGCCGCGCCACCGAGGTCTCGACGTCCTTGGGCGCCACCATCATCAAGTCGGCGAACTCGTCGATGACGATGACGATGTAGGGCAACTTGCGCTGTGGCTCCTCGGTCGCGCCCTTCTCGGCGGCCGCCTGGGCCGCGGCGGCTGCGTCGGACTCGGCCTCGCGCAGCTCTTCGGAGATGATCCCGCTTTGCGGAAGCTCGTCGAGCGGCACCTCGTGTTCGCCTTCCGGCCCCTCGATGACGACCTTGAGCTTCTTCTGCTTGTTGGCCGCATCGACCACCGCCTGAGCGACTGTCTTTTTCTTCTGCTCGAGCTCGATCTTGGCGTTGTAGCTGGCGATGTCGCGCACGCCGGTCTTCGAGAGCAGCTCGTAGCGACGTTCCATTTCATCGACCGCCCAGCGCAAGGCGAGGTTCGCCTTCTTGGGATCGGTCACGACCGGCAACAGCAGATGCGGAATGCCTTCGTAGATCGAAAGCTCGAGCATCTTGGGATCGACCATGATGAAACGGACCTCTTCCGGGGTCGCGTTGTAGAGCAAGCTCGTGATCATGCCGTTGACGGTGACCGACTTGCCCGACCCGGTGGTGCCGGCGACCAGCAAGTGAGGCATCTTGGCCAGGTTCACGCTGACCGGATTGCCCTGGATGTCTTTGCCGAGCGCAATCAGCAGCTTGGAAGAAGCGCCTCGGAACGAATCGTCCGAGAGGATCTCCTTGAGATAGACCGTCTGGCGATTCTTGTTCGGCACCTCGACGCCGACCACGGCCTTGCCGGGGATCGGGGCCACGATGCGAACGGCCTGCGCTTCCAATGCCATCGCCAGATCGTTTTCCAGCTGCGCGATCTTGCCGGTGCGGGTGCCGGGCGCGGGCGCGAATTCGTACATGGTGACGACCGGTCCCATGTTGATCGCCGAGACCGATCCCTTGACCCCGTAGTTCGACATCGCCTGCTCGAGCCGCGCGGCCATGTCGTAGAGCGACTTCTTGTCGATCTCCTGCGCCGGGGGCGGCAGGTATTCCAGCAGGTCGGCGTTGGGCAGGCGGAAGTCGCCCTCGGAGAGGCGAATGTAGCCAGGACCGTCGTCCTTCTCCTTGCGGCGTTCGGCCGCCTCGCGGGCTGCCTCCGCCTTGGCTTCGGCGCCGAGAACGATGGCCGGCGCTCCCGCAGGCGCGAGCGGCACCGCCACCGGCGGCAGGACACGCGGGGCGAGGGGGTCGACCTGCTGCAAGATCACGGGCCCCGCGATCGGCACGGAAACCGGCACGGAGACGGGAAGCTCTGGGTGACGAGCACGGCCAGCGGCGATCGGCTCGGGACGAACGGCGGCAGCTTCGGCTGCGCATTCCACCGCGGCCACCTCGGCCACGACGGCGGAGAGCGCACGACGTGGTTCGACGCGGGGCCCATCACGCAACGCCCGCAGCTGGGGTGCGCGGCGATCGTCATCCTCGAGATCGAACGACGCCTGATCGAACGACGCCTGATCGAACGACGTTCCGTCGTACGATCCTTCGGCCTGGAAAGGCATCAAGGGGGTCAGCCGATCGTCGTGACCGGGACGAACCGTGATCGCATCGTCGACACCCCAGGAACCGAATCCAGGCTCATGGTGATCCCGCACGTCGAGGCGCAAATCGTCCTCGAGCGAGCGCGGGCGCAGGGGGCGCAGCGTTCGGCCGACACGCACGGCTTCGCTTTCGGCGTCATGCAGCGCTCGCAGCGGCGTGACCGCTGGCGCGGGCATTCCCCGGATGGTGCGGTCGAAACCTCGCCCCGCGGGGAAGTCGTCGGCGATGGTGTCTTCGAGCTCGGCCAGCTGCAACTGTCGACCACGCTCGTCGTCGAATGACTCCTCTTCGTCGTCGAACGGATTGCTGGCTTCGATCTCGTCCATGCGCCGGCGCGGGAACATCGCGAGCGCCAGGCGACCGGCCGCACGGCCGACGTCCCCGATGGCCACCAGCGCGCGCGCTGTGAGATCGATCGCCACCTCGCTCACCTGCGACACGCTGATGCTGGTGAGAATCAAGATGGAGACCAGCAGGGCGAGCGCGCCCGCCATGACGGCGCCCACGACGCCGACCACACCCGTGAACAGCTGCCCGAACCACTGGCCGATGGCGCCACCGGGTCCGTTCAACATCGCCACCTCGCCCGCGAACGGCAGGTGGAGCAGCAGGGTGCTGGCGACGACGAGGCCGCCGACCCCGATCACTTCGCCGAAGCTGCGGGTCATCGGCCGGCCGCGGAAGACCCGCACCGCCACGGTAAGCAAGGCCGCCACCAGCAAGTACGCCGGGACCCCCGCCAAGGAGTAGAGCCCGCGCGCGGCGGCTCTTCCGCCAGGGCCCATCAGCAGGCCCGAGCCCGCGTGAAGGGATCCCAGCGAGAGGGCGCAGAACACCCCCAGCCCCAGTAGACAGATCCCGACGATTTCTCGCGTCTTGCCTGGCCCGCGATCCGCTGCGTGCCCCGCCCCACCCCGCTGCCTGGTCTCGGCGTGCGTCCGACTCCTAGCTGCCATCTGCTTCCCCTCGCGTTGGTCGCCTGGGTGTCGGAGGAGAAGGAACGACCTTCACCTACATTGTCACCACAAGCCTACACTCCAGGGTAAGGCAGCCAGCGGCGCCGTCAAATTTCGCCCCGATTGGCGGTCCGGAAGCCGGGCGCGACGGCCCGGGACTGGCGTTTTGGCTATAGCCGACTGCCTACCTCGGTACGGCCACCGATGAGGCGGCGCTGCGGGCCGGGACATGAGGGAAGTGCATGCGGAAGGTCGTTCCCTTGCCGACTTCAGTCTCGACGTCGATGCGCCCGCCGTGCCGTTCGACGATTCCGTGCACGATCGAAAGACCGAGGCCGGATCCCTCTCCGACGTCCTTGGTGGTGAAGAAGGGGTCGAAGATGCGCGCGCGAACCTCGGGCGGGATCCCAGGGCCGTCGTCACTCACGGCGATCTCCACCCCGTCGACCTGGTTGCGAACGCGAATTTCGATGCGCCCGCCGCGATCGCCGATGGCCTGCGCGGCGTTGGTGACGAGGTTCATGAGGATCTGATCGATCTGGCCTGGCAACCCCAGGATGCGGGCGTCGGCATCGATCTGCTTGACCACCTCGACGTCGCGCAGGCGGTGCCGCAGGAGATCCAAGCTGTCGTCCACACTTCGTTCCAGCAGCACTTCGCGCGGGCTGCTCTCGTCGCCGCGCGAATAGTTGTGCAGCGCCTGCACGATCGCCTTGGTGCGACTGGCGCCGCGTTTGACCACCGCGAGCATCTCTTCGGCGCTGGCGGCCAGTTCGGTGGCGGCGGCCCCGTGTGCCTCGGCGGCCAGCAGCCGCAGGGTCTCATCGAGCGGTCCCAAGGAATTGATGACCGCGTTGACGGGATTGTTGATCTCGTGCGCGATGCCGGCGACCAGACGCCCCATCGAGGCCAGCTTCTCGCTGCGAACCAGGTTGTCCTGCGCGCGCCGCAACTTTTCCAGTGCCTCGCGCAGCTCGAGGTTGCGCTGTTCGAGCGCATCGGTACGGCGGCGCACCTCGCGTTCGAGATCGATGTTGATCGATTCGGTCGAGCGCAGACGATCACGCAACGCCCGGCGCATCTCTTCGAACGCCACGGCGAGCCTCCCGATCTCGTCGGCCTCGCCCGAAGGAGGCAGCGGTCGCGCCAGCTCCCCGCGCGCCATCTCTTCGGATCGAGCTTCCAGCGCGTGGATGGGCTCGACCAGGCTTCGTGTCACCAGCACCACCAGCCCGGCGATGGCCCCCCCATAGAGCGTCGCGGCTGCGATCGCCCAGCCGAGGCGCTCGGGCGTCGTCCCACCCAGCAAGCCCACGAGCAGAGCGGCCCCGCCGCTGACCACGACGAAGACGACGGTGAGCTTGGTTCCAAGGCCCACCCGGGATCGGATCTCGGCGATCGGCAGGGCGTGCCGCGACCCGAGGTGGCGCACGAGAGGCGCCAGGAGGCGACGCCCGAGCGCGATCGCGTAGAGCGACGCGAGCGAGACCACGAGGCCCAGCGCCGCCAGCAGATCGATCGCGGCGGCGAGCGGCATCGGCAAGAGGCGTCGACCGGTGGCGACCGCCGCCACGCCCGCCAGCAACAGCACGAAACCGGCATAGCCGGCCAGCCGGTAGGGCAGCGACTGCGCGGCACGAAAAGCAGTGACCGCGCGCGGTTCGTCGCGCGCCGGGCCCCGCGTGCCCGGGCTGCGCATGGTCACGTCGAAGTAAGCTTCGATGGGCCGAACGCGACCGCGCAGCGAGCGGACCCAGAGAACCGTGCCCGGCAACAAGACGGGCCAGGCGAAGGCGAGCGTCGCCACCCAGGCGTCGATGGGAGCAACGGGCAGCGCCATCCCGAGCAGCCACCACGCAAAGTGCGCGAGCCCGGCGATGGCGAGGCCGAGGCTGCCGAGCCAGCCGCGATACGCGGCTGCAAAGAGGCGCAGGCCTTCAGCGGTCGGCAAGATGAGCCCGCGCAGTCGACCGAACAGACCGCCGAGGACCAGGGCGCGCAAGGCGCTCGCTCCGGCCGCATGGAGGATCACCCCCCCGCCAAGCCCGATCGTTGCGAGCGTCAGTTGCTGTGGTGGCTGCGTGCCGCTCCAGAGCGCGAGGGCCGCCACGGCCAGCAGCGAAACGAAGCGCAAGAGCGCGTTTTCG
>JANNNO010000095.1:0-10953 GCA_031398585.1 Myxococcales bacterium | reverse complement strand
GAAGCCACACCGCCCTTTCTGCGCTAACTGCGCAATCGCAACCGGCCGGTGAGCGAAACGATCCCAGAGATTCGTGCCGACGTCCCGGCAGCCGGTCGTTTGGCGGTCGAAGGCGGGCGGGAAGTTTTGCCGCGGTCTCCGTTCACACGGTCGTCACCAAGCTGAACCCGACTCCCAACCGACCGTCTTTTATCGTCGCGCTCAAACCTACGAGGTGTTGCCGATGTCGAACCGCCTTTCTCTCCGATACACCGGCGCGGCCCTGCTCGCGCTGCTCGCTCCCGCGCTGGCGTCCCCCGCGAATGCCACGGCCAAACATGGCGTGAAGCTGACCGCCATCGGCACCTACGTCACGGGCGTCTTCGACCAAGCGGCGGCCGAGATCGTGACTCACGATCCCGGGACGCAACGGCTTTACGTCGTGAACGCAAAAGCGGCCACCATCGATGTGCTCGACATTCAGGATCCCAGCGAGCCGATCAAGATTCACACCATCGCGATGGCGCCATTCGGGGCCGCCGCCAACAGCGTGGCGGTGAACGATGGCCTGCTCGCCGTTGCGATTGAAAACAGCAACCGACAGCTACCGGGCAAGGTGATCTTCTTCGACCGCAACTTTGCCGTGCTCTCGGCCGTCGACGTGGGCGCCGTGCCCGACATGTTGACCTTCACGCCCAACGGCCGCTACCTGCTGGTCGCCAACGAGGGCGAGCCGAGCCCGGATTATGCATTGGATCCCGAAGGCTCGGTGAGCATCATCGAGATTGATTGCCGGCCGCAAGCGATCTCCCAGGCCGACGTGCGCACCGCTGGCTTTGGC
Source organism: Myxococcales bacterium (assembly GCA_031398585.1). Classification (GTDB taxonomy): domain Bacteria; phylum Myxococcota_A; class Polyangia; order Fen-1088; family Fen-1088; genus JANNNO01. Next base: position 10,133 of record JANNNO010000095.1, on the reverse strand, counting down.
GCGTTTGCACGCTCATCGCTCGACCCGGGCATCCGCATTTTCGGTAAGAACAACCCGACGGTCGCCCAGGATCTCGAGCCGGAATACATCGCCGTCTCGGGCGATTCGAAGACCGCGTGGGTGACGCTTCAGGAGAACAACGCGCTCGCTCAGATCGACATTCGCTCGGCCAAGGTGAAGAAACTCGTACCGCTGGGCTGGAAGGACCACAGCGTCGCGGGCCGCGGCCTCGACGCCAGCGACAGCGACGGCGGCATCAACATCGCGCAGTGGCCCCTGCGCGGACTCTATATGCCGGACGCCATTGCATCGTTCACTCACAAGGGCGACACGTACTTGCTCCTCGCCAACGAAGGCGACGCGCGCGAGTGGGGCAGCTTCGTCGAGGCCAAGCGGGTCAAGTCGCTGACCCTCGATCCCGTCGCGTTCCCCAACGCCGCCCTGCTGAAGACCGACGCGCAGCTCGGCCGACTCAACGTGACCACCGCCAGCGGCGACGTCGACGGCGATGGTGACTACGACGCCCTTTATGCGTTCGGCGCCCGCTCGTTCTCCGTCCGCCGCCCTGACGGCCGCCTGGTCTACGACAGCGGCGACGCGCTCGAGCAGCTGGTGGGCACCGCCTTGCCCTACGCCTTCAACGCCAGCAACAGCAACAACACGCTCGACAACCGCAGCGACGACAAGGGCCCCGAACCCGAAGGCCTCACGGTCGGCAAGGCCCACGGCCTCACCCTCGGCTTCATCGGCCTCGAACGCGTCGGCGGCGTCGTGACGTATGACCTGTCCGACCCGAGATCCCCCCGTTTCCTCGACTACGTGAACTTCCGCGACTTCAGCAAGAACCCCGCCACCGACACCGCCACCGTCGGTGACCTCGGCCCCGAAGGCATGCACTTCATCAAAGCCGAAGACAGCCCCACCCACCGCCCCCTGCTCGTCGTTGGCAACGAAGTCAGCGGCTCGACAACCATCTACGAAATCTCCAAGACCAAACAGAAGTAAGCGGCCCGCGCCTCTTGCGCGCGGTTTCAGGGTTACACCCGACACCACGATTCGCGCCTACGCCCGCCCACCCCATCTGCCGAAGGATCGCTGCTCAGGCCATCGGCCGGAGGGCAGGATGCAGGTCGTTCGTTCACCCGGGGATCTCCCCGGCGGCAATCCCTACAAGATCTTCGGAACCGGGCCGCGCAGCCGCCACCTGCAGCGTCTCCTGACGGTGTTGCGGCCCGACGTTCCCTGCCTCGGCCTGCAAGCCGAGCCATCAGCTTTCGGCGATCACCGCATCGTGATCGTGGACGCCGACTGGGCCGACGCCCAGCAGGAGCTGATCGCCGCCGGTTGCGATCCCGCGCGCCTCTTGCTGTTTCCCATCACCGAAAAGGATCTCTGGAGCTACTGGGACTTCTCGGTCCAGTACATCGACGCCATCGTGCGCGACGACGAGGGGCTCCCATTTTCCAGCGGCGATTTCGCGCGCTACGTGGCCGGCCTCGGACGACTGTCGATCACCGATGGCCAGGTGCAGGTGCCAACCTGGGCGTACGCGCAATTCGTGAAGGATGCCGTCGCGCCCCACCGCTCGCGCATCGAGCGAATGCGTGAGCACCTCTCGAACCGCGCCAGCCGCGAAGTGCTCGACCGCATCTTCGATGAAGGCCCGCAGGCACAGTGGATCTACTACTGGCAGCGCTGCTTCGAACATCTGCAGTACTTCGACTACGTCACCGTGAAACCGGGCGACGTGATCCTCAACGGCGGCGTCTCCGGCGGCTACGAGGTGCCCGTCTTCCTCGCGCTCATGCAAGGGCAAGGAGCCGTGCACAACGTCGATCCACTCGGCTACGACTACCTCAGTGATTACGTCCGCCCGGCGATGGAGCGCTACGCCGCCAACTCGTTCGAGCATCGCCTCGCCTTTTCGGACCGCCGCGGCACCCTCTCGCTGCCGGTCTCGAGCGATGCCTATGGTGCACAGGCCATCGGCAAGATGCGCGACCAAACGATGGAGCAGTATCCGTCGCAGGATTTTCCCTGCCTCACCATCGACCAGTTCGTGCAAGACCATCGCCTCTCACGCGTGGACCTCATCAAACTCGACCTGGAAGGCGCCGAGGAGTACGTCCTGCCCGGCATGATGGCCACCGTCGAGCGGCTGCGCCCCCAGCTGGCGGTCAGCATCTATCACAAGATCGAGCACATCTGGGAACTGCCCCTCTACTTGATGGAGCGGCTGACCGACTACCACTTCTTCCTCGACATCTACAGCTTCGAACGCTTCGAGATCATCCTCTACTGCGTGCCCTTCGAGCGCCCCGTGCAGCGCCCCGGCGCGATCGAAGTGGCGCCCGCGCAGCTCGCGCGCGACACGCGACGCCTGCAAGTTCGTTGATGTCGTAACGATTTCACGGCTGCGGGTGTAGAAAGGCGCGATGAAGAATCTCGCCTTGGCTATCGGCCTCTGTCTGCTATTCGCCGCCCCTGCCGGCGCCGCCAGCAACGACGAAAAGGACGTCGAGGTCGCCCTCGAAATCTGGCGTCAGGCGCTGCTCAAGAAGGACAAAGCCGCCTTCGACAAGGTCCTGCACCCCGAAGTGGTCTACGGCCACTCCAACGGCGATCTCGAGGACAAGGCGACCGCCATCAAACACGTCGTCGACGGCGCCGCGACCTGGGAAGCGGTCGAGCTCACCGACACCAAGATCCGCGTCCGCGGCAACACCGCCTTCGTCACTGGCAAGGTCATGTACCGCGAGCGCGAGACCGAAAAGCTCGAGGTCGTGAACCTCGCCGTCCTCAGCGTCTGGGTCAAGGGCAAGGCCGGCTGGCAGATGATCGCCCGCCAGGCGACACGTCCCAAGCCGTCGACGATCACGCCGCTGACGAAGAAGTAGAACTCGCGCGGCCATCCGCCCGCGCAATCACCTTACGGCAGCCCCCGGTCGGTCGGCGACGGCGACTGGGGGAGCCCCCGCCCCGTGACGAGATAGACGGCGAACGTGCCCAGCCAGTTACCGCCTTCGTAGTGCGGGCTCGCGACACCCTGCAAGCCTGCCTGTCGATGCTCCTCGGCGGATGCCAGCAGCGCCGCCCGCCGAGCGTCGTTGTCTGGCAGCCCCGATGAGATCCCCTGCAGCATCCACGCGCGGCTGAGATTGAGCCCGTCGATGTGCGCGAGCTTCGGATCCGCACGATCGGTGACCACACCCGGCGCGAGCCATGCGCGACTCCCCTGGCGCGGGATGCGCGGAAGAAATCGCCCGAGCCAGCGCGGATACTCTGACGCCCGCAGCACCCGGCGCATCAGGTCCGCCTCGGCGAGACAGGGCGAAAGGAAGTCCTCTCCCGAAGGTTCGTAGGCCAGCGGGCAATCGCGATCGCCCCCGTAGTACTTCCGGGCGCGCTCGGTAATCAATGCCTCGAGCCCGGAATGACCGCGCCGTCGCGCCCAGTCGAGCATGAGTCCGAACGCGAAAGCCGTCTGCGAGTGCTCCCCCGAACGGATCGGATAAGCAAGCTTGGGCAACCACGATTCGATGCGTGCCGCCGCCAACGCCTCGAGCGGCTCCATCGCACGCGACCATGCCTCGGCCTCCGTGTCGTGCCACTCGCGCAGCTCCGCCGCCAGCTGCAGCAGCCAGGCAAGACCGTAAGGGCGTTCGAACGAGACGCGCCCCTTGCCCTGCAGATAGCGCACCTCGGCCGCGATCGCCGCGGGCGTGAGTGATTTGCCTAATGCCGCCCGCGCTTGCCGCGCGAAAGCGGCATCGGGGAACTGACGCGCAAGCCGAACCAGGAGCCAGTGGCCGTGCACCGACGAGTGCCAGTCGTAGCAACCGTAGAACGCGGGCGTCAGCAGCCGGGGCGCGCGCACGTCCTCATCGCTCTGCAGAACATGCGCGACCTTGTTGGGATACTCCCGGTGCACGCAAGACAGCGCCAACCGCGCGAACCTTCCCGCCTGCTCGGCGTCGAGTCTCGGCGTCGTCGTCGCAGCCAGCATCACGAGCGTCAGCGAAAGCACGGGACATCATAGGCCGTCTGCGGCCCGTTCCCGAACCCGGGGCAGCTTTTGACGACGCAGGGTCCGCCGGGCGATGATTCCTCGGCGTGACGAGCGAAACCGGCCGCGCCGTTGGTCGCAAACGACGGGCCCGCAGGGCCAATCGCTGGGGCGGTACTCTGCTGGGTGCGATCTTCATGCTCGCCGGCACCGGTGCCATAGTGCCGATGTTCTTCCTGCCGCTCCGCCAGATCGAGGCCGCGCGAACCTGGCGAACGCAGACCTGCACCGTGCTCAGCAGCGAGGTCGTGGATCACGGTGACACGCACTCGATCGGCGTGCGTTTCGTCTACCAGGTCGACGGTCACCCCTTCGAAAGCGATCGCTACAGCTTCGAGACCGGATCGTCGAGCGGTTACGCCGGCAAGGCCGAGGTCGTCGCCCGGTTGCCCCCGGGCGCCGCCGTCACCTGCTACGTCAATCCGCAGGCTCCGCACGAAGCCGTCATCCACCGCGACCGCTACGCGACTTTGTGGCTAGGCCTCTTCCCACTCGTCTTCGTCTTTGCCGGCCTCGGTCTGCTGGTGATGACCTGGCGCAAGCCACGCCCGCCGAGCTCGGTCGCGGGATCAAGCAAGCCTGCCCTCTCTGCAACGGGGCTCACCCTCCTGCAGCCCGAGTCGACGCCCGGCCTTCGCCTGGGCGTTGCTATCGTGCTGGCGCTCTTCTGGAATGGCATCATCTCGGTCTTTCTCCTGGACGTCGTGGCGCAATGGCAAAAGGGCAATCGACCCTGGTTCGATTCGCTCTTCCTGTCGCCTTTCGTCCTGATCGGCCTCGGCTTCGTCGGCTTCGTATTTCATTCGGCGCTCGCGCTGCGAAACCCGCGGCCACGGCTCGCACTCGATCCCCCCCTACTCACGCTCGGCGAGACCGCGTACCTCGAATGGACCATCGACGGTGCCGTCACTCGGCTGCATGAGCTCACCATCACGCTCGAGGGGCGCGAGGAAGCGACTTATGTGCGCGGCGACAAACGCAGAACCGAACGCCTGGTCTTCCATCGACAGCAGATTCACGGTCGACCCGCTGGCAGCGTCGACCAGCAGGGCACGGCCCGCACAGGCAATGCCCGCTTCGAGCTTCCTGCCGACTCCATGCATTCCTTCGCGGGCTCGTACAACAAGATCGTCTGGGCGATCAAAGTGAACGGCAGCATCGCCCGCTGGCCCGACCTGGACGAAACCTTCCCCGTCGCGGTCGAGCCGCGCCGACCGTCGACTTTCACAAAGCGCCAAGCCTGAAAAAGCCAAGGATGGAAGAGCCAAGGATGAAAGAGCCGGGCTTGGCGCTGGAGTTCGCCGACGAAAAGCGCGCCTATCATCCCGGCGAGCGTGTGCGCGGCACCGCCACCTGGTCGCTGCAAACCGAAGCCGCCGCACTCGAGGTCCGCCTCTTCTGGAAGACCACCGGCAAGGGCAGCTCCGAACTCGAGATCGTGGACAGCACGCGCGTGGCACGCCCAGCCCTGCGCGGCCAAGCTGCCTTCGACCTGCTCTTACCGCCACGGCCTTACAGCCTGAACGGCCGCCTCATCTCCATCGTCTGGGCGGTCGAGCTGGTCGTGATGCCCGGCGATCTCGCGCACACCCAGGCGATCGACGTGGGTCCCGACGGGGGGGCCATCGCCCTGCCCGAACACGTCGAGGGTTGAGCTTTGGCCTCCATGCCCATCCGTGATGCAATCGCGACCGACGCGGCCGTCGTGCTGGCGCTCAATCACGCCAGTGTCGAAGAGACCAGTCGACTGGATCCGAGCGGCCTCGAGTCCTTGGCCGCGATGGCGACGTACTTTCGCGTGGTCACGCCCAGCGATGGTCAGCCCGGTGACATCGAAGGATTCTTGCTCGCACTTCGTGAGGACGCCGAGTACGACAACGCCAATTTCCGTTGGTTTCGCCAACGATATCCGCGCTTCCTCTACATCGACAGGATCGTGGTTCGGGCGGACTGCCGCGGACGCGGCGTTGGATCACGCCTCTACACCGACGTCGAGCGGTTTGCACGAGCTGCCCGCATCGAGCCACTGACCTGCGAGGTCAACCTGCGGCCAGCCAATGCGGCTTCACTCGAATTCCACGACCGCCGCGGCTTCCAAGAGGTCGGCACACAGACAGTGGCCGCCGGCGCGAAACTCGTCTCGCTTCGCGCGAAACGCCTCGTCGAGTCCGTCACGCCAACCGTCACCGGCTCACGGTAACGGACCGTTCACTGCTGGAGGCGCCCCATCAAGCATCGGGCAAAAAGCGGCGGCGGCGTGACCGCAGGAGGCCGCCGCCCACGGCGAGGGCCAAGATCGTGAACACCCCGCTCGTGCTGCCGGAGCCCCGCGGAGAGACGCCGCAGCCCCCGCTTTCGCCGCTCGTGACCGCAGGAGAAGACGGGCTCGCCGTGCTCCCGCCGCTGCCGCTGCGACCACCCGTGGCTGTGCGTCCGCCGCTGCCCGACTGCCCGCCGCTCCCCGCGCCTGCGCCGGCCATGCCCGTATTTGCCCCGCTTGCCCCGGCCCCGCCGTTGCCCCCACCGCCCGCACCGGCGGCTGCATCGAGCAAGGACGAATCGACAGGGGACGCCGTCTCGGCCACCGCCACATCGGCGTTCGGTTTGGCGTCCGCGATGATCCCCGCGTCGGTCGCTGGCGGTTCCACGACCATGCAGCTGACACCGCCGACGGGCTTGCGAGGAATGCGCAGGACGTCTTCCAGTGTCGCAAACGAATAGCCGGCGGCTTTCAGCTTGGGCACCAGAATCTTCGTCATCTCGAGCGGCGCCGCTGACGCCACGTTGAACTCGGGGCGGTCGTGCATGAGGAAAATGCCGTTCTTGCTCGGGCGGCCTTCGAGAATGCGCAGGTAGCCATCGGCGCATGTCGCGGGGGAGCGACCCTCTTGCCAGCATTCCCAGTCGCCACCGTCGATGTCCCAGTTGAAGGGCCCGGTGAGCTTGGCGAAGTCCATCATCCCGTTCGCCCGAGTCGCCGTCGCCGCGCTCCACTCCCCGTAGGGCGCGCGGAACGGGTAAAGGCCGTCGCAGACGTGGCGATCGAGGATCTCCTGCGTCGCCTTGAGCTCCCACACCAGATCGTCGGCGTTGCGCTGACTGTTGAGCCGACAGTGGTCTTGCGTGTGATTGCCCAGCCGATGGCCGAGCTTGATCAGCTCGTCGAGCACCGACTCCGGGTAGTACTTCGGCGTCTTGACCGGGGCTTGCGCCTGCCCGTTGTTGCAAGCGCGCGTCTCCTGAGGAACTGCACAGACGCCGTCCGCGCCGAAGGTCTTGCAGAGACGCCGCCCATTGATGAAGAAGGTCGCCTGGATACCGTTTTCGTTCAGGTACCGCGCAAGCTCGAGCGTGTGTTCGTCCGGTCCGTCGTCGTAAGTGAGCTGCACCGTGCGTGCGGGCAGGCTCCCTCCGCGGATCTGGCCGCCCATGAGAACACTCTGCACACTCGATTCGAAATCGTCGTGCCGATGGCCGCTTTCAGCCCCGGGGTCGCGACAGCCGAGCAGGGTGATCAGCAGCCAGAGAGAAGCCCGACCGCCCTGCAAACGATTGCGCATGCCCCCTAGATTGAGGCCCTGGCGCTCCCCCCCGACTGCCGTTTCTGTTCAAACGCGATGGGGGTCGCGGTGGGCCAACCCGTGGCTAGCGCGTCTCGGGCGCTGCGCTCAGCTTGCGCACGAGGCCGAGCAGCTTGGTCGCTTCGATCGGCTTTCGCACCACCTGCTCGTCCGGGACCGGCGCGCCCAACTGGGGACCCGAACCGGTGATGGCAATGACCGGCACCTTCACCAGCGACTCTCGGCGTCGCATCTGGCCGACCAACTCCCACGCGTTCATGCCCGGCATCAACAGGTCGACCACGACCACTGCCGGAGCCGGGTTCTGGCAGAGGTGGCTGAGCGCGAGGCTGCAGCTGCCGAGGCAGGTAACCTGGTAGCCAGCGTCCGTCAACAGGTCGGCAATCGACGCACGCACGTCGGGATCATCGTCGATCACGAGGACGGTCTGGCGGGACTCGATGTCTTGATTCAGCGGCGTCGGCAACCGGGCTCCTTCGAAGAGGTGGGGCGGACATGGGATGCCGCCGCCCCCGGGTCCTAAGCGCCTAGCAGGCCCGAGTCAATCTTCGACCGTGGGACGACGAGTCAGCGGGTCCGCGAGCAGCCGTCCCGTCGTGCGGAAACCACGTGGGAAGCGGCGCGAAGATAGACCCAGTGGAGCCGGGCATGGATCGCGCTGCGCCAGAGCTGCCGATGGCAGCGACGGAAATTTTGGCTAACCTGTCACCCTTGTCACCTGTCTGTGACCTACCTCGCTGTCGCTGTCCCTGGTGACGGCCGGCGACCCTGGCCCCCGAATCGAGTCTTCGAACGATGAACGAACGAGTCAGAGTCTGGGCCCTCGGGGCGACGTTGCTGCTGGCCTGTACCGACAAAACCGCTGAGCCGCCGGCATCGCCCTCTCCCCTGGCGCCGCCTACCAGCACGGACGCCGGCCCTCAGCCCGTTCCCTCTCCGACCGCGGATGCCTCCGCCCCAAGACCCGATGCCACCAGTGGCCCCAGCACAACGCCGGCGCCGCCCGTGACGATGCAACCGGGGGCGCCGCCGCCCGGGGCCCCGGCGCCGATGCCCCCCGGCACACCCATGCCGCCGGCAGGCCCCCAGCCAGCGGGCGCCGCTGCCGCCTTCTTCCGCCCGGAGGTCATCCACAAGATCGAGATCACGATCGATCCTGTCCAGTGGCAGGCGTTCATGGCCGAACATGCCGACGTCGATTCGAATCGCACGCCCGCCTGGCGCCGCGCCGCCTTTCGCATCGATGGCAAACAACTGAACGACGTCGGGTTCAAGACCTTCGGCTACGGCAGCCGCGAGGCCAACGCGAACAAGCCCAACCTGAACCTCGACATCTCGAAGTACCTGCCCGCGCAGTCGCTCGACGGCATCGAGCGCATGCGAATCAAGAACGGCGGCCAGGACATCAGTGGGTTGCGACAGACGCTCACCTACGAAGCGCTGCGGGCCGTCGGTGCGCTCGCGCCACGTTCGACCTTCGCCGAGCTCTTCGTCAACGGGGAGCCCTACGGCTTTTACTTCGTGGAAGAGTCATTCAACAAAGCGTTCGTGCTGGATCGCACCGGCAACGACAACGGCGCCGCCTACGAAGCCGGCTACTGCCATGGCTTCGTGACCCCTGCAGCTGGCGGTTGCGACGCGCTGGTGATGAGCTACCAGAGGGCTTTCAACCCGACGGTCGGCAGGGGCGAGGATCTCGCCGCCGTCTGCCGCGCGATGAACGGTCCCGCCGAAACCCTGCTCACCGCGGTGGCACCGCTCATCCATCTCGACGAGTGGATCGACGTATTGGCGATCGACACGGCGTTGGTCGGTGATCACGACGGCTATTCCATTGCAGGGAACAACTTTCGCCTCTATCACGACACCAAGCTGGATCGGTTGCGCCTGGTGATCCTCGGCCCTGACGACACCTTCAACGTCCGGCGACTGCCGGCGCCCAACCATGTGAAGCCCGAACCGGGGGGAGACTGTGACGACGAGAATCCCTCCTACCGCGACGTCTTCCTCGACCACCTGACCTCGACGCCCACGGGGCTGGCTCGCTATCAGCAGGCAGTTCGGCGTCTACGCACGGGGCCAGTCGCTGCCGAAGGGCTCAAGCAAAGAGTCGACGCGCTCTGGGCCATCATCGGCGCGCGGGTCAAAGGCCAGCCGGCACGTCTTCTCAACGAAGATCCCGAAGCCTCGAAGGAGAGCATCAAAACGTACATCGACCAGCGGTGGGCAGCGCTGGCGTCAGCCGGCTTCTGAGCCCCTCCATCTCCATCGGCGGCGACCGAATGTCGTGAGCGACCCTTTATAAGGCTGCTCCTCCGCAGCGTCTGACGGAGAGTGAACTCGCGGCGGGCGACCCGTTGACACTGATCATACGTTCAGGCATCGTCTTCCGTCGTCATGTCGTCAGCCACGGAGCTCGCACGGTCGGGGCCGCTGCCGTCGCCCCGCATCTGCTGCCTGGATCTCGACACGTTCTTCGTGTCGGT
>JANNNO010000243.1:0-3694 GCA_031398585.1 Myxococcales bacterium | reverse complement strand
GGATCTTGGTGGTCATCGGCACGTCTCTTCGAGAACGCATCCTCTACGTCGTTCACGTTCAGAGGGGCGCGCGGGATCGAATCATCAGTGCCCGGCCCGCAGAGCGGGGTGAGCGCGCCGTCTATGAAAGCGAGAAGCCATGAGCCAGGCGACAAAACGGAAGGTTGAGGAAACGGAATCGCCGGTCCGCGTGCTCGGTCGTGGCCTGGGCGCACAACGTGGAGTGCGCCTAACCCTCCGTGGGATTCGTGAGGCAGCCGGAAAGACCCAGGTCGAGGTCAAAGACGCTTCAAGCATCGACCAGGGAGACATCTCGCGGCTGGAGGCGCGTGGGGATTTTGATGACTGCCAAGTCGCTACTTTGCAGCGGTACGTGGCTGCTCTCGGCGGACGATTGGATTTGGTTGCCGTATTTGGTGACAAGAGGATCACTCTCACCGGGGTGACCAAGGACAACGATCCGCCGGCTAACCAGAAGGCGTTTGACCCAGCCGCGGGCAGGAGAAGGCTGAAGTCCCGAAGATGATCAGGCGGCTGGTGTCAAACGTCGTGTTGACCCAGGCCGCGGGGTCGAGAGGTGATGTCGCTCCTGCCTCCATGGACAAAGAGGGGCGCTGGGGCGGTGATTGGGGCCGCGATGAAGGGGACCCGACAGGCAAGATCGGCGAGCGAGGCGCAGGTCTTGGCTGAGCGTGAGCTGCTGGATCGTGAGCACGGCCGGACTGAGTGCCGAGATTTCGACCTGGGCGCAGAGATAGCCATCGCCGCTGGCGTAACGCCGGCAGCCGCGACGAGACCGTTGTTGCGTACAATCACATGCGTCATGACGAATCAAGCGGAGCGGGTTCAACCATGGGGCCGGTGTTGAACGAGCCGCCACAATGGATGCAGATCGTGAGGTCAACGCCGGTCAGCTGAAGCAGAAGCGCACGCCAGTCGACGGGCAGCACCGTCGACGCCCGGGTCCTCGACGATTCGGCGGTCTCGAGGCAAACGCGCGCGGCGGCGAGCTTCGTGTTCACGGCCCCTGCGGCGAGCAACCCGAAATGCCGGACCTTCACAAAGCCCCGGGGCAAAACGTGCTGGAGAAAGCGCCGCATGAATTCGAGCGGTGCGAGACGACAGACCTCCTGGTTCCTGGTGCGAAAGGCGATTTCGCGATCATCAACGCCGATGAGGCGATGATTCGAGATGGCGACACGATGGGTGTACCGACCGAGATAGCGAAAGAGCGCCGCGGAATTGCGAAAGGGTGCTTTGGCGTAGACGTTCCAGGATTTGTCGTACAACGCGTTCTTGAGGCGGGCAAAGCCAGGAGGCTCGAGCAACTGCTTCACGGCCTGACTGCTGCGGGGCCCAGGGCTGAGTCGGCCATGCTGAAAGAGCCTGCTCAGCCCAGCGAGGAATTTCCCGCGAAAGAGCAAGCCCAGCACCTTCACCGGCAGCAGGTACTTCTCGCGACAATGGATCCACGTGCCGCCGTCAGAGAGTCCGCCACCGGTGACGATGCAGTGGAGATGGGGATGGAAGCTGAGGTTGCGACCCCAGGTATGGACGACCGCGGTGACCCCGACAGTGGCGCCCAGTCGTTCAGGATCACGCGCGAGCTCCAAGATGGTCTCGGCGGCGGCGGCGAAGAGCAGGTCCAAGAGCACCACCTCGTGTTCACGGACGAGGGGGCGCAACTCGGCTGGCAGGGTGAAGACGACGTGAAAGTGGCGCACGGGCAGAGCCCGTTGCATGCGCTGTTCAACCCATCTTGCTTGTCGCAAGGCCTGGCATTTGGGGCAATGGCGATTGCGGCACGAGTTGTAGACGAGGCGATCGAAGCCGCAGCCATCACAAACGTCGCGATGTCCACCGAGCGCGCCCGTGCGGCAGACGCAGATGTCGCGCAACGCTCGGCGCTCCACCGCGCCGAGCGCATGGGTGCGCCGGTAGGCATCTTGATGGCGCCGGAAGATGGCGCCGATGTCGTGGGCAGACGCAGGCCCCCGCCTCGCCGTGCTGGCGGGAGCCCCCTCGCGAGCCTGGTCCATCGCCTATCGCGTGGACCTGCCAGACTTCTTCGACGCCGCCGTTGTCGTGGCCGTGACCGGCACCGCGACCGGCTTCGACTTGGCCGCCGGCCTTTTCGCTTTCGGACGCCGCAACGAGATGCGCGCGCTTGCGGCGCGGGCGACATCGACCTGTCCATCGCCAAGTGCATCGAGGGGACTGGCCACGCGCGCCACGTGCTGGGTGGACACCTGCAGGTATCGGGTGGTGTTCCGGATCGAGGCGTGGCCAAGCAGCACCTGGATCGTGCGGAGATCCTCGCCCGATTCGAGCAAGTGAGTGGCGAAGCTGTGGCGGAACGCGTGCATGGTCACGCGCCGGTTGATGCCGAGCGCGGCGGCAGCGCAATGAACTGCGCGGCGGACAGTGTCGGGGCACAGCGGCTTGCTGCGATCTTGGCCGGGGAACAGCAGGGCGCCCGGAGGCCGTGCGAGGCGCCAGTACTCGCGCAGGGTATCGAGCAGGCGACGGGGGAGCATGACCAACCGCGGGCGACCTCCCTTGCCGCGACGAACGCGGATGATGCCGGCCTTGCCGTCGATGTCACCGATCTCGAGAGAGAGAACTTCGGAGATGCGCAGGCCAGTGCCGTAGGCGGTCATCACGACCATGCGGCAGACGAGGGGTTCGATCTTGCCGAGCAGTGCCTCGATCTCGGCGCGGCTGACGACAGCGGGCAGCTTCTGCACCACGCGCGGCCAGGGGATGTTTGCGACTTCGCTCGGGCGCTCGAGGGTAACGGCGTAGAGCCGCTGGCGCTGGCCGGCGACGGCCACTTCGCACGCTGCCCTCGCCTAGCACACCCACTGGACGTCGTCCCGCTGTTCCTGGACGGCGTGGACCCGCGCCTGCGCGAGCAGGGCGACGGCAACTGGGGTTTCGATGTGCCCTGATGGATCAGATCCATCGGACATCGCTACGCTGCGGCGAGAGGATTTTTCTTGTGCGTGTACCGAAATCACCCCGAAGCTGGCGCGATGGCTTTCGACTATGGGGTGGTAGACCGCCGCGGGCTGATCGTGTTGCCGGTCCTGCTGACGCTGGTGACGTGCACGGGAAGGTCGGAGCAAGGGACGGGTGCGCCCCAACGGTCGGCGCTGACCAATCCCACGGTGCTCACGTCGGAGGTGACGTTGGCGGCGGGGACGCCGGTGGCCTCGCATGGTCGCCATGAGGGGACGGCGATCGCCATCGGCGCCGACGTCAAGCTGGTGGTCTGGTCGAAGGACCTCGGGGAGGTGCGCGCGACGCGGGTGCGGCTCAGCGACGGCGCTCTGCTGGACCCGACGGGTATGCAGCTGTCGCCTGCCACCGGCGCCTGCTCCCACGGCCCGGTCCGGCCGGCGGTTGCGTTCACTGCTGGCGTGTTTCTGGTCACCTGGGTCAGCTTCTACGAGGTGTGTGCCGTCCGCGTACGCCCCGACGGGACGGTGCTGGACGTGCCGGCGCGGGTGGTCGCCGCTTCTCGGCGCGATCTGGACGCACCCGCGGTCTGGGGCGATGGCATCAACTTCCTGATCGTCTGGGGCGACGGCGGCGTCACCGGTCCGGGGAGCTCGACGCCCGCAGACGCGGTCGACATCCGGGGTGGCCGGGTTCGCGCGAGCGATGGCGCGTCGCTGGACGGCGACGGCTT
>JANNNO010000013.1:0-34391 GCA_031398585.1 Myxococcales bacterium | reverse complement strand
CGCCCTATCACGATCGCGCGACCAAGGACTTCCGGCTCGAGTTGGTGCGCGACAAGAAGGTCCTGCAGTCGACCAAACACAGCTTCGCCAAGCTGGAAGAGAAGCCCGAGTGGATGACGATCGCCGTGCCCAATCTGAAGGCCGACACCGTCCGCGTGGTGATCGACAGCCACCACAAGGTAGGAGGCGGCCTCGCGGAAGTGAAGGTCGAGTAGCCCCCGCGCGCAGCCCCGCCAAGCGTTCCGGTGACTGGCCGTCAGTGGGCGGCCCAGAGATCTTCGTAGCGGCGGGTCATCACTTTGAGATCGAAGTGGGCGCGGGCGCGGCGTTGGCCGGCCTCCCCTAGCGACTTGGCGAGCTCGGGATCGGCGACGAGCGCGGTGAGAGCGGCGGCGAGAGCGGCGGGATCGGCGGGGGGGACGAGGCGGCCGGTGGGGGCCTCGGGGGCGGGGGCGGGCAGGCCTTTGCCGGCGGCGACCCAGGCGGGATCGACGATGGCTTCGGGGATGGCGCCCACTGCAGTCGACGCTACCGGCAGGCCCGCGGCCATCGCCTCGAGGATGGTGAGAGGGAGGCCCTCGCTGGTCGACGACAGCACGAACACGTCGAACAGAGGCAGCAGGTCGGCGACATCGGCACGACGGCCGAGAAAGACAATTCGATCCGCGAGTCCGGCGGCGGCTGCCTGAGCGGTGAGCGCTGCCCGTTGCGATCCATCGCCCACCAGCACGAGGCGCGCCTTGGGCGAGGCCGCCGCCACCTGGGTGAACGCGCGGATGAGAGTCGCCTGGTCTTTGACCGGCTCGAGCCGCGCAACTGTCCCTATCACCACGGCGTCCTGGGGCACGCCGGCCGTACGGCGAAGGGCGGCGCGGGCCTCGGCCGAACGGGTCTGACCGTAAAGCGCCGTGTCGACGCCGTTGTAGATGGTGACCACGTTGCGCGGCGAAAGCCTCTGCTCGGTCAGCAGCTGCCGACGCACGTCCTCACCGTCGCAGATCACGGCGCGGGTCAGCCACGCGAGCGCGCGTTCGGCCTTCTTCAGCGCTTTTTGACCAGCGAAGAGGTTGGAGTGCTCCGTGTGGCAGACGGCAGCACCGGCGATCCGTGCGGCGGGCCCCGCGTAGAGCCAGGGCGCCACGTTGTGCGAGTGAACCACGGCGATCCGCTCGCGCCGCAACAGCGCCACCAGCCTCGCGATCAACATGGGATCGAGCCCCTTGCGCCGTTCGAGGAAGAACGTCGGCACGCCTTCCTTACGAAGCGCCTCACCGATCTCCCCGTCGCCTTCCATGCTGGCGACCAGCAGCTCGAAGCGGCTGCGGTCGTAGACCTTGGCGATGTTGAGGACCAGGTACTCGGCGCCGCCGGTCTGCAACGTGTTGAGCACGTGCAGGACGCGCAGCCGAGTGGGCGCGCCAGGATCGCTCACGGGACGATGATGTTGTCGCCGGGAAGAATGACGATGTTCTGATCCATCCGGTCGCCCTTGCGCAGAAGATCGTAGTTGATCGGGATCTTCTTCAAGGCGCCGGACGCATCCCGCCGCAGGATCTTGATCGAGTCGCTGTCGGCGTAACGGTTCGGCTCGCCCGCGATGGTCATCGCCTCGAGGACCGTGACGTAGCTGGTGGGGCGGTAAACACCCGGCCGCTCGGCGTTCCCGCTCACGGTGTAGTAGTAGCTGTAGACCTCGGTCACGATGACCGTGACCTTGGCGGTCTCGCTCTTCATGAAGGCGGTCAGCTTCGACTGAATTTCGTCGCGAATCTGCGAGGCCGTGCGACCCGCGGCGCGGATGTCACCGACGAGAGGGACCGTGATCGCGCCGTCGGGGCGGACGCGCGCATCGGTGGTCAGCTCCTCGTCGCGCCACACGTTGACCTGCACGCGGTCGCCCGGGCCGATGGGAAACTCCTGGGCGCGCGGATCGGGTTCCTTGCTATAGTCGTAATTCAGCCGAGTGCTGCCGCAGCCAACGACGGACCCGGCGAGGATCATCACCAGGATCATCACAGGCGCCGCTGCGCAGGCCTCCATCACAGACCGCTTGAACGAAGTCCCAACACGCGCGGGACTCTCAACCTTGGACTCAATTTGGGACCTCGATGCGGCGGGCGACGAGGACGCAGAAACCGCCGACCGGCCACGACGAGATGACCAAGGGAAATTCCGGATCCAGGTTGGCATCGGCACACACGATACGTCCCTTTTAGAATGTTCGCCACACCCGCCATCCTCGCGCTCCTCTGCTTCGTTTACATCCGGCCGCAGGAGTTCGTGCCGGGCTTAGCGAGGATCCCGCTGCTCTACATTCTGGTCTCGTTGGCGCTCATCGGCCTGGCGCTCGACCTGAGACTGAAATACACCCGGCTGGGCAAGAACCCACTGCTGCCGTGGGTGCTTGGGCACATCTTCTGGAGTCTGCTGTCGATGGCCATCATGGCCCGCCACGACCTCACCGGTCTCGGCATCCAGCTGACCGTCGCGTTCATCATCTACTTCTCGCTTTCGCAGGGCGCGCCCTCGTTCCGGGCCATAGCGACAGCCGGCACCGGCATGCTCGGCATCTCGCTCTTCATCGCCTTCATCGGTCTGCACCAGGGGCTCTCGCCCACCGAATGCGTGAAGCCGTCCGACGCCAACCCGGAGATGCTCGAGTCGATCGGCGCCGAGTGCGACACCACCGAGCAGTGCCACAAGGAGCACGAGCGCGAGGATCTCGCCTGCGAGCACGTCGGGCTCATCGACACGACGTCGATCGGCAAACGCGTTCGCTATCGCGGCATGATGCAGGACCCGAACGAGTTGGCGCTGGTTGCGAGCATGACCATCCCGTTCGCGTTCGCACTCTTCGAGCTGCGACGAACTATGCCGCGTCTCTTTCTTGCGGCCATCACGTTCCTCATGATCGCCGTCGTCGCGATCTTCACCCGCTCGCGCAGCGGGCAGCTCGCCTTCATGGCCGTCAACGGCATCTATCTACTTCGCCGCTTGAAATGGATCGGCGTTGGACTCGCGGGTCTGGCAGGTCTTCCCATCTTGTTGCTGGGTGGCCGGTCGGGATCGGAAGCCGACGAATCGACCAGCGAGCGGCTCGGCTTTTGGGCCGGCGCGATTCAGATGGCGCGCGACTCCCCCTTCGTCGGCGTCGGCATGGGCCAGTTCACCGAATACGAGGCGCTCACCGCGCACAACTCTTTGATGCTGGCGCTGGGCGAGACCGGGTTTCCCGGGCTCATCATCTGGACCGCGCTGGTCTACACCGCCTTCAAGATCACGTTGACCGTGCTGCGGGGACCGTGGGGTCCGGAGGCGCATGCGGCGCGGGTCTGGGCCACGGCGCTGCTGGCATCACTGACGGGCTTCTCATGCTCGGCGATGTTCTTGTCGCTGACCGATCACTATCTGTTCTGGGTCTTGATCGGGTTCGTGGGCGCGCTCTACGGGGCCACGGCGCGGCACGATCCGCAGTTCAAGGTGCCATTCCGACTGCGCGATCTCGTGACAGTGGTCGCCATCGACGTCGTCGTCGTGATCGTCATCCATTTCTATACCCGCGCCCACGGTTACTGACAGGGCGGCGCCGCGGTGGCGGCGTGCATATCCGGGGTGTCTCGTACGTCGGTCAGGGAGACCGCCGCTCGCCATGTGGCGGGCGAAAGAAACGGCGCGAAGTCCCGATACGTGGGTAGCGCCAGCTCCCTGACGCCTTTCGAGGAGACGCCATGACCCACCGTCGTTTCACATCGTTGCTCCGTACCTCGTTGCTCCGTACCTTGGGCCTGGCCGTGATCGTTTCGAGCAGCGCATCGGTGCCGGTCGCCGATGCCGCAGATCCCGAACCCTGCACCATCGCGGTGAGGGGGGAGAGCCCCATCGCCAAGGCATGTAAGGAGGGCGGCGTACGCGCGGCCAAGCGGGCGATGAAGGACATGGTTCGTAGCGCGCGCGAAAAGGGCATGGCGGCCGAATGCAGCGACTGCCACAAGGGGGCCGACGACTGGACCCTGACCAAGACCGCGCAAGAGAAGTTCCGACGCATGCTCGAACTCACCAAGTGACCGGGAACGGCACCTGGTGACGTTGATGGACGAAGCGGAAGCGCGGCTGGGGACCCGCCTCGGCAACTACATCCTCGAGGGCGTGCTCGGCCGTGGCGGCATGGGCACCGTCTACCGGGCTCAGCACGTCTATCTGCAAAAGCCGGTCGCCGTGAAGGTAATGCACCGGTCGTACTTCGATCAGCCCGACGCGATCGAGCGCTTCTTGAAGGAAGCGCGCAACGCGGGGGTCATCGAGCATCCCAACATCGTCGGCGTCACCGACTTCGGGCAATCGCCCGATGGAACGCCCTTTCTGGTGATGGCGCACGTGCCAGGGGTCTCGCTCGAGCGCGTGTTGCGCCAGGAGGGGCGGCTGCCGCTGTTCCGCACGCTGGTGATCCTCGGACAGATCTGCCGTGCCCTTGGCGCCGCGCACGAAAAGGGGATCATTCATCACGACCTCAAACCCGACAACGTCATGCTGCAAAAGCGAGCCGGCCGTCGCGAGATCGTCCGGCAGCTGGCGCCAGGTTCAGCGCAGACGGGATCGATGGCGACGCTGTACGAACCCGAGGGCGACTACGACTTCGTCACCATTCTGGATTTCGGGGCGTCGAAGTATCTCGACCAGGCGGCCAACAGCGCGGGTGTCGTCATCGGCACGCCGACGTACATGGCGCCAGAGACCGCGCGCACGGGCGTCGCCGACGTGCGATCCGACATCTACGCCCTGGGCGTCGTCTTTTACGAGATGCTCACCGGCGGCGCGCCCTTCGAAGGCGAGCAACCCGTCGACATCATGTTGAAGCACGTCAACGAGCCGGTGCCGCCGCCGCACATGCGCTCCCCGGAAGCCGAGATCACGCCTGAGGCCGAACGCACGTTGCTGCGCATGCTGGCCAAAGATCCCGCGCAGCGCTACCAGCACATGGAAGAGCTGCACGCGGATCTGGAACATTGTTATGGCCGCGTGCGCTTCCGCCGCTCGGTCGAGCCGCTGCCCGCCGGGCTTAGAGTCGAGGCGATTCGGCGACCGATTCCGCTGACCCAGGTGAAGGGACGCGCTGGCGAGCCGAGCCCGCGAAATGCCACCTTTCGCCCAGAGCCGCGCATCCCGACTCCGCACCCGGAAGCACGCATTCCCACGCCGCGGCCCGAGGGCCCGGCGCCGCTGCTTCTCACGAAGAGAAAGAGCGGCAAGCACCGGACCTTGCCCTTCGGGCTCATCCCGCCCGACCCGACCAAGCGCTGATCGGCGCGGCCAGGCTGCCAACCCGGGTCTGGCCAGGCGTCAACGTGGTTGGCGCGCGTTCATCGCGGGGAGCACTGTCGGTAAGGCTCGCGACCCGGGGGTGCCGGGATCTCGCGGCAGGCCTCTTCGTCGGGACAGTCGGGATCGACGCGACAGCCGGCGGAACCCGCGAGCCACGCCCCGCCAGCCGCGATGGCGGTGGCGCCAGCCAGCGAGCCGGCCATGCCGACTCGGCTCAAGGTGCGCGAATCGGTGCGATCGCCGGCGACCCAGATGGCCGCGCAGCCGGCGAGCATGCCGATGCCGAAGGATGCCAGCGTCTTGGGCGCCCGATAGGGTCGGGCGCACCCTGCCACCGCGAGCAGGCACGCGAGCGCCAAGCCGGCCGCGACCGAACGCCCGCCGCAAGCCAGCCGAGCATCTGAAACGGTGTGCCCACGGGAGATCAGGCCGCTGTCGTCGCGAGCTTCGGTCTTGCCCCTGCGGACCGCGCACGCGCTGGGGATCATTCGTCGATTCTGCCCGAGCTTCGGCCTTCCCCAAAGCGATGCGGCGGGTATTCTTCGCCCGTGTTGGTTCGTCACCGCGCTCGTTGCGCACTGATTCCCGCGGGCGCGCTGGCCTGCCTGCTGTCCGCCACCGCAGCCATCGCGCAGATCAGCCCCCCGCCTCCCCCCGCCGGTGGCGACGTGATGGCCACGCCCGGCGCGCCAAGCAACGCCGGCGATGGCCGCGCCCGACCCCCCATGCTGCGCGGACCTCATCCCTTCCGGCATGAGAACACGCTGTCGGCAACCGGGGGGTACGGCGTCGGTAACCAGTTTCATGGTGTGCGCGCGGCGCTTGGCTACGGCTACGAGCTGGCGGGCAGCCTCTGGCTCGATTTGCGCCTGGACCTGCTCGATGGCGCCGGCGCCCCACCTGTGCGCGACGTTCCCGTCTGCACCGATTGCGGCAAGGTCGAGACCTTCGCGGCGGTGGGCGGCGGACTCGCCTATCGCCTGCGCGCCGACATTCCCGTGATCCCGTACGCGGCGGTGACGGCAGGTCCGATCTTCCTCTTCAACCGTGGGGCGCGCGGAGCCGTGGGCGTCGCGCTGCGCGCTGGCGTCGGAGCTCGCTACTACCTCTACCACTGGCTTGGACTCGGCCTCGAGGTCGGTGGGTTGTGGGGCGCCGCTGTCGTCGACACCGCGGCCGGTCTTTCCGCGAACGTGGCCGTGCTGGATCTGGGGCTCAGTGGCGAAGTCCAGTTCTGAGGCGTCTCCGCTCGACGTCGTGGTCACGGATCGGGGCCGCGGGCGAATCCTCGCTCGTCATCCCTGGGTCTACCGCCAGGAGATCGTGCGAGGCCCGGCCGAGGACGCAACGGACGGCGGACCGCCCATCGTCAACGTGCGCGACGGCCGAGGCAATCTGCTTGGCATCGCGACCTGGGCCGCGCGGGCCAAGATCGGCCTGCGCATCCTGACGGTCGCCGATCGAGACGCGCCCCCGGCCGCCCTGCCGGACTTGCTCGACATCGTGCGCTCGCGCCTCGGCGCGGCCCGCGCCCGCCGCGGCGGCATCGCCCTCGAACGCGACGCCTTTCGGGTCGTGCACGGCGAGAGCGACGGGCTGCCCGGTCTGTTCGTGGACGCTTACGCAGACGCTGCGGTGATTCAGACCACCTCGGTGGCCATGGACGCGGCCTTGCCCGGCATCGCGCCGATCGTACAAGCTGCGCTCGACGCGCGAATCGTTGTCGAACGCAACGATGGCTCCGCGCGGGACTTCGAGGGCCTTCCTCGTCGCAAGGGCATCCTGGCCGGCGGGGGAACCACGGAGGTCAGCTACCGCCTCGGGCCCAATCTCCTCGCTGCCGATCTCATGGAGGACGGCAAGACCGGCGGATTCCTCGACCAGGCCGACAACCACGCCACGGTGGCCGCGATGGCACCGCGCGGGGCGCGTGCGATCGATGCCTTCACCTATCACGGAGGATTTGCGCTCGCGCTCGCTCGCCGCGGAGGGGTCGTTCACGCCAACGACGAGGACGCGCGCGCGGTGGCGGCCACCCGCCGCAACGGCGAGGTCAACGGCCTCGACAACCTGCGCGTCACGCAGGCGAATGCGTTCGATCTACTCAGACAGCTGGAGGCCGAGGCCAAGCAGTACGAGGTCGTGGTGATCGATCCGCCCGCGCTGGCCAAACGCAAGAGCGAGCCGGGAGCCGCCGACCGCGCCTACAAGGAGCTGATGCTGCGGGGCTTTCGCCTCACCGCTCCCGGCGGCTTGATGGTCGCCTGCTCCTGCTCGGGCCGCATGACCCGCGAACGCTGGGACGAGATCCTGGTCGAGGCAGCCGCCCAAGCCGGCAAACGCGTACAGGTACTGGCACGCCTCGGCGCCGGCCGCGACCACCCCGAACTGCTCGGCGTCCCCGAGACCGCTCATCTCAAGACGTGGATCACGCGCGTGCTGTGAGGCCGCCGAACAGACGGCCCCCGAACCCTCACGGGCGCGGGGGCCAACGACCCGCGCTCACGCACGCTTGCTAGCGCGCGGGTACCACAGCACGGGCTGCCGCACCGGGAAGTTGCGGATGACCTCGTCCACCTTGGGATCGCCGTCGAGCTTCTTCCAGAGATCGACGTACTCGGGCTTCTTGAGCGCCGTGCCGCCGAACAGCAGGAAGGGCTGCCGGACCGGCCACTGGTCCCAGTACATGACGTCCGGCGGTTTCGGCCACGACTTCTTGTCAGCGATGAAGGGATAGAGGTACGCGCACGCCTTGGCCATGCCGCGCCCGTCCGGCAGCTGGAACGCCCAGAGATCTTCTTTCGGCGTCGACAGCGTCTGGCAGACCGCCGCCATCACATCGAGGTTGAAGATCGCGTAGCCATAAGGCTTGGTCCGTCGCATCTCGCGCGGAAAGCTCCCATCGGGCGCCATCTGGTTCGGCACCAGGACCGTCATGAAGCGGTCCGCACACCACTTCATGACCTTTTCGTTCTTGGTGTAACGCGCGAACTCCGCCGCCTGCGCCACCCAGCAGGTGCCATGGTTGTTCTCGGCGTCGCGTTCAGTGGTGCCGTACTCGTGGGTCGACATCCACGTCAGATAGTCGGCGAACCACTTCTGCGTGCCGGCGCGCACCTTGCCGGTCAGCACGCCTGTCTCCTCCAGCACGGTCGCCGCGCGCGCCACCTCGACCAGATGAAGGGTGTCGATGACGCCGATGCTGCGTCCGGTGACCTTGTTGCGAATCGCCTGCGAATACAGCAGATGCGGCGCCATGCGCGTCTCGGCGTTCACGAACCAAGCATCGAGGTGTTTGACCGCCGCTCGCGCATACACCTTGTCTCGCGTGACCACCCACGCCGCCGTCAGCGCTGGCATGACCACCGACAACCGGCGCATCGCCTTGCGGTGATCGTCGAAGTTCTCCGGGTTGGTCTGCCCGTCCTTCTGGATGTAGGGCCCGCTCGGGTTCTTCGGGTCAGGCCACCAGTAGTCGGCCTCCGAGAAATAGTCGTGTTTGCCGCCCGCGCTTCTCGGGCTCGAGCTCGCCGTGACTGTGACAGGCGCCTCCTTCAGGTACGCCTGCGCAGCTCGCAAGATCCGATCACGTTCGTGTTTGGCCAGGTCGATTCCCAGCGGCTCCTCCGCCTTGGCGGCCAGCACCCGCATCGGCAGCGCGGCTGCGAGGCCGGCGCCCAGCGAGCCTTCGAGCCATCGACGTCGGGTCATCGCGTAGGGACGAGAAACGGGACGCTGCGTAGGCATACGCAGCTTTCTACTCGAAAACCGGCGGCCGAAAGCGTCCCCCGACGTCACTTCTCGAGCCCTACGTCATTCGTAAGTCCGCCACCCAACACGAAACAGGAGACGCGATGCGCTGTTTATGAAAAAAATCCAATGGTCTCCGCGACACGACCGAATCAGTGATTAGCCCACATTTGGCCGGCCCTTCCCCTGGGTCCTACTGCGCGCCGCGTCCCTCAGAGACCGAAAAGGAGTCCCATGCCACGTTGTTCGGCAGGTGCCACCGCCCCTCCCTCCCCGCGCCGTCTCGTCGCCGCGCTTGCGCTGACCCTCACGGGCTGCACCGGCATGGTGGGCGATGGCGGGACCTCCCCAGCCTCGGGCTCAGCGCCAGGTTCCAAGCCGAACACTCCCGGCGTGAGCAACCCGGGCACCGGCGCCACCACCGATCCGATGACGGGCACCATGCTGCCGCCGGTCGGCTCGAGCCCGATGGAGCCGGTGCGTGAGTCGGAAGCCTGCAAGGCGATCAAGCCCGGCCCCGCGCCGATCCGCCGCCTCACCCGGCAGGAGTACGACAACACCCTCAAGGATCTCCTTGGCGAGGACAAGAAGCTCGCCGCGGACTTCCCCAACGAAGAGCTTCTGCACGGCTTCGACAACAGCGCCAGCCTGCGGTCGGTCTCCGACGTCCTGGCCGAGAAGTACAGCAACGCCGCCGAACAGGTCGGAAAACACGTCGCGGCCAACATCACCAAGCTGGCCCCCTGCCAGGGCGCCGATGATGTCTGTCTCGACAAGTTCTTCGACGGCTTCGGCAAGCGTCTCTGGCGCCGCCCGCTCGACGCCAGCGAACGCGAAGATCTGAAGAAGGTCTTCACCGCGGGCAAGACCAGCACCTTCGCCGATGGCATCGACGCCGTCGTGCAGGTGATGGTGCTCGCGCCGCAGTTCATGTACCGGGTGGAAAAGGGCGTCCCCGTCGCCGGGGCCGACTACAGCCGCCTCACCCACTTCGAAATGGCGTCCCGGCTCTCCTACCTCTTCTGGGGAACCATGCCGGATGCCGACCTGTTCAGCGCCGCCGAAGCGGGCAAGCTCGGCACGCGCGAAGAGGTCTCGATTCAGGCCAAGCGCCTGCTCGCCGATCCCCGCGCCACCGCTATGGTTCAGAACTTCGCCGCGCAATGGTTGCACCTGCGCGACCTGCGTGACGCCGACAAGGACGCCGAGGTCTATCCCAAGTGGAAAGAGGAGTACCTCGACCTCTTCCGCCAGGAGACCGAGGCCTTCGTGGCGATGGTCTTTCAGGGCGACGGCAAGCTCGACACGCTCTTGTCCGCGCCCTTCACCGCGCTCAACGGTCCTCTGGCCGCCTTTTACGGCGCCAAGAACGTCACCGGTGACGCCTTCCAGAAGGTCGAGCTCGACCCCAGTCAGCGCGCCGGCGTCCTGACCCACGCCAGCGTCTTGGCTGCCAAGGCCGATCCCAACCAGTCGTCACCGATTCTGCGCGGCGCTTTCGTGCGCGAGCAGATCTTCTGCCAGGAGCTGCCCCCCGTGCCGCAGTCGCTGGTCAACGCGGCTCCGCCCGAGCTCAACGACAAGATGACCACCAAGGAGCGCTTCGCGCAGCACCGCAACGATCCGTCGTGCGAGGGCTGTCACAAGCTCATCGACTCGATCGGCTTCGGCTTCGAGAAGTACGACGGCACCGGCGGCTTCCGGACGACCGAGAACGGCAAGAACGTCGACGCCTCGGGCGAGCTGGTCTCGACCGACATCGACGGCACGTTCGACGGCGCGGTGGATCTCGCCAAGAAGCTGACGGCCAGCAAAGAGGTCGAGGCCTGCATGGCGACCCACTGGTTCAACTTCGGCTTCGGGCGCGGCAAGTCCGACGTCGACGCCTGCACCGTCGAGACGCTGCAGACCACCTTCGTCAAGTCCGGTGGCGACATCCGCCAGCTGTTGCTGGCCCTGGTTCAGACCGACGCGTTCTTCTTCAAAGGAGGCCTGCAATGAAGTCCCTGTCCCGGCGAACCCTGCTGCGGGGTGTGGGAGGGGTCGGCATCGCGCTGCCTTTCCTCGACGCCATGACCCCCGCGGTGGCCCGCGCCGCCGAGATTCCCCGTCGCTTCTTCGTCATGACCGGCGTCAACGGCGTCGTCCCGCAGACCTGGTTCCCGACCGGCGGCGAGAAGGACTTCAAGTTGGCCGCGTCGATGGCTCCCTTCGAGCCGCTGCGCGAGCACCTCATCATCACCGACCACGTCACCCGTAGCCAGCGCGGCACCCAGGACGGCACCGCTCACGGCCGTGGCGCCGCCAGCGCCGTCACCGCCTGGTCGGCCAGTGGCAGGAACGGCGTGCCCGACGGCGCTTCCATCGATCAGGTGATCGCGAACGCCATCGGCACCAAGTCGCGCATCAAGTCGCTGATGACCGGCCGGGTCTACAACTACTACTTCTTCGCCGATGGCCCCAAGCAGGTCCATCCGGTCGAGCCGAGCCCGCAGAAGAACTTCGATCGCATCTTCACCGGCTTTTCGCCGCCTGCGTCCACGGGGGCACCGGATCCCAACGCGGCCGGCGATCTGATGAAGCTGCGTGCGCGCAAGAAGAGCATCCTCGATGCGGCGATGGAGCAGTACAAGAAGGTCGCTGGCATCGTCGGCCCGGGCGACAAGCAGCGCCTCGAGAAGCACCTCGGTTCCATCCGTCAGGTCGAAATGCAGCTGGCGAATTCCACGGGCGGCGCTGGCGCAGCCACCGCTGGCTGCAGCAAGCCGGCCGCGGCCCCGACGCCTCAGATGGGTGACGATGAGTACGCCTTCATCGGCAAGGCCAACCTCGAGCTGTGCGCACTCGCCTTCGCGTGCGACATCACGCGCGTGGCAGGCTTGCAGTGGATCAGCCACGGACAGATCTTCTCGTGGCTCGGTGCCAACGAGAAGCACCACCCGCTGGCTCACAAGTGCGGCGCCGCGGGGCCGGACGCCCAGCTCACCAAGATCGTCACCTGGCACGCCGAACAAGCGGCCGCGTTCCTGACCCGGCTCAAGAGCTTTCAGGAGGGCGCCGGCACGGTGCTCGACAACACGATCTTCCTCTGGACCAACGAGCAGTCGAACGGCTCGCACAAGTTCGACCGCGGTCCGTTCCTCCTCGCTTCGGGCAAGTTCCCGCTGGCCATGGGCGGCACGCTGCAGACCGGCCGCTTCCTCGACTACAAGAACGGTCCTTCGCACGCGGGCATCCTGCAGGCCATCACCATGGCGGTGGCCAACGTGAAGATGCCGGTCTATGCCGAGTGGGACAAAGGGCCGCTGCCCGGCCTGTTATAGACTGCGCCGGTGTCTGCCGGATCCCAGGCGCCGCCTGGCTGGAAGAAGTTCGACGGGGAGCCCAAGACGCGGCGATGTGGCTGCGCGGGGCCTCCCCGTCGTCGTTGTGATCTCTGCGATCCCGCGCGCTCGATTTTCCTTGGCTGTTCCGCGGCCTGCATCGACCGGCATCGCCGCGAGCAGCATGCCGACTCGACCGCCGATGGCCAGGAACGCGCGCAGCGGGCTGCCGTCCTCCTGAACCAGAAGCGGCACGGCCGAGAGCCTTTCGCTCATCACCGCGCGCGCCTGGGACGACTGCTTTCGGCCGCGCAACGGGCCGAGGGGATCTGCGTCCTCGGCGCGGGTAACTGCGACGATCTGGATTTGCCCGCCTTGGTGCGGGACTTTTCGGACGTGCATCTGGTCGACCTCGACGACGTGGCGCCGGCGCAGGCGGTGGCGCAGCTTCCAGAGACGCTACAAAAGCGCATCACTCTGCACGGAGGGCTCGATCTGTCGGGCGTGCTCGCGCGCATCGATCGCTGGGGCGACCTCACGCCGGGCAGCGCCGATCTGATGAGCTTCGTCGCCGAGACGTCGGCCGCCATCGCCGCGCGCATCGGACGAACCTTCGACGTCGTGCTCTCGGCCTGCCTGCTCTCGCAGCTCTATCTGCCGATTCGCGAGTCCCTCGTGCTCAATCTCGGTGACTGGCAGCGCCTCTGCGGCGCCGTCGACCGAGCCCATCTCGCCACCGTGGCGGCGCTGACCCGATCGGGCGGCACGGGCGTGCTCGCGCTCGACACCACCCATTCGCACAAGCTGCCCGAGCTGGCCGCCTTCACCGCGCCCGAGACCTGGGGCGATCTCGAGACCGCGGTCGACGCAGCGATGGCCCGGCGTGGGGTCTCGCTCGATCCAGATCCGAAGCGGCTGATCGAGATGCTGCAGGCGGGCGACTTTCAGCCTGCCGTCGAAAGACCGCGCGTGTCGGGAACCTGGGTGTGGGACTCCGGAGGCGGCGTCTACGCGCTGATCAAGGCGCTGCTTTTTCAGCGCGCTTGATCACGCAGCCACCGCGGCGAGACCTTCAGCGCACGCGAGCCCTCACCGCACGCGGCGCAAGATCGCGGTGAAAAAGCCGTCCGTCTCGTGCCGATGGGGCGAAAGGCGCAAGGTGATGCCGTCGCCCAGCGCCTCGGCGCGCGGCTTGCCGAAGATGTCCTTGAGGGGGAAGGGTACGAAGTCGGGTCGCTCGGCGAGGAACTGTTCCACCACGCGCTCGTTCTCGGAAGCGAGGACCGTGCAGGTCGCGTAGATCAAGCGTCCCCCCACCGCGACGTAGGGCGCGTAGTCGATGAGCAGACCGAGCTGCCGCGACGGAAACGTGTCGACCACCTTGGACGACAGGCGCCAGCGCGCTTCGGGGTTTCGGCGCAAGGTTCCCAGGCCCGAACAAGGAGCATCGACGAGCACGCGATCCCACGCGCCCAGCTTCGCCTCATCGGGCAGCGCCTTACCCGGCGTGATCTCACGCGCCGACACGCTCGACAGGCCCGCTCTGCGTGCCCGCCGTCGCAGCTCCTCTAGCTTCTTGCCCGCAACGTCGAGCGCGAGCACCTTGCCCTGCCCGCCCAGCAGCGCCCCGAGCGCCAGGGTCTTGCCGCCGGCGCCTGCGCACGCATCGAGCACCTTTCCCCGCGGCGGAGGCGCCACCGCCTCGGCGACCAGCTGACTGCCTTCGTCCATCACCTCGAAGAGCCCCTCCTGGAACGAAGGAAGCCCAAAGGCGTTGATGCGCGTCTCGAGAAAGAGGCCCGCCCCCGCCAGAGGCGTCGGCCGCGCGATCACGTTCTCGGTCGCCAACCGCGCGATGAGCGCCTCGCGATCGATCTTGGCCGTGTTGGCGCGGATCGCGAGCGGAGCCCGCTGGTTCATGGCCGCAGCCAGCGCCAGCCCCTCCGTCTCGCCATGATCGTTGACGAAGCGTTCGAGCAGCCAGGTCGGAAACGAGATCTTCAGCGCCTCGCGATCGAGCTCCTTGCTGTTGCCTAGGCCAGCGTCCTCGTCGGTGAACCGGGCGGGCGGGACCTCGACCCCCAGGTAGCGAGCCGCCTCCTTGGCCACGACCGTGGCGTCGACGCCGGAACGCGCCTCGTAGGCGAGCAGGAGCAGTTCGTCGCGCGCCGCGGGCGACAACGATTCGCCCCGGCCGCGCGAGCCCCGAACGACCTCATCGACGATCGCCGACAGACGGCGATCCCAGCGGACCAGGCCATAGACGGTCTCGGCGGTGAGACGTCGTTCGGTGCTGCCGAGCTCTCGGTGGGTGCGAAACGCACGCCCGATCACCTCGCTGGTGTAGGCCCATTCCGCACGGGCTTCGGCTGCGATCTCCAGTGCGAGCGTACGCGCACGACCGCGCAGGCGAACCAGTTGCTGCGGGACTGCAGCGGGTCCGGCTGCGGGATCAGGTGATGTCGGGATGGGCATGGGCGCGGCATGCTACTCTGAAAGAGGATCTGCCTGACCGCCATCCTGCGATTGAACCCACGGAAGCCTCGTGCGCAGGCGCCCGGCTTGCGCATGACGCCCACGAAAACCACCTCGGAGAGTGAGCGAGTCGCCCATGGCACAAGACCCCACGGCCGCCACGAAGCCCAACCCGTACCTCGTCGCCCAGCAGCAGTTCGACAAGGCCGCTGACTTCTGCAATCTGGCGCCGGCCGTCCGCGCCATCCTGTCGCAGCCCAAAAACGAGCTAATCGTCAACTTCCCGGTGCGGCTCGACACCGGCGAGACGAAGCTCTTCAAGGGCTACCGGGTGCAGCACAACAACGTGCTCGGGCCGTTCAAGGGCGGCATTCGCTATCACCACGAGGTCACCCTCGACGAGGTCAAGGCGCTGGCGGCCTGGATGACCTACAAATGCGCGCTGCACGACATTCCCTTTGGCGGGGGCAAGGGCGGCATCAAGTTCAACCCGCGCGACCATTCCGCCGGCGAGCTCGAACGCATCACGCGCCGATTCACCTTTGCCCTCGGCAACAACATCGGCCCCGATCACGACATCCCGGCGCCCGACGTCGGCACCAACGCACAGACGATGGTCTGGATGGCCGACACGTATCTCGCATTCGCCGATGCGGCCAACCGCGGGGACGGCCGCGGGGTCGTCACCGGCAAGACGCTTTCGGCAGGCGGCTCACAGGGCCGCGAGCAGGCGACCGGCCAGGGCGTCGTTCATTGCATCCACGAATGGGCGCGCGATCGGCGGCTGGATCTCAACGGCGCGACGTACATGGTGCAGGGTTTCGGCAACGTCGGCTCTCACACGGCGAAGATCCTGGCGCGCACGGGCGCCTCGCTGACCGCGGTGGGCGACTGGAAGGGGTACATCGCCAACGGCGACGGCATCAATCCCTTCAAGCTGGCGGAGTACACGCAGCGAACCGGCAGCGTCATCGGCTATCCCGGGACGCAGCCGATCACGCGCGACCAGTTCTTCGCAACCGAAGTCGACATCTTCGTGCCCGCCGCGCTCGAGCTCGAGATCGGCGAGGCCGAGGCGCGTGCGATGAAGTGCAAGGTCGTCGTGGAAGGCGCCAACGGCCCGACGGATCCTCGTGCCGAACCGATCCTCGCGGAGAAGGGCATCGCGCTCATCCCCGACATCCTCGCCAACTCGGGCGGAGTCTGCGTTAGCTACTACGAGTGGCTGCAGAACAAGCGCAGCGAGTTCTGGGACCTGGAAGAGGTCGAAGAAAAACTCGCCAAGCGCATGCGCCGCACGTACCTCGCGGTCAGCGAATACGCGCACACCCGCAAGTGCGACTGGCGCACGGCCGCGATGTCGCTCGCCCTCACCCGCATCGCCAAGCCCTACAGCGAGCGGGGAATCTTCCCGTAACGCGGCACGACCCACGCTGCCCCGCCCTGGTTGGCTTTGCGCGATCCGTACGGGTGAGATGCCTCGATGGGCGCAACCGGGTGGCCGATTGATGCGTTGATGTTGGGCCTGCTAGGCTAAGCGGATGCGCCTGACACTGACCCTCGACGATGAGCTTCTGCAGGAGCTCAAGGCGCATGCCCTTCGTAGCAATCTGCCACTGAAAGATGTCGTGAATCGCGCGCTACGAGAAGGACTGCGCGGGCTGCGATCGTCGCCTCAACGGCGGCGTTTCCGGACCAAGACTTATCCGATGGGCAGGCCCAAGGGCGTGAAGCTCGACAAGGCGCTCGACATGGCGGCGTCCATCGGAGATCGGGAGGCCATACGTAAGATGGCCCCGGCCCGCTGATCGTTGTAGCTCTCAATCTTTTGCTCGAGTCGCTAACCACGAATGCTACCAACGCGAGCGCGTCCCGTTTCTGCGGCGGAAGTGAACGAACGTGCCGCAGAGATCGCCCCGGGGCCGTTGAGCGGTCCCGGGGCATCTTGCCAGTCGGGGTTAGCGACGAAGTAGCTGCGACTGTGTTGTCACGCCGTTCATGGGCAGCGACATGATCGCGAGCGAGCGGCCCGAGACGCAGTACTCGCCCTGGTCGACGCCGTCGAGCAAGATGCGGTTGGCGATCAGGCGATAACTGCCGGTGTTGTTGATGGTCCGGCTGCGCAGGGTGAGCTTACAGGTGCAGACGTCGGCACCGACACAGGCGACGTCGCTGTACTCGCGTGAGAGCTGCTGGAAGAGCGCCATACCCAGCTGGGTGCAGCTTGTGATCTGCGGCACGCACGACAGCGGGAGGGTCGATTCGACGCTGCCGTGAATGAGGCCTTCTTCTTTGTACCGGCCGTTGGGCTCGAAGACGAACGACGCCGTCTTCGTCAGCCCCTTGCGGTTGATCGTCTGTTGTGGACACGTGGGCGGCGCGGGATACTTGCCGATGTCGCAATAAGCTGTGAAGTCCCAGGTGCCCACGATGTCGCCACCGCAGACGGCGAACGGTGCGCACATGCCGGGGGGAGGCGGCGGCGGTCCCACGGGTGGCGGCGGCATGACGCCCGCATCGACCGCGGGCGGCGGCGGGGTCACACCAGCATCGACCGTGGGCGGCGGCGGGGTCACCCCGGCATCGACCGTGGGTGGCGTCGGCGGGACGCCGGCGTCGGGCATGGGAAGCGGCGGAACCGGATTGGGATTGGTGACACCCGCGTCGGCGGCGGGCCCCGGTGGCGACAAGGGGGGAACGGTGACGGGCACACCACCATCACTGGGGGAACCCGGGAGGCTCGTGCCGGGGCCAGGCGGCGTCCCAGGCAAGCCGCGGGCGTCGGCAGCGCCCGCCTCGCCGAAGGCTGCGTCGGATCCGGCAGCGGCGGAGCCGTCGGGCAGAAATCCCGAAAAGTCGTTCTTGTTGTCGCAGCCCTGGAGCGTCGTGACGCCCAGCAGGGCGATGAGGGTGGCCATCCTTGTGATCGGCAACGACTGGGTTGGGCAGGAATAGGCGTGAATTTGGAAGGGCGTCATTCGGATCTCCTCTTGGTTCGAGGGACCCCAGTTGCACCCGCCGTACCATCGATCGAAAATCCGAAAATGCCAGCCACTTGGCTCGCGGCGGGTCGCTGTGCGCGTCGACACAGACAAGGGCGGACGTCCAGCAGGTGCCCTGGCGGGGCTCACGCGAGGCATGGACGTCCGCACAGGGCTGGCGGCCCGGTGCGCGGACGTCGGCGCAGGGCGGGCGGCCCGGTGCGCGGACGTCGGCGCAGGCTGGCAGGAGCCAGGCCGCTGGCAGCGCCATACCGCCCCGGTTCGGGCGGTTCACGGCGCGGTCGCGGACTACTCGTAACCCAACGCCTCGAACGAAGCGCTGGCCAGGCGATGCGCCGGCAGCGTCGTGCGCAGGATGGAGTCGAGCGAGGCGTTGGCCGCCACCGGCAAGGTGTCGACGTCGAGGGCCCAGATGACGAAGCGAGAGCGGCGACTGCCTCCCGCGCCAGGGCCGAAGTAGGAGCGCCCGCGGTTGACGAGGTTGAGCTGCTGCGCGCCGGCTGCGACGGAAGGCGACGGGATCGGCGAGCTCTTGGGCAAGTTCGCCGGCAACGACGTGAGCGACCTTGCGACGTCCCACAACGCCCAATGGGATTTGCCTCCCTGGCTGGCCTGCTCGCTGAGATCGACCAGCGTCACGGCGAAGCTCTTGGTGCCCGCCGGCGCGTTGGTCCAGGAGAACGCTGGTGAGCGGTGCCCACCCAATGCCGTCGCTGAATCCGGAAAGTGAGGCATTCCGCCCGAAACCGGGAACCCCGCCACCTCGAGATCGAAGGGTCCGGTCGGAGTGGGCGTCGGCGTCGGCGTCGGCGTCGGCGTCGGTGTCGGGGTTGGCGTTGGATTCGGCGTGGGCGTGGGAGTTGGATTCGGCGTCGGCGTGGCGCTGCCGCCGAAATCGTCGGCGGGGTTGAGGATGCGTTCGCGAATCCACGTGCCAGCGGGCTTGAGGCGACTGGTCCCGGTGAAAGGGCCCGACGGGCAGGTGCCAGACGTGAAGACCGCGCCTGAGCGCATGTCGTCCGAATAGTTCCAGCTGGTCCAGCTGATCTTCTTGTTGCGCATGAGATCGAGGTACGCCTGCGAGCTGGCGAAGTCGTTGCCACCGTCGCCGGTGTACGTCTGGGTTCCGAACTCGGTCACGAAGAGAGGCAGCTTGTCCGCCGCACGCGAAAACTCGTTGCGGTAGCTGGCAGTGTGCGACGCCGCATAGAAGTGGAACGTGTACATGATGTTGCTGGCGTCGACCGGGTTGTCGATGATCTCGTTGGCATTGGCCCCTTCCGACATGCCGAGCGAGGACCAGGCGCGGGTGCCGACCAGCACCACCGCGTCGCTGTCCTGCGCGCGAATCACCGGGATGATCTGTTCGGCGTAGCTCTTGATGCGCGCCCAGCTCACGCCGCTCGGCTCGTTGGCGATCTCGTAAAGGACGTTCGGCTTGTTCTTGTGGCGCGAGGCGATGGCCGTGAAGAAGGTCTTGGCCCGGGCCAGGTTCACCATCGGATCGCCGGGCGTCAGCATGTGCCAGTCGACCAGCGCGTACATGCCGCGCTCGCTGACCTCGTCGATGATGCGATGGACTTGGTTGGTGTAGCCCTCGGGATCGGTCTCGTAGCCGCCCTCTTGGACGTAGAGTGAGATGCGCAGGATGTCGGCCTTCCAGTCGCGCGCCAGAGCATCGAGCGAGCTATCGTTCACGCACTTGCCCCAGCCGTACCACTGCAGCCCGTGCGTGCTCATGCCTCGCAGCTGAATCGCGCGGTTGGCGCTGTTGCAGAGCTTGGTCCCGCAGACGTGCAGCTGCCCGTTCGCCGCGACCGGCGTGCCGACGGGCGTGGGTGTCGGCGTGGGCGTGGGGGTCGGCGTTGGCGTGGGCGTGGGGGTTGGGGTGGGGGTTGGCGTCGGCGTCGGCGTTGGGATCGGCGTCGGCGTTGGGATCGGCGTCGGCGTGGGGGTTGGCGTCGGCGTTGGCGTTGGCGTTGGCGTCGGGTCGGCCCCAGGCGGTCCCGGAATCGAAACCGTGATCTTGGCGTTGCAGACGTCGGTCTTCACTTCGTTCGAGACCGCGCCACCGGTCCAGATACCGAACGAGTCGAGGGAAGCAGCCGTCGCCTGCTCGGTCCGGAAAGCGAAATCGCTGCCGATGGTGTGAACCGCACCTCCCGGCGGGGTCACGAAGGCCGTGTACGACTTCGACAGAAGGCTGACGACGATCTGGAAGCGATAGGTCCGTCCAGCCAGGTATGGGATCGACGTCAGCGCGGCATAGGCTCCCCCCTGCCGGGCGTCGATGAAGCCCGTCGGATTGAACCTCACCAGCGCCGCGAAGCCCTGGTGTGCCGACGGCGCCCCCGCCGAGAGTCCCACGGTCGTGTTGATGTTCGTCCGCGAAGGCGTGGCATCGAACTCGAAGAGGAACACTCCCGTCTGGCGGGCCAGAGCGTGATTGAGGAACGGCGCACCCGCGTAAGCAGCCAGGCAGCCCGGTTCGGGCGGAACGCCGATGCCTCCTGTTCCCCCGGCCCCGCCCGCGCCACCGGTACCGCCGACGCCGCCGACACCACCGCCTGCCGTGCCACCAGCACCGCCCTGCCCGGACCCACCAGCGCCTCCGGCACCCGGTTCACTGATTTCGAAGCTCGCCGTGAACGTGGTGGCGGTCTCCGGCGTGACGATCTCGTGAGTGGCGGCTCCGCCGTCCGACCAGGCAGCGAAGGTCGCTGACCCCGCGCCGGAAGGCTGCGTTGAATCGACCGCCAGACTGCGCACGATGCCCGCAACGCCATCGAATACATGCGGGGTCACGACCGTCTTGCCGTCGAGTTTGACCCGCAGCCCGGAGGGGTTGGTCGCCAAGGTGATGCGCGCCACGACGGGCTTGACGTCGACGAAGTCACGCGCGGTCTGACCGCCCGAGCTCACGGTCAAGTAGACGCGGTAAAAGACGTTACTGGCGGTCTCGCCACGGTCGGGGATCTCGAACGATCCACTGGCGATCCCGCTCTGCGGCTGCATGTGAGGATGGACGTGGTCGTCATGATGAAAGTCGACCTGCCAGGTAAGCGCGGCATTGGGTAGAGCGGTTCCCAAAGCCGCCCGCCCGATGCCCGCGAAGGCGACGGTCTGACCGCCTCGATAACGAGTGGCTTCCGTGGGACTGGTGATCTCGGCGCGTACGCCCTCGCTGGCGACGGTCAAGGTGGCTGCATCGCTGGTGTCGCTGCCACAGGCGTTGTTGACGACCACGCGGTAGCGGGCATCGTTGTCGGCCGCGGCGGCCGCGAAGCTCAGGATCTGGGCGGTGGCGCCGGGAATGTTCTGGAACGTGCTGACGCCGGCGCCCGCGCGCTGCCACTGATAGGACAGCGGCGCGGTACCGCTCGCCGTCGCGGAGAGCCGAACCGTCTGACCAGGGACGGCCGCGACAGCCGCCGGAGACTGCCCCACTGCGGGGACGTTGCAGCCGTCCGGCGTGGTGGTCGAGCGCACCTTCCAGAGCTGGCCGTTGGCGCCCGTGCCCTGCTGGCCGCGCGCCAAGTAGTAGAGGTGGCCGCCGGGCGCGACCGCGATGCCGACAGGAAACGGCACACCGGTGGCGAAGCCGCTCGAAGCCGTATACGACGGCGGATTCAGGGTGCGGATGAAGCCACTGCAAAAGTCCGCGTAGAAATAGCGCGACTGGAACGAGCCCGGGAACTGCGCGCTGCCCGGATTGTAAAAGGCGCCACCGGTCACCGAGCAGCCGTTGCTGTAGCTGAGGAGCGGATAGGTGACGCCGGAGACGCCGGGCGGCTCGGGTCCTTCGACCTCGGGCCAGCCGTAGTTCTTGCCGGCTTGCCCCAGGTTGATCTCCTCGAAGTCGGCCTGCCCCACGTCGTTGATGTGGATGCGCCCGCTGCCGGGCTGCACGCCGAAAGAGAAGGGGTTGCGCAAGCCGCGGGCCCAGATCGCGCGGTTGTTACCGCTCGTCTGGCCGTAAAACGGGTTGTCGGTCGGGATGCTGCCATCCTTGTTGATGCGCAGAAGCTTGCCCAGCGTGGTGGTCAGCGAGGGCGCGTTGGCACCGCGCGCGTTGTCGCCGGCCGCGATGTACAGCTTGCCGTCGGCGCCGAAGTGGATCGCGCCACCGTTGTGGTTGGTGGCCGAGCCTAGATTCGCGAGATCGAAGATGACGGTCGCGGAGCCAGCGTCGGCAACGTCGGGATTGCTGGCTGAAGCGGTGTAGCGAACCACCCGGTTGTGAAGCGGCGAGGACGACGTCGTGTGATAGATGTAGACCCAACGGTTGCTGGCGAAGTCGGGATCGAAAGCCACACCGAGCAGACCTCTTTCGCCCGAGGCATTCACGCTCACCGTGAGGAACGGCGTGGGCAGGAGGGCGTCGTTCTTGACGACGCGCAGTCGACCGCCCTGTTCGCAGACGAAGACACGGCCGTCAGGCGCCGCCGCCAACGCGGTCACGCTAGACATACCTGAAGCGACGCGAGTCTCGGCGAAGCCTGCGGGCAAAGAAGCCGCGAAAGCGTTTTCAGTCCGAGCGAAAAAGGAGGCAGCTAGGGCCGTCGCGACGAGAGCCAGGCGAGCCGCCGGCAAACCGCTGTGAGGCGCTCCAGGGAGTTTCGAGCGCGCGATGGAATGCAACTGCATGGTTCTTGTCTCCCGATGTGTGGGCATGTGCGGGTCAGCGCCGGCAACGTAGACCATCCCAGGTGGCGACTGCGACAAAGACGAACGAACCCTCGGCGAACGAATCGTCCCAGCTTGGTTCCAGTGACGATGGCCGTGGATCTGCCGCGACAGGCGCCATGGAAATGTGGGACCGCGGGCGAGGTTGTAACGGCAACCAGACCTTTTCGGGACCGGTTTAAGGGCGATTCGAGAACCAAGCTGTCGCGATCTGGCCACGACTAGCAACGATCCGTCACCGCTTGGTCGCGCGGATCGCCTCCGAGATCTGCGAAAACAGCCAGGCTCATGATCCCGCCCACGACCCGCTCGCTCTTCATCGTGTCCGCCTTGGTCCTCGCGCCCGTACTGGCGGCCGGCTTGGCCCGCGTCTCGGGCGCTTGGGCACAGCCATCCCTCATCGAGATCACCCCTCCAACTTGGTCGGTGCGCGCGAGCACGGGCTCCAGTACGGGAAGCGTCGGCGGCGCGGGTCCGGCCAGCGTCGTCGACGGCAATCTGTCGACTCGCTGGACGGTGAACGGCGCGGGCCACTGGTTGATGCTGGATTTGCAGACGTCGCGTGCGCTGGGTGCGATCGACGTGACCTTCGGCCATCCCGACCAGCGCCAGAGCCGCTTCGATCTATGGGTGGCTGCCGAAGGGGGCAACTGGCAGACGGCCTTTTCCGGCCAATCCACTGGCCTCACCACCGAACGCTTCGCGATCACCACGTCCGCAGTTCGCTTCGTCCTGTTGATCGCGAACGGGACCAACATCGATGCGTTCAACAGCGTCGCCGAGCTGAGAATCTTCGCCCAGCATGACGGCGGTGGCGTTGGTGGTGCTGCGGGCAGTTCACCGGACGCGTCGGCCAACGGCGGCAATGGCGGTGGCGGAGGTGGAGGCGCTGACGCCAGCGTCGCGGGCGCGACGGGCACAGGCGGCGCAGGTGGCACCGGCGCGGGCGGCGCAGTCATAAACACGGGAGGCTCTGGCGGAGGTGCCGGCACCGGTGGATCCCAGTCTGGAACCGGCGGCACGGGTCCGTGCGTGGTTCCTTCTGGAACTTCGGCACTCTGGAAGAACTTCGTCGAGGCGCGCAGCCGCGGCGCAGAGCCCACGCTGCCCGACTTCTCTTTCGCCGGCTATCGCCGTTCAGAAGCCAACATTCCCAACGTGACGGGCCCCCTCTTTCCCGTCACACGCTACGGCGCCGTCGCCAACGACGACGCCTTCGACGACGCCGGCATCCAGGCCGCGATCAATGCAGCCAAAGCAGCCGGCGGAGGCGTGGTCACCTTTCCCAAGGGCCGCTTCCTGGTCAATCCGACCGAAGGTTCGAGCCCGATCACGATCACGGGCAGCCGCATCGTCTTGCGCGGAGCCGGCGCCGGGGCCAACGGCACCGACGTCGTCATGGTCTCCAAGAAGAGCGGTGGCCGCATGTTCCACGTGGGCCCATCGGGCGGCTGGGGCGCGACCCGAGTCGCCAACGTGATCGCCAACGCCCGCCGCGAGACTTTCACGATCACCGTCGACGATGCCTCCAAGCTGCGACCCGGACAGATCGTCGTGCTCAAGCATCAGAGCCCGCAGTACAACGCTTTTTACTACGCCGGCCTGCCGCTCGATCCCGACTGGACCCGCGTCGTGCAAGGCGGCGTGCCCGTGCATGAGATGCACGAAATTGCCGACGTGTCGGGCGCCGTCGTGCGCTTCAAGGAGCCTCTCCATTTCACAATTCGGCTCGATGACGTTCCCTGGCGCCTGGAACGAGTCAACCCGCTGAGCGAGATCGGCATCGAGGATCTGCGCTTCTCGGGCAGCTGGGACAGCTATCCCGAAACCTTTGTCCACCACAAGGATTGGATTCACGACTCGGGCTGGAGCCTCTGGTCGTTCCGCGAGACGGTCAACGCCTGGGTCCGCCGGGTCGAGTTCCGCAACTTCAACGACGCACTCGGTACCGACTCGGTGGGATGGATGACCATCGAAGACGTGCGCTTCACCGGCAAGAAGGGCCATTCGTCAATTGGCGGTCGCCGCGGCTACGGCATGCTGGTCAAGGACGCGGTCGATACCGCCGGCACCCATCACGGTCCCGACACCGGCTATCAACTGGTCGGCGCGGTCTATCTGCGCTTCACCATGAACGTGAACGCGAGCGTCGACAATCACGGCGGCGTCCCTCACGCCAATTTGCTCGACGACGTCCAGGGCGGCGTCCTGTCCGGCAACGGTGGCCCCCTGGTCAACTACCCCCACACCGGCC
Organism: Myxococcales bacterium; assembly: GCA_031398585.1. GTDB lineage: Bacteria > Myxococcota_A > Polyangia > Fen-1088 > Fen-1088 > JANNNO01. The sequence goes on along the minus strand of JANNNO010000013.1, from coordinate 9,582 downwards.
GCTACTACACCCTCTGGAACTTTCGCCACCGTGCTTCGGGCAGCAAGACCTACGACTTCTGGAACGCCACCGCCCGCAACTCGCACACCTTCGCGCTCCCCATCTTCGCCGGCTTCACCCACGACAGACCGGTCACCTTCCAGTCGATCGTGACGGAGATCGAAGCGAACGAATCCTTCGGCACGCGCGTCACCCCGACCTCCCTCTTCGAAGCCCAGCTCGCCCTTCGCCGCTGCCGCTGAGGACAGCGCGCCTGGCGCGCCTAGCTCTCAGTTCTTCCAGTACCCACCGAGCGTGAACAGCAGACCAGACGCGGTGGCGTCCCAGTCGCCCGCGTCCATACGTTCGAATGCGGGGCCGAGGCCGAAGAAGAAGTGGGGAAGGGCATGCCAGACGATGGGCACATACGCCTGGAAGATTCGCAGAAGCGCGCCGCCTCCCACTGGCGAGATCAGGTAGGAGATCTTGGGCCAGACGCTCGAGACCGCTGGGATCACGTCGAACGCGGCGCCGAGGCGGGCGCCGGCTGTCAGATAGGTCCCGTCGTAGGCGGTCAGACCGAGAACGAAGCCCGTCGAGATTCGATCCAGTGCAAAATAGTCGGCGCTGATCTGAAGGCGCAACATGCCCGCCTTTTCGTCGCCTCTGCGCACCTGCGAAAATTCGACGGTGGTGCCGCCTTCGAATCCGAGACCGTGATGGCTGCTCACCGCCCAAGTGCCCTCCGCCCAGATGCGCGGGTTGGGTGCTGGCGGCACTTGCTTGGGAGGAGCGGCAGACCCTGACGACGATGGACCCCCGCTCCAGGCCCGCCCACGCCCGTCCTCGGCATCTGGCGGCGACGGCTCGCCGGGCGCCGTTGCTTGCGGCAAGGAATCGGAAGCCGCGCTGGTGGGCGGGACGGGCTTCGGTTCACCTTCCGCTGGCATGACGCTCGGCTGGATGACCGGTGCCGGTGAAGCGGGGCTTTGGCTCGGATTCGCAAGACGCGATGAGATACCCGCACAGCCGATCACCTGCGACACACTCACGACCCCGATCGCGGTACGAATCCACCTTCGGAACGAGGTTTCACTGCTCACGCCGTGACAGAAACAGAGACCGGACTACCTGTCGAGCCGGGATCACGTTCCCGTCGAATCGCCACAGCACTACGCGCGTGCCCCCTGTCACCGCGCTGACCCGACGTCCCACTTCCAAGCGGAGCGATTCCCGACGGGCCGGCGCTGGTGGCAACCGCAAGTGGGTTCAAAGGTCGCCTCCAGGATCGGCTCTCGCGCGATGCCGTCACGGAGCTGGCAACAAGTCGTCGTTTGCTAGTGGCCGCTGGGAAAGCGACGGTACGTCCAGGCAGAGTTCTTTGACGCGGACTCAGCTCGGCTGTTCCCTCGCGCGCCTTGCGGGCGAACGCCCTGTCGCGCGCCGAAGAGGATTCATCGAGTGCTCAACAACCGGTCCCATACCTTCCATTCGTCCCTGCTCTGGGTCGCATGCGCGCTGGCGTTGGCCTGCTCACGCGAGCCGCAAACTGAACCTCGGCCCGAGAGCCAAAAGGCAGAAGCACACGAGGCTGTCGAGAACCAAGCAGCGGCGCTGCAAGCACCGGCGGGGATCACCTGTCCCGCCTCATGCGATGACGGCAACCCCTGCACGGTGGACGTCTGTGGACCCGCCACGCGCTTTCGTTGTGTCAGCCGGCCGGCGGCCAACGGAATCGCGTGTGCGGACGGGGATCTCTGCAACGGCGAAGAGCGCTGCGAGCGTGGCGTCTGTCGAGCCGGCAAGCCACGCGTATGCAAGGACGACCGCAACCCGTGTACGACGGCTCGCTGCGAGCCCGACGTCGGATGCGTGGTCGAGAATGTCGACGACGGCACGCTCTGTTCGGTGATCTCGAACTGCGGGGCCCCCCAACAGCAGTGCCACGCCGGCCAATGCGTCGCCGAAGCCGCCAGATGTGACGACCAGAACCCGTGCACCGTCGATGTCTGCAAGACGAACGGGCGCTGCACCCATGCGCCCGCGGGCCGCGGAACCTCCTGCGCCGACGCCAATCTCTGCAATGGCTCGGAAGTCTGCGACGGCGCGGGACGATGCAGGAAGGGCGCACCGGCACCGGCAGACACCGAGTGCGATGATGGCAACCGCTGCACCGACACTGACTCCTGCCGCGAAGGTCGCTGCGCGGGCGTCGCCAAGATCTGCGTTGCCAGCGACGCCTGCCACGAGCCGGGCACCTGCGATCCCGCCACCGGCGTCTGCGCGAACCCGCGCTCACCCGACGGCAAGGTCTGCTCCGATGGCCAGCAGTGCACCGATGCCGACGTTTGCCTCGACGCCGTCTGCGTCGGCGCGCCCGTAACCTGCTCGCGCGCATCCTGCCGAGAGGACCTGCCCGTCGCCGAGCGCTGCCCCGTCGGCGACGGCGCCTGCGAGGTCCCCCGCTGGAGCACGAGCGTGCCAGCGTCGCCAGTGGCACAAGACGCACACGCGTCGATCAGCTCGGCCGCGACCGATCAGACGAGCCTCTTCATCGCGGGTACTTTCGACAATTCAGCCGAGATCCTCTCCGGGCACACCCGAATCTCGGCCGGCGGATTGGACGCCTTCTACGCCAAGATCGATCCGATGACTGGTCATGCGACGTGGGTGAAAGCTGCGGGCGACGAAGTCAAACAGCTCGTGGGGCGAATGGCAGCCAACGGCTCCGGCGTTCTCGCGTCGATCTACGAATCGCCCGCGGAAACCCACTACCTCAAGGGGATCAGCGCGGCGACGGGCGAACACCTGTTCGCAACACCTATGCCATCCGGGGTTCGCCTCCTGGCGGTGGCCTCCAACCCTCTGAACGGAAGCTTCGTCGTTTGTGGCCGCCGCGGCAACGTGGCGTCGGACGTCTATGTGGCCAGGTACTCCGCCGGCGGCGAGCGAACTTGGGACGGCAGCGGTGCATTCGCCGCGGAGGGGACGCAGGTCTGCCAGACCATCGGTATGGATTCCTCTGGCGCTGCGATCTTCGCGAGTAGCGACGCCAGAGGGATGTTTCTCGCGAAGCTCGACGGAGCGACCGGTTCGGAGCTATGGCGCGCACGCTTCGTGGAGCCCGGCTCATTCGCCGTTCCGCAAGCGATTGCCATCGATGATCGGGGCGACGTCTTTCTAACTGGCTCTTTCAGCGGCACCTTGACCTTTGGAAGCACGGTCCTGCCCTGGCACGGCCAGGAGGATGTCTTCGTCGCAAAGTTGCAAGGCGCTACCGGACTTGCGTCTTGGAGCCGCTCGTTCGGCGATCCGGTTGTCAGCGATCCCACTGTCGATCCTACCTTCTCCCAACAAGCCAAGAGCATCGCCCTCACCCGCTCCGACGAGGTCGTCGTCGCGGGTGTCATGAAAGGATCGATGATCGTCGACGCGACGACGCTCACGGTTCAAGGATCAGCGACCTCATCCGACGGATTCTTGCTCAAGCTCGCAGCGCAAGACGGCGCGGGCCTATGTGCCAGAACCTTCGGAACTCCGAATGGCAATGATACGACGTTCGAGGTTCTCACGATCAGGAGCCCCTCCGCCGCTGGTCGCGACACCATGACGGTCGCAGGCCATTACACGGAGCGCATCGAATTCGGGGGGGCGGCGGCGGCCCTCGAAGCCGGCTCGAGGATGGCGTCGTACCTTCTCAACCTGCGCTGAACCCGACGCAGGGAACTGCGCCTGACCGTCGCGGCCGCACGCCATCGCGGCCGCATGACTGCGGCACGGCCCGCATCACCGGGGCCGATGCAAGCCCTCACCGCTCGAAGCGGACCGCGTTCCCCGGCATGGCGGGGGGCGCGGCGCAGGTGCCGGGGGCGCCGGCGATGTGCAGGACGTCGCGCTGGGTGGTGGCGTCTTTCGACAGGGCGATGAGGATCGCTTTGCCGGTGACGTTGCTGCCGCGGTTGCGGTGGGGGCGTAGCTCGTAGCAGGCGGTCTGGCCGGTGATCACCTCGGCAAAAGGTTTGCCGTTGGTGCCGGGGGTGAAGGTGTAAAGGCCGCGCGGCAGCTCGGGGATGGTGTGGTTGCCGATGGAGAACACGGGAACGCTCGGATCCAGCACGTCGGAGGCCAGCGCGAGGGTGAGATCTTCTTGATCGAAGTCGTTGGGGCCCGCGCGCAGGTACCAGTTGCCGCGTGCGGTGCCGGGCAAATCGAGGTGTGCGGTGCCGCAGCGGGGTTCGCCCGTGCGAGCGACGAAGCCAGTGGGGCTCCAATCGCCGAGCTTTGCGTAGAGGGCGGTGCGCGTGTCGGTTGCGAACCAGTCGTAAGCGCATGCGGTGTATCCCGCTTCGCCGAAAAAGCGGATGCCGGCACCGATGCGTGTGGTCGGCTTGGTCTTGTCGTAGGCGCCCACGTCCATGCCGAAGGCGCGACCACTCGTCGTGCCGATGACCGTTCCGGCTGCGACGTCGACCTCGAGGGCGTAGCGGCACGCGGTGTAGTCGTCGCCGCCGGTGGAGTAGCTGTGACAGTTGCGACGCACGGGATCCAAGCTCGCGTCGAGCTTGGCGATGGCCTCGTTGATCGCCGCTGATGTCACGGTGATGTGCCCGAAGATGAGGTAGCGGCTCTCGCAGATGTTGGCGACCAGGCCGTCCTCGACATAGCTTTCGACGCCGCCGCCGACCTTGGTCCGCGTCACGGTCCCGCGGCTGATCTCGACCACGCGGATGTTCCCAGGCGCGCGGACCGTCAGCTTCTGAGGCAAACGGCCATCACCGAAGGGGCCCTCGCCGGGTTGTCCCTGCAACGTCGGCGTCATGAGATAGGAATGGGTGGTCGGCAGCGTATGGCCAGGGGGGCTCAGGTTGCCGAGCGGTGTGATGTATTCGATCTGGGCGAGCTCGAGCGGCGGCACCGAAAGCGGCGTGTCGCTTGCGCAGGCAGCGCCGGGAGGCCCGTGGATGCCGACACCCGGGGGCGGGTTGTTGCCGCCATCTGAGGCATGGCCCCCGTCGACGTGACCAGGGCCGGCCCCCAGGTCGACGCCGCTGGTGTCCGGCGGGGTGTGACCGGCATCGAAGTGTGAGACGTCGACCGCGGCATCCGTGCCCGCAGCGCCTGCCCCACCGTCTACGCCTGGTGTGACGTGACCATCGGCGGTGCCGGCTGTGTCCATGCCGCCGGTACCACCGGCCCCGCCCGCGCCGCCACTGCCGCCGCCAGTCATGCCGCCTGTCGCTCTGCCGGCATCGTGAGTCGCGTTCGCATCGAGCTGCGAGCCGCCGGCATCGGGCGCCGTCGCAGCGGGCGTACTGCCACCACAAGCGAGCGTCGGAACGACACCCAGGACCAGGAAGAGAGCCGCAAGTCGCGTCGACGTTGTCACTTCGATTTCACGACATCGGCAGACTCGCGCCGACGTTGAGGCAAGGGCGCCGGACGCGCGTCGGCTCTTGTACAACACGGCACTTGCGCGGCCGAAATCAGCAAGAGGTGCGAGCAGACACACCCTGAATTTCACGCGACGGTCACCGCTAAGTGGTTGACGACACGCATTTGTGTCGTGAGATCCAAAACACATACATGCAACTCAATTTCTAGGTTGCTACACCGTCGCCTCTCGCCGAAGCGCTCGAATGAACGGGCCCGGCGGGTGTAAGCCCCGAAGGAAGGTGTTCATGCGTTTGAAGATCTCGTGTCTCGGAATGTTGGGACTCGTTGGCGCCGCGGCTTGCGGTGATGCGGGTTCATTCGTCGGCGCAGAAGCGGCCGACGGTTTCGAGACCACCGCAGAAGCAATCACCGTGGAGAAAGCCGTCTATGTCAGCGACCTGCCGTTCATTGCCCAGAGCAACGGATGGGGCCCGGTGGAGCGGGACAAAAGCAACGGAGAGACCGGTGCGGGCGACGGAAAGGCATTGACCCTCAACGGAAGTGTGTATGGCAAGGGACTCGGCGTTCACGCCACCTCGACCGTGTCGATCGATCTGGCGGGGCAATACGCCCGCTTCGAATCGGACATCGGCGTCGACGACGAATCGGCCAACTTCGGCTCGCTCGTCTTCTCCATCCTGGCGGATGGTCGCCTGGTCTTCCAATCCGGCGTCATGACCGGCGCCAGCGCCACGCAAAAGGTGACGGTCAACGTCGCCGGTGCTCGTCGCCTCGATCTCGCGGTCACCGATGCCGCCAACGGCCGCAGCTGGGACCACGGGGACTGGGCCAACGCCCGTCTCATCAAGCTGGTCGAGCAGACCCCGCCGCCGGTGGTGGTCCCGCCGCCCGTCGTCGTCCCGCCCCCGGTCGTGACTCCCCCTCCGGGAACGGGCCGCTGTCAGTTTGGGCCGAACGCCAGCCTCAACGGCCGACAGGTCGCTCCGGCGAACAGCGAATGGCGCCGCGACATCTCGAACTCGCCCGTCGATCCGAACTCGGCCAGCTACATCGCCAGCATCGGCGCCGACAAGAACATCCGCGCCGACTTCGGCACGATGTGGGAAGGCGCTCCGATCGGCATCCCTTACATCGTGGTTCCGAGCAGCCAGCCCAAGCTTCCGATCCGCTTCACCTGGGATAGCGAGAGCGACGCGGGGCCCTACCCGTTCCCGATGAATGCGCCGATCGAAGGCGGTCCGGACGGCGAAGGCGATCGGCACATCATCGCTGTCGACTGCGAAACCGGCACGTTCTGGGAGAGCTACAACACCTGGCCCGCGGGCGGTTCGTTCGATGCGGACTCGGGTGCCGTCTTCAACCTCGATCGCGACATCAAGCGCCCGGCGCGCTGGACGTCGGCCGACGCCGCCGGTCTGCCGATCTTCCCCGGTCTGGTCCGCTACGACGAGGTCGTCGAGCGCGGCGAGATCAACCACGCTCTGCGCTTCACCGTGAAGAACTCGCAGCGCGCGTACACCCCGCCCGCCTCGCACTGGGCCAGCACCAAGACCGACATCAACCTGCCGCCGATGGGGATGCGCGTTCGCTTGAAGGCGAACGTCGACATCTCGGGCTACCCCAAGGAGGTGCAGGTCATCCTGCGCGCCCTCAAGAAGTACGGCATGTTCATGGCGGACAACGGCGCCGACTGGTTCATCTCGGGCTCTCCCAACCCGAACTGGAACGACAACGCCCTCATGGCCCTGCGGAAGATCAAAGGCAGCGACTTCGAGGTCATCAAGATGGATTCCATCGTCCGTCCCTGACCAAGTAGCGAAATCATGAACGGCCGGGATCGCCAGCGCGGTCCCGGCCGTTTTCTTTTGGGCGATGCCCCTGCCCTGCCAGAGCCAAGCTTGCGCGCTGGCCGATCGAGGCGGATACTGAGACGCCCATGTCGAGGTCGAAGCCGACGCAAGCGGAGGTACTGGACGCGGTCGAACGCTCCGGCGCCACCAAGGTCAAAGTCGCCGTCACCGACATCGACGGTGTCCTGCGCGGCAAGTACCTCATCCGGGACAAGTTTGTCTCGGCGATGTCGTCGGGCTTCGGCTTTTGCAACGTCGTGCTCGGCTGGGACGCCGCTGACGTCTGTTACGACAACGTCAAATACACCGGGTGGCAGTCGGGGTATCCCGATGCCGACGTGAAGCTCGATCCCGGCACCTATCGTGAGGTCCCGTGGGACGGCAAGGTGCCCTTCTTACTGGGGGACTTCTGGACCAGCGCCGCCGCCGATGCCGCGCCCTTGCCGATCTGCCCGCGCCAGCTCCTCAAGCGCGTGGTCGCGCGCTGTCAGGCAGCCGGGTTCGTTCCCGCAACGTCGCTGGAATACGAATGGTTCAACTTCCGCGAGACCTCGCAGAGCCTCGCCGACAAGGGCTACGCCGCCCCGGCCCCGCTGACCCCCGGAATGTTCGGCTACTCCGTCATCCGGATGAACCAGAACCGGCCCTTCCTCAATGCCCTCTTCGACGAGATGGGCGCGTTCGGCGTGCCGATCGAAGGCCTGCACACCGAGACGGGGCCCGGCGTCTTCGAGGCCGCCATCCTCTATAGCGACCCTGTCGAGGCGGCTGACCGCGCGATCCTTTTCAAGACCGGCGCCAAGGAGATCGGCCACCGCTTCGGCATCCTGCCGACCTTCATGGCCAAGTGGAATGCGGATCTGCCCGGGTGCAGCGGCCACATTCACCAGAGCCTCTGGGACAAGACAGGCGGCAAGAACCTGTTTCATGACCCCCGCCGCGAGCGCGGGCTGTCCGATACCTTCCGTAGCTACATCGCGGGGCAGATGGCGCTCTTGCCCGACCTCTTGCCGATGTACGCGCCCACCATCAACAGTTACAAGCGCCTGGTCGAGGGCGCCTGGGCGCCGACCAAGGTCAACTGGGGCATCGACAATCGCACCACCGCTTTGCGTGTGATCGCAGGCAGTCCGAAAGCGACGCGGCTCGAGACGCGCGTGAACGGGTCCGATGCCAATCCCTACCTGGGTCTGGCGGCGGCGCTGGCCAGCGGCCTTTACGGCATCGAAAAGAACCTGACCCTGGCGGCGGCTCCGGTGGTCGGCAGTGGCTACGCCGATCCGAGCGCGGTGGTCCTGCCACGGACGCTGCAAGAGGCGACCGACCGCTTCGAGAAGTCCGAAACCGCACGCGCGCTGTTCGGAGACGAGTTCGTCGAGCACTTCGCTGCCACCCGAAAGTGGGAATGGCGGCAATTCGGTAAAGCCGTGACCAGCTGGGAGCTGCAGCGGTACTTCGAGATCATCTGATGGCGGCGGCGGTGTCGCCCGGGAGCAAGCGATGAGCATCTTTCAATACAACTTCCCCACCCGGATCCAGTTCGGTCTCGGCGCCAGCAAGCTGGTCGCAGACGCGCTCAAGGAAGTGGGCAAGTCGCGGCCGCTCATCGTCACCGACAAGGGATTGGCGCCACTGCCGCCCGTGACCGATACGGCTGCTGCCATCGAGGCGGGCAAGCTGTCTCCAAAGATCTTCGCGGGCGTCTGGGGCAACCCGGTCAAATCGCAAGTCACTGCCGGCATCGAGGCCTACCGCGCACACAAGGCCGATTCCATCGTTGCAATCGGTGGCGGCGCAGCCATCGACGTGGCCAAGGCGATCGCGTTGATGGTGAACCACCCGGGAGATCTCTTCGACTACGAAGACGAAAAGCCGGGCGCGTTGCCGATCGACAAGGAGATCCCGTACTACGTCGCGATTCCGACCACCGCCGGCACGGGCAGCGAGGTCGGTCGTTCCACCGTGGTCAGTGACGACGAGACCCACGTGAAGAAGATCATCTTCTCGCCGCGGCTGCTGGCGCAGCGGGTGTTCGTGGATCCCAACCTGACACTCGCGTTGCCCGCCGCCGTCACCGCGGCCACCGGCATGGATGCCCTCACCCACCTGGTCGAGGCCTATCTGGCCAAGGGCTTTCAACCGCTCTGTGATGGCATCGCCCTCGAGGGCCTCCGTCTCCTTTCGAAGAGCCTTGTCCCCTGCGTCGAATACGCGCGGCGGATTGCCGGCGGCGACAAGAGCCTGCTCAATGACGAGGCTCATAAGGAAGCACGGGGCAAAATGCTCAACGCCGCGCTGATGGGCGGCGTCGCATTTCAAAAAGGACTCGGCGTGACCCATTCGCTGGCGCACGCGCTGT
>JANNNO010000598.1:0-19306 GCA_031398585.1 Myxococcales bacterium | reverse complement strand
GTCACCGTCACCGGCGCGCCCAAGACCTGGGCGATGCAGTTCATCGAAGATCACGAAAGATCGCCGCGCGGCTTTTACGGCGGCGCAGTCGGCGCCCTGACCTTCGACGGCCGGCTCGACACCGGTCTCACGCTGCGCACTCTGCACATCGTCAGAGGCATGGCCGAGCTGCGGGCAGGCGCCACCCTGCTCTGGGACTCCGACGCCGGTGAGGAAGAGCGCGAGACCGAGCTCAAGGCCTCCGCCCTGCTGGATGCCATCCGCTCGGCCGAGCTCCCACGCATCGGCGGTTCGCGGACGCCGCGCGCGAGCAGCCGCCGGGTGCTCCTGGTCGATCACCAGGACTCCTTCGTTCACACCCTCGCCAATTATCTGCGCCAGACCGGCGCCGAGGTGATCACGTTGCGGGCGGGATTCGCCCCCGCGGCGCTCGATTCCCTGCGACCCGACCTCGTCGTTCTTTCACCGGGGCCGGGCAGCCCCGGCGACTTCGGCGTCTCGCGCACGATTGATCTCGCGCTTGCGCGCAATCTCCCGGTTTTCGGTGTCTGCCTCGGCCTGCAAGGCATCGTCGAGCACGCCGGCGGCAGGCTGAGCGTACTTCCCCGACCCATGCACGGGCGCTCGTCGCAGATCCGCGTGCGAGGTGGTCGCCTCTTTGCGGGCCTACCGACGAGCTTCCGAGCCGGCCGCTACCACTCGCTCTTCGCGGATCGCGCCAGTCTGCCCGACGACCTCGTCGTCACCGCCGAGACCGACGACGGTGTCGTCATGGCCATCGAACACGCCCGCCTCCCGATGGCCGCCGTGCAATTTCACCCCGAGTCCATCCTGACCACCGGCGACGACGTCGGCCTGCGCCTGCTCGAGAGCGTCTTGCACGCCTGGTGACGAGAAGGCTGCCTTGGGCACCGGGGCCGCGCGGTATCAGAGGGCGGCGAGCACTTCGGCGGCGTGGCCTTCGGGTTTGACGTTTTCGAAGACGCGGGTGATGCGGCCCTTGTCGATGAGGAATGTCGTGCGGTGGATGCCGTCGCCGTTCTTCTTCGGGCCCCAGACCCCGTAGGCGTCGGCAACCTTGTGGCCGGGATCGGAGAGCAGGGGGAAGTTGAGCGCGTACTTGTCACGGAAGGCCTGGTGGCTGGCGGCGTCGTCGGGGCTGATGCCGAAGACGTGGGCCTTGTCGAGGAACTGCGCGCGCGCGTCGCGGAACTCCTTGCACTCGATGGTGCAGCCGGGCGTGTCGTCCTTGGGATAAAAGAAGAGCACCGTCGGGCGATCGGCAAGTTTGGCAAGTTCGACGGTCTCGCCGGTTTCGGTGGTCAGCGTGAAAGCGGGGGCGGTGTCTCCGGACTTGAGCGGCATCGTGATCTCCTTGGCGTTGGCTGAAAGCATTGTCTAGCAGCTAGCTCAGGCGCGCCCACATCAGGATCCGCTTGAAGGTGAAAAAGTACGGCGCCTGCGCTCCGAGGTGCTGCCGCAGACGTGCGCGGTAAGCAGCGAGGAATCGCGCGAAGGTCTCCGGATCGAGGCGCGAGGAGAAACGCGTGAGCGACGTGCCCTGGGTCCATTGCGCCACCGCGTCCGTGTCCGTGAGCTGGTGTCCGTAGACTCGCAGCTGCACGCTCGGCCGTGCAAAGCCCAAGCGATGCAGGAGCTCGGCGTAGGCCTCGGGTGCCAGCACGTGCGCCGCGACTGGATCGGCGGGCGGGCCACCCGGTCCGAAGGCACTCCGAAAGGGCAGCTCATTGGCGATCTCGACGGCGACCCGGTGCGAGGCATGATCGTGATTGGCGGGGATCTGCACCGCCAGCTGTCCGCCCGGTGCTAGAAACGTCCGCCAGCGCGCCAACACCGCGGCGTGGTCGGGCACCCAGTGCAGCGACGCGTTCGCAAAGACGAGATCGACGGGTTGGGCAGGCGTGTAGTCGATCATGTCGCCCGGTACGAAGCGGAGCCGCGGGTCAGCGACGGCCGCTGTCGGCGCCAGCATCGCTTGCGAGTTGTCGACTCCGACGACTTCATGAAGGCCGAGGTGGTCCGCAAGATGGGCGGTCAGCGCTCCTGATCCACAGCCGAAGTCGATCGCTCGTCCTCCCGGCGTCGGAGTCAGGCCCGCCACCAAGTCATCGAAGGGTTGTCGTCGCTCGTCCTTGAACAGCTCGTACTGTTCGGGCTTCCAGGCGTCGATCATGTCGGGAGCTTACAAGCACGAAGGTGACGGCGCGTCGCGAGTTCCCGAAGGAATCGCGTACGGGGCAGGGCGGTTGCTCTTCGCGGCGCTGGGAAACCGCCCGCGGCCATAGCCGCCATGGCCGCACATGATCGCCGGCCGCGGGCGCCGACGCGGCTTATAGTCGGAGCATGGATGACGAGCCGGCGGCAGCGGACGAGATCGGCGTTCTGCGCGGGGATCGTCGATGACGGCCACGATCGCGCCGGTCCGCTGCCTGAATGACAACTACGCGTACCTCGTGTCGGCTGCCGACGCGTCAGAGGCCTGGGTGGTCGATCCGTCGGACGCGGCTCCCATTCAGGAAGGCTTGGCGGCGCGAGGCCTGGGGCTGCGGGGGCTGCTGGTCACGCACCATCATGCCGATCACGTGGGCGGCATCGCGGCGCTCTCGGCACTGCGGTCGGATCTCGTCGTCGCTGCTCACGCCGACGATCGGGGCCGCGTGCCGGGACAGACCGTCTTCGTGCCGGCAAGCACCAGTGCTTTTGCAGAGGTGGCGCTCCCCGATTTTCCCGGGCGTCTCTTTGCGGCTCACATCCCCGGTCACACGCGCTCCGCCATCGCGTGGGCGCTCGCCAGCGACAGCGGCGTCATCACCGACGTCTTCACCGGCGACACCCTCTTTGGTGCCGGCTGCGGACGGCTGTTCGAAGGGACCGCCGAACAGATGTTCCAAAGCCTCGCGCTGCTGACGTCGTTGCCCGAATCGACGCGCCTTTGGTTCGGGCACGAGTACACCGCCAAGAACCTCGCTTTTGCTGCGCTGGTGGAGCCCGACAACAGCGCCGTCACGGCGCGCGCGGCGGCACTACCAGCGGTGACGACGCCGACCACGGTCGCGATCGAGCGCGCCACCAACCCGTTCGTGCGCGCCGCCGACGCGGCAACGCTGGCCCGCCATCGCATGGCCAAAGATCGGTCTTGAGGCCGATACTGAAAGACCGCTTTTCAGCTCGCTGCTCCCGACACCTCCGCGGCGGTTGCCGGAGCGGCTCGGGATCGCTACCGTAGCGCGATGAGCATCGACGCCAAGGTCCTGGCCGCCGTCCGCGCCGCATTCCCCACGGGACGAGGGGGATTCATCGCCCTCGGGGCGCCGGTGCACGAGAGCGTCGTTCACCCCGAACCGATCGTCGGTGTTCCGCTCGCCATGATGAATCGCCACGGGCTCATCGCGGGTGCGACCGGCACCGGGAAGACCAAGACCTTGCAGCTCATCACCGAGCGGCTCTCCGCCGCGGGCGTACCGGTCTTCGTGGCGGACGTGAAGGGCGATCTGCAAGGGCTGGCGGTGGCGGGAACCGCCAATCCTCGCGTCGAGCAGCGCGCGCAGGAGACTGGCACCGCGTGGACGCCGGCCGGCTGTCCGATCGAGCTGTTCAGCCTGTCGGGCAAGCTCGGGGCGCAGCTGCGCGCGACGGTCTCGTCGTTCGGACCGCTGGCGCTGTCGAAGGTGCTGGGACTCAACGAGACGCAGTCGAGCGTCATGAGCCTCGTCTTCAAGTACTGCGACGACAAGAGCCTGCCGCTGCTCGATTTCAAGGACCTGCGCGCGGTGCTCAATCACCTGACCGGTGACGGCGCGGCGTCTCTCGCGGAGTACGGCGGCATCTCGAAGGCATCGGTTGGGGTGCTGTTGCGCGAGATGGTGGCGCTCGAGCAGCAAGGCGCGGACATCTTCTTCGGCGAGCCGGAGCTGGAGCTCGACGATCTGCTGCAGGTCTCGGCCGACGGAAAAGGGCGCGTGAGCGTGCTCGAGCTGAGTGACGTTCAGGACAAGCCGGCGCTCTTCTCCACCTTCATGATGTGGATGCTGGCCGAGCTGTACCAGCAGCTGCCGGAGGTCGGCGATATCGATAAGCCCAAGCTGGTCTTCTTTTTCGACGAAGCGCACCTGCTGTTCCGCGACGCCAGCAAGGCGTTCCTCACCCAGGTCGAGCAGGTCGTTCGGCTCATCCGATCGAAAGGCATCGGCGTCTTCTTCGTCACGCAGAATCCCAAGGACGTGCCCGCCGAGATCCTCGGCCAGCTTGGAAACCGCGTGCAGCACGCCCTGCGCGCGTTCACTCCCGACGATGAAAAGGCGCTCCGATCGGCTGCGCGCACGTTCCCCAAGACTCCCTTCTATGATGTGCAGGCCACGCTTACGTCACTCGGCATCGGCGAAGCGCTGATCACCGTGCTGGGCGAGAACGGCAATCCGAGCCAGCCATTCGTCACGCGGATCGCGCCTCCCGCCTCGCGCTTGGGGACGCTGACGGCGGCGGAGCTCGCGCCCCATCTACAGACCGAGCAGGTCCGCCACTACGGTCAGGCGGTCGATCGGCGCAGCGCCCACGAGCTGCTGAGCGAACGCCTCCGTCCCACGCCGCCCGCCACGGAACGCCGACGCGCGCCCGACCCTGACCTCGATCACCCCTCCGATCGCGTCGACGACGGCATCGACACCGACGCCTACGGCGAGGCCCCCCGTCCACGCGCTCGCGAAAGACAATCCCCCCCGCGCGAAGACAGCGGCTGGACCGACGTGCTCCGCTCACCCGTCGCCCGCTCGATCGCCAGCGAAGTCACCCGCGGTCTCATGGGCGCCCTCCTCGGCCGCAAACCCCGCCGCCGCCGCGGCAGCTTCTTCTAACCCCTCCGCGCCCGCCTCCGCTCTTCACCTCGGGCGCAGCCCGGCGGGTGAGGGGCCTCGGCGCACCGTCGCCCCGTCCCGCCGTGCCAAGATGCCGCGATGGACGCAGCCGCACCGCCCCCGGATCCCGCGACCTCGCCCGCCGACGCCAGCCCGCCGGTGCACACCGGTCGCCAGTTGACCGTGCGCGCGGTGCTCACCGGCATGGTGCTCGGCGCGGTCATGTGTCTGTCGAACCTCTACGTCGTCCTCAAGACCGGCTGGAGCTTCGGGGTCACGATCACCTCCTGCATCCTGGCCTATGCCCTCTTCCGCCTGCTGACAGCGGCACGCCTGGCGCGTACGGAGCTCACCATTCTCGAGAACAACGCAATGGCGTCGGTGGCGTCGGCGGCAGGCTACATGACCGGCGGCGGCAACATGGCGGCCTTGCCGGCGTTGCTGATCTTGACCGGCACGCGCCCCGACAGCACCGCGCTCATCGCCTGGTTCGCGGTCATCGCCGCGCTCGGCGTCTTCGCCGCAATCCCGATCAAACGTCAGCTGATCAACGTCGAGAAGCTCTCCTTTCCCACCGGCACCGCGACCGCCGAGACCCTGCGCTCGTTGCACGGACTCGGCACGGGCGCTTCGGGCAAAGCTCGGCTGCTCGGCCTTGGCGGCCTGGTCGGCGCCATTGTCGCCTTCGGGCGTGAAGCCAAGTCACTCTTGCCGGCGACGCTGCCCTCCAAGATCGGCCTGCCCTTCAGCCTGCGCGACAGACCCGCGGGTGACTGGACCCTCGGCTTCGACGGCAGTTTGCTGCTGGTCGGCGCCGGCGCCCTCATGAGCTGGAAGACGGGCTGGTCGTTGCTCGTCGGCGCCGTGGCCTGCTACGGGTTCGTCGCTCCGGCGATGTTCGACCGTGGCCTCATCGCCGCGGTTTCTTACAAAGAGATCGTCAGGTTCACGCTCTGGACCGGTGGCGCCATGTTGTTGTCGTCGGGCCTGCTCTCGTTCGCGCTCGATGGAAAGAGCATCGGCCGCGCCTTCGCATCCCTGTTTCAAGGCTTACGCAGTCGAGGCCTAGGAAAGCAGGCCCCGCGCGACGCCAGTCAGCTGGATCGCCAGGAGTGTCCCGATTGGTGGTTTCCCGCCGGCTTCGTCGTTCTTGGCCCGATCGTCGTGTGGCTCATGCAACGGCTCTTCGGCATTCCGATCTGGGCCGGGGTGCTGGCCCTGCCGCTGGCCTTCGTCATGGGGCTCGTGGCCGCGCGCGTGACCGGCGAGACCGACACGACGCCAACCAAGGCGCTGGGACCCGTCACACAGCTCATCTACGGCGGTCTTCTGCCGGGCAACGTGGCAGCCAACGTGATGGCTGCCAACGTCACGGGGGGCGTGGGCCTGCACGCCGCGGATCTCCTCACCGATCTCAAATCCGGCTACTTGCTCGGCGCCAATCCTCGCCAGCAGGTCTTCGCGCAATTCTTCGGCGTGATCGCCGGTGCGGTGATGGTCGTGCCGGCGTTCAATCTGCTGGTGCCCTCGGCCGAAGTGCTCGGCACCGAATCTTTGCCCGCACCCGCGGCGCTGGTCTGGGCGGGCGTCTCGCAACTGCTCGCGCTCGGCGCGCAGGCGCTCAGCCCCGAGGTGCGCGTGGGGGCGCTCATCGGCGGCGTGATCGGCGTGGTCCTGGTGCTGGCCGAACGCTGGGCGTCGCCTTCTCTGCGCCGGTTCGTCCCGTCACCGTCGGGCCTCGGCCTCGCGTTCGTCGTGCCCGGCAACAACGCGTTCTCGATGTTTGCCGGCGCTTTGATCGCCGAGCTCTTGCGCCGTCACCGACCGGCGTTCGCCGAACGGGCGGTGCTGCCGCTCTCCTCGGGTCTCATCGCGGGCGAAAGCTTGATGGGCATCCTGCTGGTCGCCCTCGCCGCCAGCGGCATCCTCCGCTAGTGCCCTTTCCGCGGCTAGGGCCGCCGGAGGCTAGGGGCCGCCCGAGGCTAGTGAATCGAATATCCCAGGAAGAGCCCGCCCGTGATGGTGGGCCCGAGGCCGATCTCGGTCGTCTCGCCACCCGTGACCTTCTCTTTCGAGTATTTCACCAGCAGCACCGTGCCGATATCGATTCCGAAGTAGAGGCCCTGCCAGAGACGCCAGATGCTCTGTGACGACGTTCCGATGGCGTACGCGTCGTTGGCAAAGTCGTAACCGACGCGCGTGCCGACCCGCCAGGTGTAGTCCGAACCGACGCAGGCGCATTGGCGCGCGACTTCACCCAGCAAGAGCTTGCTGGTGTAGTCGGCGCCTTTGTACGAACCCGAGAAGGTCGTGTAGACGGCGCCGAGCACGACAGCCGACAACGGCGTGTGCGCGCCGGCGAAGAACGCAGGCCCTTGCCAGTGGGGCGTGGAGGTGGTGGCCGGCACGGTGGGCGCCGTCTTGACCCGGGAGAAGGCGGTGAAGCCCCAGCCAGGTCCGATGGACAGTTGCAACGCGGGCCCGCGCGCCCAGCGCGAGTCGCGGTCCCGGGCCTTGTCGTGTTTGGCGATGCTCTCTTTGCAGTCTGCGCTCTGGCTGTCCGTCGGCAGACACTTGCCGCTCGCGTCCCAGGCGGTGCCGCTCGGGCAGACGACGGGTGCCTGGCAGGCGCCCTGGATCAGCGAAGTCCCCGGAGGACAGGTGACGAGCGCGAGGCATCGATCCCCGTCCTTGCGAGCGCCCGGCGGACAGACCGGCTCGGCGATGCAGATGCCGTCTTGCCAGCGGGCCGGCGGTGGACAGGTCGGCTGAGCGACACACGCCGCCTCGCTGCTGGACCAAGTCGATCCGGCAGGGCAGGGACGTGCGGCAGCGGCCCCGGGAAGGCCCCCCGCGGGTGGTGTGGCCCCAGGCGGGGCGGCGCCGGCCGCATTTCCTGGGGGAGCGGTTGCCGGTGGAATCGCCGGGGGCAGACCTGGGGAGGGTGTCGGACTCCCGCTGGGAGCTGCGGGCGCGGCCGACGGCGGTGCGGCCGGCGGTATGGGCAAGGGCGCCGGGGTCGCCGGCGGCGGCGTGGCCGGTGGGGGATTCGGCAGATTCGGCAACGGCGGCGGCGAAATCGGCGGCGGCACGTTCGGGTTGGGCGACGGCCCCGGCGCCTGCGCAGCCTGCGCCAGCGGTGCGAACGCCAGCGCCACGACCGCGATCCCGACACGCAGCGAAGTCCAGGGGAGACGGCAGGTCGAAGGAGGATGGTCCGCCACGGTGTGCTCCGACTCGGCAGGTTACTCCCATGGCTTGACCAGCGGCAGCCCGATGTTGCGCACCGGTTCGGGAGCCCCTATCACTCGCGCGGGTCCATGCACTCTTCGATCGGGCGGCTGGGGCGGTACTCGGCGAACGCGTAAGCGTCGGCGTAGCCTCTCCAGAGATCGTCGAACGACTTGCCCGTGAGTTGTGCGAAGAGGGCAGGGGAGCCTGGCCAGGTTCCTGCGCGTCCGACCGCCACCGACGCGCGGGTGAGCGCGTGCACGAAGCCGGGATGTTGCGAGTCCACCCAACCGAGGAAAGTTGGCCCGCCGAAGGTCCCGTCGCACCACCAGAAGGTCGCGCCGAAACGCGGGCTCTCTGGGTTGTCGATGCCGTTGTGAAACCCGTTGCGATCGTCACCGATGTGCGAGGGCAGGTATTCCGCGTAAGTCTCGGTCAGCCACTTGGGCAACTTGCCCTTGCCGCCATCGGGCGCAATCCAGTGTCCCGCCTCGTGCATGATCGACACTGGCGGTCCGCCGAAGGGACCGTAGTCGGGCTGCATGCCGCTGATCTCGGCGACCGTCTTGCGCAGGTTGAAGTCGCCGTACGGGCTCGAGGGTCCCGGGAACTCGCGGTTGCCGACCCAGTGGACGATGCGCCCGCGGCGGTTGTTTCCCCAGGTCTTGATGTAGTCCTCGGGCGTCGCATAGAAGAGGGCGCAACCTCGCACCAGGGCCCGCGAGATCCAGGCTTCGGGATCGCCGCCAAAGTAGTCACGCACGTAGGCTTGCACGCGGGGATGGTTGGGCTCCTCGGCGCTGAAGTGCACCTGCAGGCGGCTACGCCCACAGAGCGGCTCGAAGGCCTGGATGCGCGCGGGATCGATGCGCGGATCGATCGACAGCGGCGTGAGTCCCTCGGGCCACTTGCCAGGGTTGCGCCCGCCGCCGGTGATGGTCGCCGTCAGCTCACCCCGGCTCTCCATCGCGTTCCATCCTTCGCTCTGGTAGAGCCAGACGAAGCCGTCGCGGTTTGCGGTGATGCGACCACTGCCGCGAATGCAGGTCCGCTGGTGGAACTTCGCGATGCGCGCCACCAAGGCGCCGCGTGGACACCCGCGGTGGTTCGGCGAGCGGCCCTCCGGTCCGACCTCGGCCCCACCCATGGCGAACCAGCGCCCGGTGGCGGTGATCTCCGCCGTCTCGCCTTTGTTCAACCAGACACAGGTCGGCGTCCCGCCCCACGCCCTCACGCCGACGGTCACCGGACCCGTGCCCGGACAACCCGCCGCCGCCGGTGGCATCACCCCGGTCGGGGCGGGCGGCGCGAGTGGTGGCGCGGACGGCGGCGCCACCGGAGGCGTGGCCGAGGGCGCCGCTCCCGCGTCGGGACACCTGACCGCCGGCCCTTCGATGGAAGGACCACACGGCGGTGCCGAGGCTGCCCCATCGCGCCCCGGGGGCAGCGGCAACGAAGGCGCCGTCGCTCCCGGCGCGGTCGCCGCCGCCGGACCCTCGGTCGCCCGCAACGAAGCTGGTTCACATCCCAGCAGCGCGCCGAGCAGAGCGAGCCATCCCGCAGTGCCAAGACGGCAAAAGGACGAGCGAGAGAACGAACACGAGGCAGAACCGGGCGTGATCATCTGGCCCCCCAGCAAAGATCCCGGCTCCCCGGGTCATCCTCGCCGTTCCACGCCACCGCCCTTGAATTGTTCCCACCTGCAGCGTTCGGTCCGCGCGAACCCGGCTGTCCGCGCGGACCTGCCCGCCTTACCTCCCGCCCACTTGCCCGCCCGTCAGCGCGTCGCGCTCGCCGTCGGCGTCTGGCCTGGACCGCTCTTTTGCGACGTCTTCGCCGGTGCGGGCGCCGCACCCGCCTCGGGCATCAGGATCCCCGCGACGACCTTCTTCGGATTCACGTACTTCTTCGCCAACGCCTGCAGCCGCGCCGAGGTCAGCCGCTTGACGTGATCGTCGATGGCCAGTGCCCGCCGGGGGTCTTCGCCATGCCGGGTGTAGTCGACCAGCGTGCCCAGCCAGAAGCTGTTCTCCTTGAGGTTGGTCTCGTGCGCACGTCGCCGTGCCGAGCGCAGCTTCTCGATGACCTCCTCGCTCACGCCTGCCTTGCGCACCTTCTCGATCTCGGCCAGCGCGGTCGCCCGCAACTTGTCGACGTTCTCGGGCGCGCAGTCGAACGAGATCTGCATCACGAACTCCGGGCGCGGCTGCCGAACCAGGTACCCGCCGATGTTCACCCCGTAGACGCTGCCCAATTCCTCGCGCATCCGCTCGCGCAGGCGGAACTCGAGCCCATCGGCGAGCGCGCCGAGATCCTCGTCGTCCTCGCGCGAGAACCGCGTGTCACCGTGGAACACGAGCACCACGAGGCTCTTGGGATCCTTGCCCGCGACGACACGCTTTTCCGCCGGGCCAGCTAGGTGTTTGATTCCGACGTCGCGGAAGCGCTCCTTTTGCGGCTTTCGCGGCAAGCTGCCCAGGTAAGTCTCGACCATCGGTTGCAGCGTCGGCAGCTCGACGTTGCCGACGATGAAGAACGTGAAGTCGTCGGCGTCGGCGAAGCGCTCCTTGTACAGCTCGACCGCGCGTTTCTGATCGAGGCCTTTGATCACCTCGGGCGTGATCGGACGACGTCGCGGGTGGTTCCGCGTAAAGAACTGATTGAAGTCCTCGCTGAAGGCCCGTCGCGGGTTGAGCCGCCGGGTACGTGCCTGCTCGCTTTCACGCTCCCTCCAGGCCCGGAAGGGCGGCTCCTCGATGCGCGGGCTGGTCATCGCCAGGTAGGCGAGCTCGAACATGGTCTGCAGATCCTGCGGCGACGCGTGGCCATTCAGGCTCTCTTCGATGTCGTCGACCGACGTGTTGACGCTGGCGATCTTGCTCGAGAGCGCCTTGTTGAGGCTGGTGGCATCGAAGTCCCCGATGCCCGAGACCCAGGTCACCGACGGCGCAAAGTCGGCATTGTGAAAGTCGGCGTCCTTGACCACCGAGGTTCCGCCCGGCGAGATCGCCCGCAGCAGCACCTGATCGTTCTGGAACGTCGTCGGTTTGACCAGCACACGCACGCCGTTCGACAGCACCCATTCCGTGACGCCGAGGTCGGCCGCGGTCGTGGTCTTGACCACTTTGCCGGGAGTCGGCGTCTTCGCCAGCAGGGGCCCACGGTGACCGCCGTCGTCGTAAGGCGTGATCTCACTCTTCTCGGCCGCCGCGATCAACGCCTTGACGCCTGCGGGCGCTGGCAACTTCTTTCCGTCGGGGCCGTTGATGACCACAACACGGCTGCCCTGCTGAATCCAGCCGCGCGCGAGCTGGCTGATCTCGGCGGCGGTGTAGCTCGGCAAGAAGCGCTCGGCCAGCTCCAGCAGCTTCTCCGGTCCGCTCTCCACCACGCCTTCGAGGAAGTGACTTTGCAGCGATTCGACGAACGACGAACCGTCCTGCTTGTCGCGTTCCTTCACCATCTGCTGGATGAGGCGAATCACGGTCTTCTTGGCCCGTTCGAGCTCGGTGGCGGTAAAACCATGTCGCTCCACACGCAGCAGCTCACGCAGCAACGCCGTCGCTGCCTTGTCGGCCTCGCCCTCCTTGGCTGCGGCATGCATGACGAAGCTGTCGCCGCCGCGCACGTAGCCGGCGTTGCCCGAGCTGGCGCTCAGGAAGGGTGCGTCCGGCTTGCGCTGAATCTCGCTGAGCCGGTCGTTGAGCATCGTGTGATAGAGGTACTCGCCGATGAAGCGGCGAAAGTCGCTCTCCCGATCCGCGCGTCGCTTGGCCACCTTCGTGTTGATCGACACCGACGTGCTCGGCATCTCGGCGTCGGCCTCGATCGAGATCAACGTCTCGGCATGGGCGGGCAAAGCGGTGTCGGGGCGGGGCCGCGGCTTCGTGGCCGGCGTGAGCGAGCCGAACTCGCGGCGAATCTTGGTCACGATTGACGGAACGTCGAAGTCGCCGACCGCAATCACCGCCATCAGATCGGTGCGATACCAGTCTTTGTAATAACGGGTCAGAGTCGGGGGCGGCGCGCCCTTGATGATCTCGGGTTTGCCGATCGGCAGGCGACCCACGTAGCGCGACCCGTGAAACGTGGCCGGCATGCTCTTTTCGAAGAGCCGCAGCCAAGCATTGCGGCGCGAACGATGTTCCTCGATGATCACGCCGCGCTCTTTGTCGATCTCGACCGGATCGAAGGTGATGTCGGCGGCCCAATCGCGCAGGATCTGGAAGGACTTGTCGAGCAGGGCCTCGTCGTCGGTCGGTACCTTCAACTTGTAGAACGTCTCGTCGAACGTGGTGGTCGCGTTGACGTGCGGGCCGAACTGCATCCCGGCCTTTTCCAGCAGACCAATGATCTCCTGCTTGGGGAATCGTTTGGTTCCGTTCAGCGCCATGTGCTCGACGAAGTGGGCGAGTCCCTGCTGGTCTTCGTCCTCGAGGACCGACCCGGCGTTGACCACCAAGCGCAGATAGGCGCGCTTCTCCGGCTTCTTGTGCGGCAGCACGTAATAGGTGATGCCGTTGTCGAGCTTGCCGGTCGTGATGCGTCTGTCGAGCGGCACCAGCTTTTCGTCGCTAGCCTCCGGCGAGGCGGACGGGCTGGCGGGCGAGTCCCCAGCGGGCGCGCGGGCGGGAGTCGTGCTCGAGGTGCCTGCGCAGGAGAGCAGCGGCAGCAGCAGACAGGCGAGGGGAAGCATGCGGGGCGGGGTGGGCGAACGTTGCATGGTGGATTCCTTCTCTTTCACTTTGCTCCCCTGAGCAAGCGCCGATCCAGCCTAGTCCACCGGCAGAGATCTCGAAGCACATTGCCGATCCGGCGCCGTCTTCCCTCACGGACGCGAGGGTCAAGCGCTGCTACGGAGGCAGACTCGCGCCCGGATCCCGTTTTCGAGATCCCATTAACGAAACACGCGAACGACCGATCGTCAGAACCTGCGCAACCCGATGGCCGCTACGTCCTCGGTGACATGGCTCCGCCGTCGAGCGTTCGGCGCACCAACGTGAGCAGCGCCTTGGCGGTGAACGGCTTTTCCAGGAAGTTGTGCTTCTCCGTGATCCCGGCCTCCGTCGGGCCTGGCGCGTCTCCCGAAATGAACAGCAGCGGAAGCGCGGGGCGAAGACGGGCCAACTGCGCAGCGAGCTCGTGGCCTCCCAGCTTCGGCATAACGAGATCGCTGATCACGAGATCGATCGCGGTGCCCGCGGCGATGACCTCAAGCGCTTCGAGGCCGTTCTGAGCCGTGAGGACCTTGTAGCCCTGCCGCCCGAGCATCTGGCTAAGCAGTTGCCGGTACAGCCGATCGTCCTCGACCACGAGCACGGATTCGCCGTTCCCCCTCGCCAGCGCGTCGGCGTCAGCGAGTGATGTCGTCTTGCGCTCGGCAGTGAGCGGCAAGAGAACCTCGAAAGTCGTTCCCTGCCCAGGCTGCGACTCGACCGCAATCGAGCCACCATATTGGGTGACGATCGCATGGGCCGTGGCGAGCCCGAGGCCGGTCCCCTTACCCTCGCTTTGGGTGGCCATGCCGATACCCGCGTCCCTCACTCTCAGGAGGGCGAACTCGGTCGAAGATCCCTCGCGCGCGCGGGTCGCGGGCTCGAGGGTGATGGCGACAGGCCCTCCGTCGGGCATGGCGTCGCGCGCATTGATCGCCAGGTTCAAAACGACCTGTTCGATCTGAACTGGATCGACCTTCACGATCAGCTCGCGTGCCGGCGTCACGACCTCGAGCTTGATCCGTTCGCCAAGCAGGCGTGGGAGCAGCGGTCCCAGCTGTCGCAGCAGTTCGACGATGTCCACAGCTGCCGGCGGCCGGTTCTGCCGACGGCTAAAGGCGAGCAGCTGCTTGAGCAGCGCGGTCCCCCGTGACGTTGCCGCGAGGATCAGGTCGGCGTCGCGTGCCCCGATGGAGTCGTCAGGCAGCTCGTCTCTCAGGCCCTCGGCAAAGCCGGCGATGGCACCGAGGATGTTGCTGAGATCGTGCGCCACGCCACCGGCGAGAAGGCCAATCACCGCAAGCTTTTGCGCTTCGATGATCTGAACGTCGAGCACGCCTGGTGGCGAAGGGGAGGACGGGTTCATGGCTCCTGTCGAGGCGCGGGCAACTCCTCTTGCGCCCTGTTCACACCGGCAGGATAGGCGAACTGAGCATCCGACGCGCCAGTTCCTTTCGCGATCACAACGATCTGCCGCCGGGGCGGAGTGGACTGTGTGCGCAGGTGCTCGCACGTTCATTCAAGATGGCGGACCCTCGCCCCGGTCGTCCAAGTGCCACGTGCCCGAGCGCTTCACCCCCGTCCCCGAACAGCCGATGCGAGGCGTATGAGGCGAATCCTCTTCGTGGACGACCAGCGAATGGTGCTGGACGGGCTGCGCAGCATGTTGAGGAAACATCGTCACGAGTGGGACATGTCCTTCGTGGAGGACGGGGCCACCGCGCTCGAGGTGCTGAGTCGGACGCCCTTCGACATCATCGTCACCGACCTGCGCATGCCGAACATGGATGGCGCCGAACTGCTCCAGCGCGTCTGCCGCGAGCACCCCCGCGTCGTGCGCATCGTGCTGTCGGGCCAGACCGAGCAGGACGCCGCGCGGCGGGTAGCCCACGCCGCTCACCAGTTCTTGGCCAAACCTTGCGAGGCGGGGCTGCTCAAGGACGTCGTCGACCGCACCTGCCGTTTGCAAGACGCCCTCAGTGCACCCGTGCTACGCGAGGCGGTGGGCAGCATCGCGGACCTTCCGGCGAAACCTCGCGTCTATCAGCAGTTGACCGACGTGATGGCGAAGCCGTCGTCGTCGATCGCCGACGCGGCGATGATCGTCGAGAGCGAGCCGGCGATCGCCGCCAAGGTGCTGCAGCTGGTGAACTCCGCGTTTTTCAACGTGGGACGCAGGATCGGCGACGTGCGCACCGCGGTCGGATATCTGGGCGTCGAGATCCTCAAGACGCTGATCCTCGACATCTCGGTGCGCCAGTCACGCGAAGCGCCTCGAGTCGAAGGCCTGGATCTAGGCGCAATCCGTAAGCACGGCGTGCTGGCCGCGCGGATCGCCCGCAAGCTCTTGCCCGATCGCGCGCAGTCCCAAGACGCATTCTCGGCCTCCCTGCTCAAGGATGTCGGCTGGCTCGTGCTTGCTCAGCGCTTCGGCAGCACCTGGCAGGCTGCGGTCGACGAGGCTCGGGCAACGGGTCTGCCCCTCCTGATCACCGAGCGTAAGGCGCTGGAGATCACGCACAGCGAAGTTGGTGCCTACCTGCTCGGCATCTGGGGTCTGCCCGTCGCGATCGTTGAAGCGGTCGCCTTGCACCACGAGCCCAACCGCATCGAGACAGCTCACTTCGACGTCGTCGGCGCCGTGCACGTGGCCGGTGCGCTGGCCGAAGAGGTGTCGCCTTCCTCGAGCGCAACCGCACTTGGCTCTGGCTGCCAGCTCGATGAGGAGTACGTCGCGCGTCTAGGCCTGGATGCGGACCTGCCGAATTGGCGCGCGATGGCTGTAAGAGAGGCCGAGGCCAGCGGTTGAGTGCCAGCCGCGGATCAGTCGTCGGCCCCGCGGTAGTGATAGGCCAGACACGGTCCGCAGAGTCCGTGGGAGATATCGGGATTGGGTCGCTCGAGCAGAGAGGGAACGAAGTCCCAGCGCTCCGCAGTGCTGGGCGCGGCGGGTAGGCGACGGGTCCTTCGGCAATGCGAGCACATCACGATGAAGCCGTTGCGGTCCTTGTAATCTTTGTAATCTGTGTAGTCCTGGCGCTCGAAAGGCGCATCCCCTGCTGGGTGCCCTTCGCTGATCTCGAGACCATTGATAACCA
This sequence comes from Myxococcales bacterium, assembly GCA_031398585.1. Taxonomy (GTDB): domain Bacteria; phylum Myxococcota_A; class Polyangia; order Fen-1088; family Fen-1088; genus JANNNO01. The sequence continues at coordinate 3,391 of JANNNO010000598.1, read as the reverse complement.
AAAAGCCCCCCCGCCGAAGGGCCATGACGCGCATGCGAAAGACGCGACGAACGTCTGGACTCGAGCACTCGTATCGATGTTCCCATGGACCCCTTTGGAGCTGCGCCTGCTCCAGGCCCTTGCGGTAAAAGGCCACCAGCGGCTCGGGAACCACACGGGCCACTGACGCCCCCAACGGGAATCGTTCGATGACCGTCTGGCCGTCGTTGGCATCGGCAAACCTGAACCATCCGGGGTTGAGATAGGTGAGCTGCAGGCCAGCGGAAAGGCCGTACACGGCGCTGCTCTCCCGTTCGAACAGATCGATGTCCTCCTGGGGAATGCAGGCGAGGAAGTCGGGTGTCGACCGCATTTCAATGCAAGGGATCTCCAAGGGTCACTCCTCATGTGCCATTGATTGACAGAAGCAATGAAGTGAAACGATGGACGCCACCGGAGCATCGGCAGGAACTGGACGGATCTCGAAACACAAAAGATCTCGACGGCGACGGCCTAAAGAGCCCGGTCGGCTCTGTCGAATGTGTGTCGAGTCATGAAGAACATCCTGTTCGTGGACGACGAACCCAACGTCCTGGATGGTCTCAAGAATCTCCTGCGCAAACAGCGCAAAGAGTGGCGGATGTCCTTCGTGAACGGGGGCGAGGCGGCCCTCAAGGAGCTGCTCGCCGTGTCGTACGACGTCATCGTATCCGACATGCGCATGCCGGGCATGGACGGCGCCGCGTTGTTGACCCACGTGCTCCAAGATTACCCGCACATCGTTCGCATCGTCCTGTCGGGCCAGACTGAGCAGGAAGTTTCGCGACGCATGGTTCACGTCGCGCACCAGTTCATGTCAAAGCCGTGTGACGGCCGCGAGTTGCAGCAGACCATCGAGCGCGCCTGTCGGCTGCAGTCGCTACTCGAGCATCCCTCCTTGCGACAGGCGGTCGGCCAGATCGGTCAGCTCCCCGTCAAGCCTTCCATCTATGCGCGCCTCGTGCAGGTGCTCGCCAATCCGAACTCCTCCATCGCCGACGCTGCCTCGATCATCGAGCGCGACATCGGGACGTCGACGAAGATCCTCCAGGTCGTGAACTCGGCGTTCTTCGGGCTCTCGCAGCGCGTAGGTGAGATCAAGACGGCGGTGTCGTACCTCGGCCTCGAGATGGTCAAGATGCTCGCGCTCTCGGTCGAGATGCGGCAGTCGCACATAAACGCGCCGACCTGCCCGGGCTTCGATCTCGATGCCGTCCAGGAGCACGGCATGTTGTCAGCTCGGATTGCACGGCGGCTCCTGGGCGACAAGATCAAGGCGCAGGACGCCTTTGCCGCCTCGATGTTGCAGGATACCGGCTTGCTGGTCCTGATGACCCGGCTGCCCGACGTCTTTCGCAAGATCGTGGAGCAAGCGCACGCTTCGGGGCGGTCCATCGCGGAAGTCGAGAACGACGTGCTCGGGGTGACCCACTCCGAGATCGGCGCTTACCTGCTCGGCATCTGGGGCCTGCCCTATTCCATCGTCGAGGCGGTTGCGCATCACCACACCCCCGCGCGAGCCAACTCCCAGGGCTGGGACGTGCTGGGGGCGGTCCACGTCGCCAGCGCGCTGGCGGCCGAGGTGTCGCCCAGCAACCCCGAGCGCCATACCGGTCCCGGCATGACGATCGACATGGAGTATCTGAGCGCGCTCGGTGTCTCGGAGAGCCTGCCTTCCTGGCGAGCGCTCGCGGCCGAAGAGAGCCGTCCTCGCCCTCGCTGAGCGGCGCGTCCGTGTTGGCGTATTAAAGACGCCGTGTCGAAGCCGCCGATTGTGGCGCGCCAGTTACGGCTCGCTCGGCGCTAGCGCTTCGCCTCTTGGGGCGGAGTCGGCGCCGCGGGCGCGGGGGGGCCTGGAGCCGGTGTCGGCGGTCGGGGTGCCCCAACGCCGGGCAACGGTTGATCCCCCGGCATCACCAGGTGCGGCGGCACCAGCACCCGGATCGGCTCCTTGACGCTGACGTTGCGAGAGAAGTTCCGGATGCGCTCGATGAGGCTGACGGTCACATCGTGGCCGTGTGCGATCAACAGTCCGCCCGATGCCGTGCGGACGTCCTCGATGAAGACCATCCCGGCGCGCAGCCGCGCCAAGGGCAGCTCGAGCACGACCGACTGGGATTCCTGGCCTCCCAGCAGGGCCGCGAATGCCTGCAAGAGGTCGGGATCGTACCAACCTTTGCGCCCACGCATGGTATCGAGCGCAGCGCTCGAGCTACCGGATGACTCGAGCACGTCGTAATCCAGCGAGATCTTCAGTAGCCGCGCCCCGAGCGGGATCTCGGTTCCCTTCTTCTTGGCCAGCCCCTCAGCTTCGAACCGGAGGTCCACGCAAGAGAGGATCTCGCGCACCGTCTCGAGGCGAGGAATGTTCGAGAGCAGCTGGTCGGTCACGGTGGGCAGCCGCTTGACCATGGCCTGTTCGGGCAACGTCAGCGGGCGACCATCGTGAAGCTTTTCGACCGTGTCGGGCGGCAGGGTCACCGTGCCAATCGGCGAAAGCATCGCCGCGACTTCCACCGTCCAGCGCTCGCGCATGCCGACCCGCGCTGCCATCGCGGCTACGTGGGCCTTGGCTCGCATCGCGCGACCGAAGACCAGCGGGTTCTGGATCGACAGGATGTCGGTCAGAGCCTTGATGCTCCCGTGCAGCGTCTGTTCGAGCAGCACCTTCTCGGCGTTGATGAGCCGGTTCTGCTCGACCCCCGCTTCGACAGCCTCGATGAGCCGTTCGGGGGGGCAGGGTTTGGAGAGAAACCGGAAGATCTGTCCTTCGTTGATCGCGGTGACGGCGGCGTCGATCTCCGAGAAGCCGGTCAGCAGCATGCGGACGGTGTCGGGGAACTTCTGCCGCACGAGCGACAGGAACGTCGCTCCCGTCATGTGGGGCATGCGCATGTCGGAGATCACGACGGCGAACCCCTCGGGCGACGTCTCGAGCAGATCCAGACCCGCTTGCCCGCTGGTCGCGACGGTCACGTCGAATCGTCTTCTCAGGTTCGACTGCAGGCCCTCGAGGACCTGCGGCTCGTCATCGACGCACATGATGCGTGGCTTGACGCGAGCAGGGTTGGTCGTTGGCGTGGACATGGGTAAGCGAGGACGAAGTTGTTGGGTTCAGCTTTCGACGATTCGCATGGGGACCTTCACATAAAAGGTCGTTCCCTTACCGAGCTCTGATTCGAAGCTGAGAGTGCCGTCGTGTTTCTCGACGACGATGGTGGCGCGTTTCGGCGCGCGCCCGGCTGCGGATGAGGAACTGCGCAAGATCCTTAGTTCGTGACATTATCCACATATATCCTTGACAGCCCTCTGTAGGTAGTGCTACACTTCACGAAAGGATTTCACGAACCAGAGCGGAGGCGTGAGTGGAACG
>JANNNO010000593.1:0-15161 GCA_031398585.1 Myxococcales bacterium | reverse complement strand
ATTGATTGGGTAGAAGCGGGGGGCCCCTGGAAGCGCTAGGGGCGTGATGAAGTGGAAGTTCTTGCGACGTTATGACGCTGATGCCCGGGCTTTCGCCTTGGGGTATCTCGTGTTGTTGCCGCTGTTCCTGGCTCCGCTGTTGGTCGCGCGGTTCTTGCCGGGGCTGGACCTCGGGTTTCACCTGGCGATGGCGGACATGCTCGAGAAGACCGGGTCGGCTTCCGATCCCTACCGCGGGCTTTATGTCGGCAAGCTGGGGTGGGAGCCGTATGCGGTGCACTACATCGCGCTGCGGTTGCTGGGCCAGGCGGTGCCGCTCATGGTGGCGCACAAGATCGTCGTTGCGCTGTATGTGGCGGCGTTGCCGCTGTCGCTGGCGGCGTTGTTGTCAGCGGCGCGGAGAAGTCGACTGCCGGCGCTGCTGGCGTTTCCGCTGGCCTACAACCTGACGCTCCACTACGGGTTCATCAGCTTCTCGCTCTCGTTGCCGATGCTGCTGGTTTTGCTGGCGACGCTGGCGCGGTTTCTCCTCGCCACGGATGTGAGGCTGGGTTGGGCGGTGGGGACCGCCGTCGCCGCGGCGGCTTTGTTTCTCTGCCACCTGCAGAACTTCCTCTTCGGGATGTGCGCGGCAGCGGCGCTGTTGCTGTTCGCGGGCGTGCCGCTCAAGCGGCGGATCCTGGGTGGGATCGCGCTTGTCCCCGCCGTGGGCCTGCTCTTGCGCTGGCACCTCACCCGATCGTTCGAGGTTGGTGAGGAGGAACGCAAGACGCTCTCCTACGCCTGGCGGACGCTGCGCGCGGAACGGCTTGGCGACATCGGTGCCAAGAGCGTTTTTCAGGATCTGGGGGAGCGTTTTGAACTCGTGCCTCTGCACATCCTGCGCGGCTTCACGGACTTCGTGGACATCGCGGCGGCGCGCGCGCTGCTGGTCGTCCTCTTGATGTTCTTCCTGATGGGGCTGCTGGCGCGCCTCGCGCCGCGGACAGATGCGCCGCGGGGGCGATTGTGGCTGGCGGGCATCGTCATCTTCGGGGGCGCGCTGCTGGCATACCTGGGGCTTCCGCACCACTTGCGCCAGTACGAGTTGTCGACCTTCTATCCGCGCTTTTCGGTGCTGATGGTGCTGTTGGGCACGCTGCTCATTCCCGGTGCGCTTTTGCGCTGGCAGGGGCTGACGCGCACGCTGTTGCTGGTGCCGCCGGTGCTGCTCGGCGTGCTCTACGGACGCCAGCTCATCCAGCACTACCGCTGGTACGACCGCGAGGTGGCTGACTTCGACGCCGTGCTGTCGCAGACCCCGCCCGGCGGCCGTGCGCTGGGGCTGGTCTTCGATCGTTCGTCCCGCGTGATGCGCATCGAATCGGCGATGGTGTCGATGCCGAGCCTCTACGCGGCGGTGAATCGATCGCCCGACGCGATGGTGCCCATCTTCTACTGCGGCATGCGCCACATGCCCTGCCGCCGCCTGGAGGAGGGAAAGATGATTCCCGACCCAGGGCCGTGGGCGCCTCACGCGCTGGCCCCCGCCGCCGCGGTCGAGTTCTTCGACTACTTCTTCGTGCGACTGCCGCCCGGACGGCCGCTGTTCGGCGGCGAGATGGACAAGCTCGAGCTGTTGGCGCGAGACGGAAGTTGGTTGGTGTACAAGCGCAAGACACCGCGCCCGCCTCCAGCGCCGGTGCCGGCCCCCGCGCCCGCGCCAGCGCGAAAGGCCGCGGCGGTCGAGGGGCCCGCGGCGGCGGCGCGGGCGACCGACGACTGAGGGATCGGGACGGGCGGATCGAGAGGTGGGGTCGGGGTATTGGGGTGGCGCGAGCCCCTCACCCGCCGGGCCCCTTCGGGCCCCGTCGACCTCTCCCCCGAGGGGACCCCCGAGGGGCGAGGTGAAGAGCAGAGGGGGTGGTGGCGCCGAATCGTGGGGGGGGCTTTTTCTTTACCTCGCCCCGCTTGCCGGGCTCCGGCCTACTGGATCGGGAGCTTGGAGACCTGGCTGTGGCTGCGGCGTTCGTTGTCGCGTTCCCAGCCCATGCGGGCGGCGATGGTGTACTGGGGTTTGCCCTGCGATTCGAAGTAGGTGCGGACGATCATCTCGGCGAGGAGGCCCGCGCCGATGAATTGCATCGCCATGAGGAAGCACATGATGGCGATGAGGAAGAGAGGGTTGCGGTGGACCCAGACGCCCATCTGGAACTTTTCCACCAGGACGATGGCGCACAGGACGGTGCCCGCGAAGGCCATGAGGGCGCCGATGCCGCCGAAGATGTAGATCGGCTTGGTCTGGTAGCGTTTGAGGAACCAGACCGTGCACAGGTCCAAGAGCACACGAAAGGCGCGTGATAGACCATATTTGGACTCACCCGCGATACGGGCCCTGTGATTCACCACCAGCTCGCCCACCCGGGCGCCGAGATCCTCGGCTAGCACCGAGATGAACCTGTGCATCTCGCCGTAGATGCGCAGCTCGTCGGTGATGGCACGACGGTAGACCCGAAGCGAGCAGCCGAGGTCGTGCACCTTGGTCCCGGTGATGATTCGCACGAGCGCGTTGGCGATGAGCGACGGCAAGCGACGCAGAGTGAAGCCGTCGCGGCGGCGCATCCGCCAGCCGGTAACGACGTCGTAGCCTTCGTCGAGCTTGGCCAAGAGTGCGGGGATATCGGCGGGATCGTTCTGCCGGTCGGCGTCCATCGTCACGACGACGTCGCCGGTGGCGTGACGAAAGCCGGCGTCGAAAGCCGCGCTCTGACCGTGGTTGCGGCGGAAGACCAGCACCTTGACGTAGGGTCGCTGGGCGCAGAGTCGTCGCAGGATCTCCACCGTGCCGTCGCGGCTGCCGTCGTCGATTGCGATGATCTCGAACGACTTGCCGGTTGGCACTACCGCCGCTTCGATCTCGTCGAACAGCGGCTCGACGTTCTCGCGCTCGTCGCGAATCGGCAGGACGATGCTGAGATCCACGTTTCCCCCGGGTCTAGTGTCGCACGTTGGCCGGTGCCGGCGGCGGGCTCCGCTGACAAAAAGCCGCTTCCCTCTTTCGCTTGGTGCGGCGCTCAGCCCGGCGCCGCCGTCCTGTGACCGCGAGCGTCGTGATACCGTGACGGCATGCCGGTGCCCGGATTGGACCTCGCCAAACACCCGATCCTCGTCGACGACGACGAGCCGGACAATCTGGACGCCTTTCGGTTCAACTTCGGGCGCGTCTTTCCCCTGCGCTTGGCGAAAAGCGCGGAGGAAGCGCTCGAGATCGCGCGGCGCGAGGACGTGACTGTCGTCGTCACCGACCAGCGCATGCCGAAGATGACCGGCCTGGATCTGCTCAAGGCGATGCGCGACGTCCGGCCTGATGCCGTCGGCATCATCGTGACTGCCTACACCGATGTCGATGTGCTGATCGAGGCGGTCAACCTGGGGCGCATCTGGCGCTACGTCACCAAGCCCTGGGACAGCAAAGAGATGAAGGGCATCCTCGTGCAGGCGATCGAGCGCGTGCACCTCGTGCGCGAAAATCGCCGCTTGCTCGAGCAGCTCGAGCAGTACGCGCGCGTGCTGTCGAGCGAGGCCCACAGCGCATTCAACTTCGGCGCGATCGTTGGCGATTCGCCCCCCCTGCGCGACGTCCTGGCGCGGGTCGAGCAGGTGGCACAGACCGCCGCCACGGTGCTCTTGCGGGGCGAAACCGGCACCGGCAAGGAGATGGTCGCGCGCGCGATTCACATCAACAGCCCACGCGAGGCGCGTCCCTTCGTGCGGGTCAACTGCGCGGCGCTGGCGCCCGGTGTGCTGGAATCCGAGCTCTTTGGTCATGAAAAGGGGGCCTTCACCGGCGCGGTGGCGCGGCGGCCGGGACGCTTCGAGCTGGCCGACGGCGGAACCCTCTTTCTCGACGAGGTCGGTGACATCACGCCCGACGTCCAGGTCAAGCTCTTGCGCGTGCTGCAAGAGCGGGAGTTCGAGCGGGTCGGTGGCGTCGATACCGTGAAGGTCGACGTGCGGGTCGTCTCGGCCCCGCACCGGGCTCTCGAGGCACACATCTCGGACGGGAAATTCCGCGAGGATCTCTACTACCGGCTCAACGTCTTTCCCATCACCTTGCCACCTTTGCGCGATCGTCCCGGCGACGTGGCCTCGCTGGTCGAGCACTTCATCCAGAAGTTCGCGCAGTCCTCGGGCAAGACGGTACGGGGGGTCGAACCGGACGCCCTGGCGCAGCTGCAGGGCTATTCATGGCCAGGCAACGTGCGTGAGCTGGAGAACGTCATCGAGCGGGCGTTGATCCTGGCGCGGGGGAGCAGCCTGGGCGTGGCCGATCTCGATTTTGGCCGTCGCGCCGTCGCGGTCGGTGGCGGATCGAGCAGCACCTTGCCGGCGACGCGCGGCACGGCGCCCGCAACTCCCGCCGAACCTGGCGAGAGCGGCCGCAGCTTCTACAAGCGCATCGGGGATCAAGAGCGCAACGAGATCGTGGCGGCGGTGGAGCGGGCTCAGGGCAACATCGCGCACGCGGCGCGGTCGCTTGGCATCAACCGGTCGACGCTTTATTACCGGATGCGCAAGCACAACCTCGAGCATCTGCTACCCACGCGGGACGAGCCGGCCGAGGCCCCGGTGACGTCCGAGCCCGAGGGGGCTTGAGCGGGGCGCAAACGCGGCTAAGATCGTCGACATGAAGTTTCTCTACGTGATGGATCCGCTCGCCCGGATCCAGATCGCCGGCGATACCACCTTTGCGCTCATGCTCGAGGCGCAAGCGCGCGGGCACGAGAACTGGTTCTGCGAGCCGCGCCACCTGGCGCTCGAGCACGATCGGCCGGCGTCGGGGGCGTGGCCAGTGACCGTCCGGCGGGTCGAAGGGGATCACTACATCCTGGGGCCCCAGGCGCAGGTCTTCCTCGACGACTTCGACGTCGTTCTCATGCGCAAGGATCCGCCCTTCGACATGGACTACTACTTCGCCACGCTTCTGCTCGAGCGCGCGCGCGGCAAGACCCTGCTCATCAACGATCCGCGCGGGCTGCGCGAGGCCAACGAGAAGCTGGCGGTCTTGCGCTTCCCCAAGCTCACGCCCCCGATGATCGCCACGCGCGAGGCAGCGCGGCTGCGGTCGTTCCTGGCGGAACAGGGTGGCGAGATGGTGATCAAGCCGCTCGACGCTTCGGGCGGGTTCGGGGTCTTTCACGTCAGGCACGGCGATCCCAACACGGGATCGATTCTCGAGCAGGCGACCAACCTGGGGCGGCGCTGGACCGTGGCGCAGCGGTATCTGCCGGAGGTGCGCAAGGGCGACAAACGCATCGTGCTCGTCGATGGCGAGCCGCTCTGCGCGGTGCTGCGGGTGCCGGCGCCGGACGATGCGCGTGGCAACCTGCACGTGGGGGCGCGGCCCATGCCGACGACGCTGGACGATCGCGATCGCGCGATCATCGATCAGCTGGGGCCGCACCTGCGCGAAAACGGCTTCTTTCTCGTCGGGCTCGACGTCATCGGCGGCTGGCTGACCGAGATCAACGTGACCAGCCCGACCGGCATCCTCGAGGCCAACAAGCTTTACGACGCCCACTTCGAGACTGCAGTCCTCGAGAAGCTCGAGGCCAAGGCGAAAGAGCGGCGGGGCTAGCGCCCGCCTGACGCCGTCGTCGATTCCAGCGAAATCTCCCCGGAATCGGCGGGGCGGCGGGGCAAGTCGCTCTCAGCTCGCCTCGAGCTCGATGCGCAGGCGGTCCTCGTCGAGGCCCTCGGCGTGGAGGCGGTGGTCGAGGTAGAGCAGTGTGAGCGCGATCATCGGCAAGGGAGCCAGGGCGACGAAAGCGACGTCCCAGAGGAGCAGCTCGAGCGTGCTCTCGCCCGGCAGCAGGCCCACCAGCTTGTAGACGAGCAAAGCGAGCACGAGGAAGAGCGCGAGGCCGCCGACCGCTCGGCGCAGGACCTCGTTGATGAGATTCGTGCTGCGGACGAGGGCGGCGAAGCCCTCTTTGCCTTCCATGAAGACGACCGTCGGGGCCACGGCCAGCAGCAACGCGGCCACCAGGCCCGGCACGAAGAAGAGATGAAAGCCGAGCGCGATCATGATCGAGGCGGGGACCAGCGCTGAAGCGAGCGGCAGCGCGCGAAGCAGCGCCGCGGTCCACTGCTGCAGCGGGTGGATGCGGCCGCCTTGCAGGCGGATGAGGACCGCGCGTGACACCACACCCGACGTCAGCGGCCAGGCGAGGCCCATGACCAGCAGGTGGGTCATGAAGACCAAGAAGTACTTTACCCCGAGCTGTGCTGTCCCCTTGGCGTTGACCGCGGCCATCATCGCCGAGGTGAGCAGGCAGGCGGGCCCCAGCACCAGCGCCGTGATCGCTAGCAGCGGCAGCAGGTTGGCGGCGTAGAAGCGCGCGGTCTTGACCAGCAGACGCTTGAAAGTGAGCGGGCCGTCGAAGGCAACGAAGCCAGCGCTGCGACGTCGGAGGTCGTCCGCGTTCGCCGGTTGTGCCCAGCTGGGGGCGGACCGGGGGCGGGCACGCGTGGCCCCGCTATCGCCGTGGGCGGGAAGCTCGGGCGCGCTGGAAGAGCTGAATGCGCTGAAACCGACCGGGGAGGCAGCGATCGGAGTGGGCAGTCGGCTAGCAGGCGAGCCGACCGGCGTCGGTACGTGGCCGACCGGCGGGCCCACAACCGGGCCACCGACGAAGGACTGAGGCGTTGCGCGCGGGCGATCGAAGGGGGCCTCGGCAATGCGGGCGGCCGCCCGAGGCGTGAGGCGCGCCTGCGGCAAGGTGATCGCGTTGACGATGCTCGCCGGGCGCTCCTCGAGCGGCTGGCGCGCGGGTGCCGGCGACGCGGGGGTGGCGCGGGCGCTGAGGAAACTCTGCGAGCCGAGGCCCAGCGAGGTCGAATCGAGCGGTACTTGATTCGCAGGGTCCGGCATCGCCCGCTCGGACGCGATGATCGGGTGGGCGTCGGTGAATCCCTCCAGGATCACCGATCGCTCCGATTCGATGATGGGATGAGCGTCGGTCATGGTGCCGGGCAACGATCGCGACGACGTGATGACGGGATGGTAGTCGGTGAGGACCCCCGCGGCGGTCGCGCGTTGCGAGCTGGTCTCGGGCAGGGGATCCGAGGGCACGCCCGCGGCCGGCGTGGATGCGGAGCCGCCCGCGATGGCGGTGGACGCGCCCTCGGCGGAAGCGCCTTCGGCGGAACGCCCACTGGAGACTTCGCTTGTGCCGGAGGTTTCGCCAGCGTCAGAGATCTCTCTGCCTTCGCTGCGGAAGGTACCCGCCGATGCGACCTCGGTGAGCGAGCGGGCGTGCGCAGCCAGTCCCCCGGCGTCGGGATCGCCACCAGCCCCAGCGGGGGCGCTGCCAGCAACAGCGCGGTCGCTGTCAGCGAGTTCGCTGCCGCTCTTTGCGTCGCCGCCGAAGCCGAGGAGAAACGCCAGCGCGGCTCGTTCGGCGGTGGTCCCGTCGTCGCGCTCGCTAAGCCGCGCAAGCCGATCGATGGTCTGCGCGTCGAGGGCCCGCGCCTCACCGTCAGCGCGCTCGGCCTTTGCCGCAGCTTCGTGGTCGACCTCCGTCCGGGTCGCAATCGGCAGGGGATTTGCCGCGGTCTCGCCGTGGAAAGACGCGAGATTTCGCGGCTCCGCCGCAACGTCACTCACTTCGGATTCCGCGGCGGACGCAACCTCTTGGCTGCCCGGCGCCGGGATCTCGTCGTCGGTCGAGGAGGCGGGCGGGGTGGTGTCAGCCGCTGCCGCTGCGGACTCTTCGTCGACGCTCACCGAGGTTACCGCCTGACGTTCGGCGACGGGCGCCGCGACGACGATCTCGGTCTTGCCCGCGAGCGCCTCGAACATCGAGATCGAGGCGGGGTGGGCCGGCGCGGGGGCCGAAGGTGCCAGCGGAAGATCTCCGGGAGCCCCCGTGATCTCGGTGTTGCCTGCCAGGCCGCTGGCATCGGAGGCGCCTCTGTCGGTCTCGGTCTCGGTCTCGGGCCGGGCGACCTCTGCCCTGGATCGCTTCCCGCGCGGCTTCGCTCGTCCTTTGGGCTTCGCGCTCGCCGTCGACGCTTCCGGAGCGTCTGCGTCTGTCTCGTTGGCGGTCCCCTCGGGCTCGGACAATGCTGGCGATGGGACCCACGGTTCATCCCCCGCGATACCTTCACCGATAGCCTCGTCGCCGCCAATCGGCTCGTTGATTGCCGGCAACGAGTCGGCGTCGGAAGCCGTGTCGTAAGCACCCGGACCGAGAATGCTCGGGCGCACCGCCGGCACCACCGATTCGACGGCGGTGGTCTGCGCGCCTTCGCCCGAAGCCGCCAGCGCCGAAGCCGCCGGCTCGTCCCAGCCGGTCAGGATCGGCTGCGCGACGGTGGCCATGTCGTCGACAGCATTGACAGCGTCATGCCGACTCGGCGGCGCTGGCGTCGCGGCGTCCGGCGCCGCAACGGCTACCGCTACAGCTACCGTGACCGGAGGCACGGCGTTGCCACTGGCATCGAGACGCAGGACCGGAAGCTCTGCCGTGGGAGCGAAGGCAAGGTCATCGGCGGAAAGCGGCGATCGAAAGGGGCGCGGTTCGCCGCTCGATGAGCGCGCGGGGTTCTTCTCGGCTGACGGTGCCGGAACGATCGTCTTGGCGTGCACCGGGAGAAAGACCGACGTCGGAGTCGACGTGCGCGACGGCTCTGGCGGCCGCGGGCGCGCGGCGGCGGCAGCCAGAGGCGCCACACCGTAAGCGAGGGTCGCGTTGAAATCAGCGGGCGTTTCGATGAAACCCGAAGCGGACGCCGTCTTGCTACCCGCCGCAGGAGGTTCGACCGGCTCGGAAGCCGGGGCCATGGTGCTGAAGGGCGTGGGTGATTTTGGGCGCGGCTTTCCCCCGGGCAGGGGCAGGTCGGTCGGCAGGAACATCAGCCGGGTCGAACGGCCCGAACCGGAGGCGCGCGTGGGCATGCCGCCGGCATCGAGCGCCTTGCCCGTGCGCGGACAGAATCGCGTCCGGCTGTCATGTTCGTTCCCGCAATGAATGCAGGGCCTGCTGTCCACGGGCACCTCCCCGAAACCGCGGCAGCATAACGCAGCTTCGGTGGTCCGCGGCCCGGGCGTGGTTCCGTTTTCCATGCCGATGCGGGATGGCGCGCGCCATCCGGCGGACCCATCCCACCGCGCTCCGGGTCAGAGCGGCGCGCCGGCGACGATGACCAGCTCCCGGCCGGAGGCCAGCCCCAAGCGGATTCGCTGCCGAGAACCAACCTCGGAGAGGGTGAAGTAGAGGTAGTCGTTGGCGCCGGTGACGTCGATGCCGTCGACGGAGACGATGACATCGCCCGCTTGCATGCCGGCGGCGGCGGCTGGCCCGTCGGGTCGGACCACCGCAACGGTGCGCACTTCCGGGCGGTCCTCGGGGTCGGGGGGAGTCTGCTTCAAGGTGAAGCCGAGATCGCCAGCGCGGGCCGGCCGTTTGAGCCGCAGGCTCGGACAACGAATCGGGGGAAGCTCGATCGTCTCCCCCGCGCGCAGCTCGGCTCTGACCTTGCCGAAGCCGTGGGTTGCCCGGTTTCGGTCACGGGGGATCGTGGCGACCCAGACGCGGCCCGAGGGAGCGTTTTCGAGCTCGAAGCGGCCCTCGGCGTCCGTGATCTGGCGCCGTTCGGCGGACGAGTCGGTTTCGACGCGGATGCCCTGGCCCGCCGGGGCAGCTCCGACGATCATGCCGGCCAGGGGCTCGCCGGTCTCGAACGAGATCACTCGGCCGCGCAGCCGGGCGCGGGGTGCCAGCCGGAGCGCGATGCCCTCCTTGCGCTCGCCCTCCTTGAGCACGACCGTGGTCTCGGCCGTGCCTTCTTTGCTGGCCACCGTCAGCCGGAGGTTGCCAGGGGGTAGCTCGTTGAGCTCCCAGCGACCGTCGGTGCGCCAGAACGTCTCCTCGCGACGGAACCCCTCGGCCGCGTTGGTGATCGTCAATGTGAAGGATTCCGGTGGGCCGGCTTCCGCGCCGACCGTTCCGGTGGCCCCGCTGGTGGGGCGGATGTCGAGGGTGACGCTGGCGCCGAGGGCAACGTGTTCCACCAGAGCTTCACCGCCGCCGCGCCGGAAGGCCCGCACCGTGTATTTGCCGACGCTGAGCGAACGAAGCTCGAAGTTGCCTTCCCCATCGGTCACGGCCGGCCGGCGGCCCCAACCGCCGCGCAGCGCCCGCCGCGAGCCGGCCGGATCGGCGCTGGCGCTTTCGCTCTCGCGGCGGGCGTCGACCAGCGCGTCGGCAACCGGCCGTCCAGCCTCGGTCACGCGACCGCGGATGACACCGTCCTCGCCTTCCACCCGCAGGGTGACCTGGGTGATTTCGTTCTCGGCGACGGTGATCCGTTCGCCCTGCACGTCGTCGTCTCGGCTGCCGGCGCGGCGCAAGGCCCGTCCTTCGCGACTGACGGACAAACGCCACGCGCCGGGCAGCAGGCCCGAAAGCTGGAAACGGCCCTCGGCGTTGGCGTGCGCATCGCCGGCGCCGTGATGTCCATGATCGCCGTGGGTGCTGATGCGCGCTCCGGCCACCGGGCGGCCACGTTCGTCGAGCACCGAGCCTTGCACGCCGCCACCGGTCTCGAGGGTCAAAGCCAAATCGCGTAGATCCTCCCCGGCCTTCACCTCGATCGACTTCGAGTAGCGAGAGGCAGGAACTCCGGGGCCCACGGCCCAGGCCGAGTAGGCACCCGGGGCGACGCCTTCGATGGAAAAGCTGCCGTCGGCGCCCGTCTCGCCCATGGACGATTCGCGGCTGCCGCGTGGATCCCCGCCGCTGGCCCCGAGGCGAACCGCGACGCCCGCCAGCGGGGCGCCGGCTGAGTCGTAGACCGTGCCGGTGACCTTCTGTCCGCCCCCCACCAGCCAGCGTTGTGGGCCCGTGCCTTTGGCGCCAACGACGAGGCGCGCTTCGCTGCGCGGGCGGCGGTGGCAGGCGACGTGAACGTCGTAGCTGCCCGGCAAGACAGCGCGAATGGCGACAGCGCCGCCTGGGCCGATGCTGCCGCTGCCTCTGCGATCGAGGGGCCGATCAATCAACGTCACCGAGCCCTGCTCGCAGGGGGTGTCGCCCGGTGCAATCAGCACCTTGCCCGTGACTGTGACCGCAGCGTGCATGACGATCTCGACATCGCCCACGCGTTCGGCCAAGCCGAGTCGCACGCTGGCCGCCGCCGTCCCGACGCCTTCGTCGTGGCTCGCGGTCGGTTTGTAACGGCCGGGGCCGAGACGCGTGAGAGTGAAGCGACCGTCGTCACCGCTGAGCGCCGAGCGCTGCCCGTTCCAGCTCGAGCCGTCGATCGGCCCCGAGCGCACGAGAGCACCCGCCACTGTCTCGCCATCGATGCGCACGACGCGGCCTGAGAGCACGGCTTCGGGCGTCAGCAAGACTTCGACCGAATTTCCGGGTGCGCTCGCGCTCACGCTGCCGCGGCCATAAGCCGGCGCCTGCGCCGAGACGTCGACGAGACCCGGCGCCACGAAGACGCGGAACTCTCCTTCTCCATCGGCGGTCGTGCGGGCGGCGGCCGCCTGCTTGGACCAGGCGCCGAGGCCCGCGGGGTAGACGTGCACGGTCGCGCCGGGGACGACCCCCCCGCCGATGTCACGTACGCGGCCCACGAGCTCGACGCCCCCGCTGCGCAAGGTGATGTCGACGCCCTCGCGCTTCTGGCCCGCCGCCACGGCGATGGCTCCGCGACGGTCGACGTCGTGGCGGCCGGGCTTGTAACCGCGGGCGCTGGCGTCGAGATCGTAGGCTGCGGGGAGCAGCGCCGTCACCTGGTAGGCGCCGGCGCCGTCGGTCTCGGTGCAGAAGGGAAGCCCCAGCTGTTCATCGGAGAGATCGTCGGCGCTGCCGCGTGCGCAGATCCGGGCCCCCGCCACAGGCTGCCCCCGCTCGTCGAGCACGCGCCCCGCAATGCTGCCCGTCGCGATCAGTCGCGGTGCCGACGTGGGCTCGGTGAACGAGCTGCGCGCGCTGGGCCGGTTGGCGAGCGACCGTGCCGCGCGATCGGACGCCGTGCCGCCCCCGCGGGTGACAAGGAAGAACAGGGCGACCCCGCCGAGCACGAGCAGGATGGCGGCAGCCGCCCAGCGACCCGACGACTTCATTCCCGATCCATAACGCAGGAAGATTTTTCCGCGCAACGTGCCGCCGCGGCATCCGGCGTTCGCCAGTGATGAACGTGCGGCGGCTCACCAGCCAGCCGTGACGACCTATCAGACGGCCGTGAGCCACGCTGGGTGAGGCGACTGCGCTGACCGGATGCTGTTGAAAAAAGCATCCTGCAGCCGCCGCGTGATCGGCCCCGGCTCGCCTTTGCCAACGACCCGCCCGTCGATTTCACGCACCGGCGTCACTTCGGTCGCCGTGCCGGTCAAGAAGACCTCGTCGGCGGTGTAAAGCATGTCGCGGCTGAACGAGCGTTCGACCACGTCGATGCCCGCCTGCCGCGCGAGCGTCATCACCGAGGCGCGCGTGATCCCGGCCAGGATCGGTAGATCGAGCGGCGGGGTATAGAGCTGCCCTTTCCACACCACGAAGACGTTCTCCGCGCTGCCTTCGGCGACCCGGCCCTCACCGTCGAGCATGATCGCCTCGTCGTAGCCGAGCCGCTGCGAATCGCGTTTCACGATCACCGAGGTTGCGTACTGCCCGACGATCTTCGCCTTGCTCATGGCGCCGTTCATCGGCCCGCGCGTGTAGCTCGAGACGTGAGCGCGGATCCCTTTGCGAGACGCCTCGGCGCCAAGAACGCTGTCCCACGGGAACGCGATGACCACGACGTGCACGGGATTGCCCCGCGCGCCCATGCCCAGCATACCGGCACCGGTGAACGCCAGCGGCCGCACGTACCCCTCTTGCAAGCCGTTGGCTTTGACAACCTCTCGGCAGCCCGCCTCGATCTCGGCGCGCTCGATCGGGATCTCGAAGGCGGCGATCTTGGCTGATTCGAACAGCCGCTCGATGTGATCGCCGAGGCGAAACAGGACAGTGGATCCGTCGTCGCGCCGATATGCGCGCACGCCCTCGAACGCGCCCAGCCCGTAGTGCAACGTGAAGGCGCTCACGTGCACCTGAGCGTCGTCGTAAGGCACGAGCTTGCCGTCGAACCAAACGTGACTGGCCCGCACGCCTCCGCTCATGCGTCCCCCCGCAACCGCCGCAGCTCTTCCTCGACGTCGCCGAGGCCGGGGTTGATCTTCAGCGCCTGCTCGAACGCCGTGACCGCCCGATCCGCGGCGCCGGTCTCGGCGTGAAAGCGCGCCAGCGAGACGTGGACCCAGGGATCCCGCTCGCCGAGTTCGACCGCGCGTTCGAGCTCGGCTCTCCCTGCCGCGATGGCGCCCGGTTCGGCCGGCGCGGATCGATAGATCGCCCAGCCGAGAGCCCCGTGATAACTCGCCTGCCCCGGCGCCAGCGTCACCGCCTGCCGAAAGGCGCTGGCGGCTTCTTGGTAGCGCCGCTGCCGCAGCTGTTCGACGCCGGCGTAATAGACCTCCTCGGCGGCGGGGGGAGGGCTGTGAAACGTGATCGCGGGCGCCGGCTCGTCGCGCTCGCGTTGCAGCCGTTGCAGGTACTTTCGCCGTCGCCCCGTGTCCCCTAACGTCGCGTGCGCCTCGCCCAGGCACTCGAAGATGCGGCGAGCGACCGCGCGCTTCTCTTCGGGGTGCGAACGGAAACGGTCGGGGTGAAATTCGCGTGCGCGCCGCTCGTAAGCTCTTTCGATCTCGTGGCCGCTGGCGTCCTCGGCGACGCCCAGCACGTCGAAGTGCGAGAGCATCAACATGCCCTCGTAGAGCGCCTCGAGCTCCTCGCGTGAGCGCCGATCCGGCGGCCGCTGCCAGCTCTCGCGGCTGCCCGAGCCGGTGTCGGTGAGTACCTCGTGGCTGTCGGCGTCGTGGCGCCGGGTCGGCGTGCGCGAAGGCTCGATCATGCCCGCTTCCCCCATCGCCACCAGCAAAAGCCGCGCCTCGCGCGCCGGGATGTTCGCCTGTTCCAGCACCTTGGCCAGCCGCCGCGTTCCATCGATGGCGAACGCGAAGGCCCGCTCTTCCGGGTCGTGGCTGAGGTCCTGCAGACGCTGTCGCGGGTCCGGGCTCAGCGCCACGTATTGCCCCTCGAAACGGTCGAGCACGGCGTTCTGCCGATCGCCGTCGTAGTGCCGCCGAATCCCCTCGTGGATGATCGCCGCTGGCGGATCTTCGAGGCGCACCGAGACCTGAGGTGGCCGCTTGCCCTCGATGAAACGAAAGCTGCCGGTCTGCCACGCGAACAGCTCGTAGAGTTTGGCCTCCATCTGCCCCACCAGCGCGCGGGTCAGGTTGTGCGGCGAAAGAGCGCCCATCTCGACCAGGATCGCGCCCTGCTGCCGCCGCTCCTGGCGCATGCGTTCGAGCGATTCTTCCAGCACGCCCCGGTCGATCAGCCGCCGCGCCAGCAGGATTTGCCCCAGGCACTCGGCCAGAACGTTGGACCGCACCGAGATGGGATAGCCGTCGTGAAAGTGGACGATCTTCTTGACCCGATCGCGCACCAGCAACAATGCGCCGGTCTTGCGTTCGAGGTAGAGCCGCGCCAGCACCCGCGCGAAAGGCTCCCTCGCGATGGTCCCCCGCCAGCCCGCCCGCTGCGCCAGTCGCCGCGCCTCCTCCTCGACCTCGCGCCGCTCGCGCTGCTGGGCGGGGTCGGCCACCTTGCCGCCGGGGTAGTCGATGAGAGCGCTCGGGGTCGTGGGCGCCTTGGGCGGAATGGTCTCGAGCACCCGCGCCAGCAGGGTCTCGAGATCGGCCGGGCTCGACGAGAGGTATTCAGCCGGGGCGAACCGCCGGCGCGCCTCGCTGCGGTGTTTGGCGCCGCGAAAGCGGCTGGCCACGAAGAAGATCGGGACCTTCTCGGTCTCGGGATCCTTGCGCAGGGCTTCGGCCACGGCAAAGCCGCTGCCGTCGTTGAGCGACGTATCGAGGATGACAGCATCGGGCGGTCGGATGAGCACGCTGCGCCTGGCCCAGACCCCTTCGGCCTCGGTGGCCAGCTCGTAGTGAGCTTCTCGGAAGGCGTTGCCGATGCGCTGTTGCAGCTCCGGGTCGCTTTCGACCAGAAGGAGATAAGGCGCCATGTCGCGGATCCTACACGCGCAATGCCCAGCGC
>JANNNO010000480.1:0-17542 GCA_031398585.1 Myxococcales bacterium | reverse complement strand
CTGGGTCCACCCGAGCCCGCTCCTCCACTCGCACTGCCACCTGTACCGCCGCCGGTCCCTGGCTCCGGCGTCTGCGGCAGTGAAGCGTCGTGCGACCCGGCGTTGCCCCCCGTCGCTACGTTCGTATCTGGCGCGGACGCGCTTGGCATCGATCCTCGTCCACCGGTTCCAGACGCAGCCTCGCCATCCGGCTCACCGGCCGGGTTACAGGAGAGCAAGAGGGCCAAGGCTGCGTGCGGACCGAGCGGGAGGTGAGGTGCGCGCCTCACTCCCACACGATGTTGTCGAGGTAGAAGGTCGCTGGCTTCGTCGTCTCCTTGAGCGCCCACGAGAACGCTCCGAGGAGATTGGTGCCGTAGGCCGCGCCGTTGAGCGGAAGCGACAGCGCCTTCCACGCGGTGCCGAGCACTTCGCTCTGCTCGGGAATGACGAAGCTGTCCGACATCGTGCCGGCCTTGAAGGTCACCGCCTGGCCGTCGACTTCAGCAGCGGCGGAGAACGAGATCTTCGTCGCGCCGGGAGCCACGTTCTTGCCGGGCTCGGCGCCCCAGTTGGCGTCACCAGGTTTGGTCGGCGGTGTCGCGTTCGGGTTTCCTTTGGACGTCGTCAGGAAGAAGACACCGACCCAGCCACCCATCGTGGGCGGCGTGATCCCCGCCGGCGGGGTGTAAGTGATCTTCAGGCAGTCGCCGCGCTTCGGATCCTGGCGCTGAGCGCACGGGCCCGCGACCGAAACACCTTGCGAGATGATCTTGCCGCCCGCGATAGCAGGCTCGAGAGACGGATCGCCATACCAACCTTGGTTGTCGAAGTGAGCGGTCACCGCCATCGGCAGAGGGATCTGCGGACCTGCCACGATCGGTGGGCCTCCGCCGGCGCCTCCCGCATTGCCACCAGCGCCGCCCGCGGGCGCTCCCCCGACGCCTCCCGGCGTGGTCGTTCCCCCCTGGCCACCGGGCGACGTCGAGCCTCCTGCGCCGCCGCTGCCGCCCGCGGGCAACGTGTTGCCGCCAGCACCGCCGCTGCTACCGCCCGTGCTACCGCCTGTGCTGCCCCCGGTGCGGCCCGTCGCCGGGTTGTCGGTCTTGCTCGCCTCGGGCCCACAGCCCACGGCCGAGCCGCCGAGAACACTGCACAGAACAATCGACGACCAACGAGACAAGGGACGGGGTGTGTGAGCCGGCTTCATGCTGTCCTTTCGCGCCAGGCGAGAGCACTCCCGCCGTTGACCCCGCTCTAGAGGACCGTCAGGTCGCTCTTCTTCCCACCACGGGTCCCCCGACACGCGCCGCATGAACGCGAAATCCCTGGCCAGCCACGGGGCCCGCGCGCATGTTCAGGTGCATGAGGCGGGTTGGCGATTGCGGCGTTCGACGGGGGCGAGCACAAGGGCGATCGGCATCGCTGGTCACGACGCTGGGCTTTTTGCTTTTGGCGGCCGCGGCCTGCGCTCCTCGCAACATGCCCAACCGCGGTTACCATCCCGATCCGGGCCCGGTGCCCGGCGGCACGCGACCACCGCCGCCGGCCATCACGCAAGAGTCCGATCCCGACAACGTCGAACGACGATTCGGTTTCTCGGAGGCGCGCTCGCGCCGCGAGGCCGCCCGCCAGGACGAAGAGGCGCAGGGGCGTTTCATCAACGCCGGAGGTGCCGCCATCGAAGCCGTGCCACCGACGGCACCCACCGCGCCCACGCCGCCCACGCCACCAACTGCCCCCACGACGAACACGCCCGGCGCATCAGCTCCCACGGCAACGACGCCATCGCCGCCCACGCCCCCGTCGGCCACGAATCCCACAGTGCCAACGGCTCCGACGCCAGCGGCCGCGGCCTCGCCTGGCGCTGGTGCTCCAATCGCACCCAAGCCCGCGGTCGAGCCACGCGCGCCGAAGGCCCCAGCGCCCGCGACCAAGCCGACCCCCGCTCGCCCACGGCGAACACCCGACGCAACCTCGCCGGCGAGCAAGCCCTGACCGGTGAGACAGTGTCGGCGTAGGGGACGCGGATTTCGCGTCCACTCGCTTGACCGTCGGCGCCGCGCGGCCTTGGGTTCGGCAGGGGATCGACTGCCGTGTCGAGATTGACCAGGGGTCTAACGCATTTGAGCGGTGAAATGCCGCCGCTCCCCCGGTACTCTCGGCCTCGGAGCCCCTCGTTACCAAGGAGTCCGCCGTTTGCGAACCCCCTTCGGGTCGAGCCGCCTTTCGATCTTCTCGGCGACGCTCGTCGCGCTTCTTCTTGTTGGTGTCGTTCCCGGCCTGACCGGCGCCGGTTGCGCGCGCGATCCTCGCCCGGGCGATCCGACCGTCACGCCGCCTCCGCCCGAGCCGCCGCCGCCACCGATGTTCAATCCGCCGGCCGGCCGTATCGACACGACACCGCTGGCGTGCGACGCGCCCGCCGATCCCGGGCCTTTCACCTTCGAGGCGATCGCGGGCTGGCGCGACGACGCAGATGCCGCCTACGCGATGGTGCACGACGATCTCTGTGGCCCCGAGCTGCGCGGGATCGATCGGGTCGCTTTGCCCGCGCTCGAGATGCGCAACCTGACAGCGACGTTGGGGCCGTTCGTAAAGATCTGCGAAGACTTTCAGCTCTGGGACATGGTCAAGGCCGCGCAGGCCAAGGGCCACGAGATCGCGAACCACTCGCTCACTCACGTCAACGTCCGCCCGAGCAACGCTGCCGCCGAGATCACGATGTCGAAGCGCATCTTCGACAGCATGCTGCCCGTGCCGGTGACCTTCTTCATCTTCCCCTACGACGACTTCTCCGACGCCACGATCGGCCTGGTCCGCGACGCCGGCCACCTCGGGGCGCGCGCCGGCAGCCGCGACGACAACGATGGCGCTGACGCTCCTCCGATCAACGGCCGTGAGCCTGGCAACGACCACACGCTCGAGTTCGACGCCTGGCCACGCGCCTATTCCAAGTACGCCTCGTTCCCGGAGTCCGCCATCCTCGATCTGCACGTGCACCGGGCGATCGAGAAGAAGGGCTTCGCCTTGCGCGAGTTTCACAGCGTCACCACCCGTGACGTCGCTCCGTTGGCTGGCGAGGGTTTTGGTCCCGTTCCCCTGCGTCTTTACGAACGGCACCTCGATTTCCTGGTCAACGCGTGGAAGGCGAACAAGGTCTGGACCAGCACGGCATCGACCATCCTCCGTTATCGTCGCGCGCGCAGCGCCTGCACGGCTTCGATCGCGGGCGGCACCGTCACTTTCGACACCACGGCTGCCGAGTGCACTCGCTACGCGACCCCGCTCAGCGTGATCGTCAAGACCGCCAATGACGTGGCCGGCCTCGGCGCCGTTCAAGCGGGCAAACCCGTCTTCGTGCGCAAGCTCGGGCCGGCGCGCTTCAGCGTCACCGCGGATCCCACGGCGGGCGCGGTCGCGCTCAACGGCTGCGCGACCCCCGTGGCCGCCGTCGACAGCAGCATCGTCCTGCCCGAGGTGCCGCGTCCCGTGCAATCGGTCTGCGAGCTCGAGTCCGTGCGTGGCTCCGGCATGCCTGGCCGCATGGATGATTTCGAGCGGGAGCCGGCCGCACTTCAGGTGCTGCCCAACCCAGGGCAGGGCGACGGACGCAGCGGGAGCTGGTCGTGGCATCCGCCTCAGAGCACAGGCGCCACCATCGTCACCGAAGGGCGCAACCGCGTGCTTCGCTTCGAGGGCGCCCGCCCAGGCAAATGGTCGGGCGTGACGCTCGCTTTCATCGGCGGCAACGGTGCAGGCAGCTGCTACGACGTGCGTGCGTACAGGGGCCTTCGCTTCAAGGTGAAGGGCACCGTCGAATCGCCTGACAACCCCAGCTTGGCCGGCAAGATCATCGTGAGCCTGGTCAGCGCCGAGACGCAGTCGAAGAAGTTCGGCGGCGATCTGACGGGCGAGGGCGGTCACTTCAACGCCGTGGTCGAGATCGGTCCGGCTTGGACCGAGGTCTCACTCGACTTTGCTAGCTTCGGCAAGCCGACCTGGGGCGACTCCATGAGCGCCGCAACCCTGGCGCTCGACAAACTTCAGGCCATCGATTGGGGCACGACCGAGAAGAACGCGGTCATCGATCTCTATCTCGACGACGTGACGCTCTACTGACCGAGCAGGGTGCCGAGGCGCGTGCGGGCCGCCTGCTTCCGGTTGGGCTCGCCCACGCGGCGGGCGCGAAACAGCAGGTTGTGGGGGGTAACGGTAGGCGGGCAGAGCTCGACGACCTCGGTCTCATAGCCGGATGCCTCCAGACGCAAAGTCCGTTCGGCGTCGACGAAAGCTTGCAGGTAGCGGCGCCGCACGCCCGCGTGTCGCGGAATTCCCTGTCGTTCGGCCGCCGCAACCGCTGCCGTCATGCAAGCCATGGATTCGCTGGTGCAGCAGGGGACCAGCAAAAGGTGCTTGGCCTCGTGAGCCACCGCGCGATCGATCACGAGATCCGCAGCCGGTCCGCAGGCATGCAGCGCCACCACGACGTCCGGCGCCGCCGGCCAGAGCTCGGCATCGCCGACGTCGCCAACCCGCACCTCGATCTCGACGCCGGCCGATAGCATTCGTGCGGCTGCCGCGGCGACCGCTGCCCGTTTCGGCTCGCGCTCGATCGCGATCACGCGGCCATGCCCACGCGGTCCCAAGATCAACTCGGCCGCGACCAGCCCCACGTAAGTCTTACCCGACGCCGCATCGACCACCGTGACGGGACGCTGACCGCAACGGCGCAGCGCCTGCTCGATCTCGCCCAGCAGGGCCGCGACCTCGACCGCCTTGCGTTCGTCCTCCTGACGCAAGCGCGCGCCCGGTACGCCGACGAAGAGCCGCTCCATCGAGCGAACGACGTCGTTCACGCGTCCGCGATCCGCTGCTGACACCCTGTCCTAGCCGGACAACCGGTGGATGCCGTCGAGCACGTGCCAGGTGGCGACGATGGTGAGGTCGACCAGCTTTTCGGCGCGCCGATTCTCGGGAACCACGAGTCCCTCGGACGTGCAGACGGCTTCGAGCCGCCGCAAGAAGCGCTTGATGACCCGCCGGTCGGAGTTCTGAATCCAACCCCCGAGCCGATCGATCAGCAGTCGCTGGTGCTGCTGAATGAAACGCGCCGCCGACTGCGCATCGCCGCGCCCTTGCGAACGCTTGGGGCCGATGCGACGCGGGAAGATCTCGAGCAGATCGCGGCGAGCCTCGACCAGATCGTTGTCGACGACGTCGGCGATCTTGAAGTACTCGGCGACGGTCTCCTTGATGTCGGTGTAGGGCAAGCGGACCCCCCGTCGCGTGTTCGGCGGCGCGCCCTTGCACGCTCCCTCATGATCGATCAACCGGTCGAGGTACTCGAGCTTGGCCAGCGCGACCTGCCAGTCCTTGTAGCGGCGGCGCCAGCGCGACGTCGGATCCAGCCAGACCGCGAAGGTCTCGGCCCAGTCCTCGTCGGGATGCTTTTGCGCGTAGTGGTACATGCCCGTGCGGTGCAGATAGCGAACGTAGTCGCGACTCCACGGGTTGGGGTTGTAGACGTCGCGGTAGGGGCGGCGGAAGTCGCCGAAGGTCTGCGCCCAGTCGCGCCGCCGCCACAGCTCGTAAGCGTAGTTGAGCGCGTGCCCGGTCTCGTGCCGCAGGTACATCAGCACCTCGGCGCGCGTGTAGCGGAAGAGGTGGTCGTTGACCAGGCCCCACAGGACGCCGCTGGCCAGGTACCACGGGATGTTCACGCTCAGCGCTCGGTCGGTCGTCCAGAAGTCGTCGTCACCGAGGTAGAACTCGGGCAGGAACGTGATCCCCTTGGCCTTGAGCTCGCTGCGCAGCTGATCCAGGCACTCGGCGAGCACGCCACTTGGCTCGAGCACGAGATCGGCGACCGGCGTCGAAAGCAGCTTCTGCAATTCGACTTCGCGCACGACGGAGCGATCCGCTGGAGAGCGGATTCCTCGTCGCATGCGCAGTGCAGGCAAAGCAGCCATCGTCCGATACGTTTAGCATCATGCCAGCGCCCTTTCCCGGAACGCCAGTTCTCTGTCGAGGGCGCTGGGTTGCGGTGATCGACGCACATCGGAATACAGCTTTCCCAAATGAATCCAAGTGGTTGTACCTTGGGTGCGATGTCAGCGCCGCCGCTGTCCGATGGCTTACCAAAACCGTCGGGCAAAGGGCTGACGCGACCGCTCTGCCCCCGAAAATGAGGGCATTGGCTCACTGGGCTGTCTGAAACAAGTAGAAAATGCTGACGCATCGTTTGGAGTTCAAACTGGGCCCACCTCGCCCCCTTTCCATCGTTGCCTTGATGCTGGCGCTCTGCGTTGTTCCGGCGCGTGCCGCCGATGAGCTATCGGGCGAGGACAAGTTGCGGGCGCTGTACGCGGCAGAGTTGAGCTTCACCGAAGCCGGCGATCCGATCGTGCCCGTCGCAATCGCTGAGGGCGTCGATGAGGTCACGGTCAGTGGTGAGACCGGAATGCGCATCCTGCCGGGTGGCGACGAGGGCCCCGAGCTGCGCACTGCCGACGCCTTTCGTGTCGCCGCCCTGGGCGCGTCCCCGGCCAAACTTCGCTTCTGGCCGATCGTCCAGCGCGCGCGAGCTGGGGCCGGCGCCGACGCGGCCAAGAAGGTCGCCGATCTGCGCGGGCGAGGCATCGACGCGCGTGTCTTCGAACGCGGCACGCTCTTTGGCGTAGCGGGAGAGGTGCTCGACCAGCGCGAGGTTCTCGTCGGCGCGGCTCCTGCTGCCACCGCCGAGGCCGCCGAGAAGTCCGCCGAGAAGCTGCGCGCGGCTGGCCCGGTTCTCGGCATTCACGTCGAGGTCGAAGCGCGACCCTCTGGCCGCATCGTCGCCACCTCCACGCGCACCGCGGTCGAGTTGCGAAACGAAGGCGCGATCTGGTTCGCCGCCGCGGGCACGGCGCCCTTACGCGTACAGGGCCGAAGGAGCAACGGCTCGACCTTCTCGGGCAGCTACCACGGCCGCTTGCTCTTCACGATCAGCCGTCGCGGACAGCTCACCGTGGTCAACGCGGTTCCGGCCAATCGCTTGCTGGCCGGCCTGGTGCCAGCGGAGATCTTCCCCTCGGCGCCCGACGAGGCCCTCAAGGCGCAGGCCGTGGCGGCGCGAGGCGAGCTGCTGGTGAAGATCGGCGCGCGCCATCTGGGCGAGCCGTTCCGACTTTGCGCCGAGACGCACTGTCAGGTCTACGCGGGCGCCGCTCGCGAGACTCCGCGCACGACCGCCGCTGTCGAGGCGACCCGCGGTGAGGTGCTCTTCGTTGCCAATGGCAAGGATCTCCTCGACACGGTCTATTCGGCCAATTGCGGCGGACACAGCGAGCACAACGAAAACGCGTGGGCCGACACCCCGCCGCACGCTTCGTTGCGCGGGCACCTGGACGGTCCCCCAGATTCACGGGCGGCTGCGTTTTCCTCGGGCGTTACCCCCGACAATCTCGTCAGCTTCCTGGAAGCCCCGCCGTCGTCCTACTGCGGGACCGCCAGCAACCAGGGCGGGCCGGATCGCTTTCGCTGGACCGTCACCCGCAGCGCCGCCGATCTCGACCGACTCCTCGGTCCGCGGCGCCTCGGCCGCGTGCGCAGCATCGAGGTGCAAGAGCGTGGGGTTTCGGGTCGCGCCAAGCTCATCAAGATCGTCGGCAGCTCACGGAGCGAGACGGTGCGGGGCGAGCTGACCATTCGCCAGACCTTCGGAAACCTTCGCAGCGCCCTCTTCGTCGTCGAGGTGAAGGACGGGGCCGCGACCTTCCGGGGCGGGGGTTTCGGTCACGGCGTTGGGCTCTGCCAGACCGGCGCCATCGGCATGGCCGAAGTGAAAAAGAGTTACCGCGAGATCCTCTCGCACTACTACCCCGGCAGCGTCCTGCGAAAACTCTGGTAGCGCCAAACGCGCCTGCCGTGCGCGTCGTTTCATCGAGTGAACTGCGCTAAGGTGCCGCGCACGATGACGTCCGCTCTTGCCGCCGTGCTGTTCGATCTCGACGGGACCCTGGTCAACTCCGAACCGATCAACGTCGAATCGGTCGTGCTCGCCGTTGCTCGCCACGGCAAGGAGCTGGGCCCCGAGGAGCGTCAGTTCGTGGTCGGGCACTCCTGGAACGAAATTCACGACCTCATCTGTCGGCGCACGGGCCTCACCGTCTCGATGGATGCCCTCATCGCCGAGGCGGTGGAGGAGAAACGCGCCCTGGTCGAGCGCAGCGGTCTACCTTCGCTCCCGGGCGCCGTCGCCATCGTCCGGCGGCTCGCCGCCCGCTGTCCGCTCGCCGTGGTCTCGGGGGCCAGCCGCGTCGAGGTGCAAGACGCCGTCACCGAACTGGGGATCGCCGACGCTTTTGCCTTTCTCATCGGCGCCGAGGATTACAGCCGCGGAAAACCCGATCCTGAACCCTACCGCATGGCGATCGAGCGGCTGGCAGTGCCGGCGGGGCGCTGTCTGGTGCTCGAGGATGCGACGCCCGGCATCCTGTCGGCGCGCGCCGCCGGGGCCAAGGTGATCGGGATCCGCGTGGGCAACTACTCAGGCTACGATCTTTCGCCAGCCGACCGCGTGGTCGACACCCTCGAGGCGGTGACCGACGATCTCATCGAAGACGTGCTCGCCGGGCGCTGACGCCGAGGTGCGCGGGCGGGACCGGCGAAAACCACATTTTCGCGGTAAAATTCCGAGACCGTGTTCGAGAACCTGCCCGCAGACGTCAAGCTGTACGAAGTCGGGCCGCGCGACGGGCTGCAGAACGAGGCTCGCCTCATTCCGACGACCGACAAGGTCGCGCTCATCGACGCCCTGTCGTCGACGGGCCTTGCCGCCATCGAGGTCACGAGCTTCGTCAATCCCAAATGGATTCCCCAGCTCGCCGACGCGGTCGACGTCGCGAAAGGCATCACGCGCAGGCCTGGGGTCGCCTATTCGGCGCTGGTGCCGAACCGGCAGGGGCTCGATGGTGCCGAGCGAGCCGGCATGCGTGAGATCGCGGTCTTTCTCTCCGCGTCCGAGACCCACAACAAGAAGAACGTCAACAAGACCATCGCGGCCACGCTCGAGGCCTTCAAGGAGACGGTGCCGCCCGCGCTGGAAAAGGGCATGCGTGTGCGTGCCTACGTCTCGACGGTCTTCGGCTGCCCCTACGAGGGCGCCGTCGATCCGAACAAGGCGCTCGAGCTCTGCCACGCCTTGCGCGGGCTCGGCTGCTACCAGATCTCGCTCGGCGATACGATCGGCGTAGGGACGCCTCGCCAGGTGCGCGACGTGCTCGCGCGGGTGCTGGCCGAGATCCCGGCGGCCGACGTGGCGGTCCACTTTCACGACACCCGCGGCACCGCACTGGCGAACATCCTCGTCGCGGTCGAGCTCGGCATCACCACGGTCGACAGCGCGCTCGGCGGTCTGGGCGGCTGCCCCTACGCGCCCGGTGCTTCCGGCAACGTTGCCACCGAGGACGTGGTCTACATGCTCGACGGCATGGGCGTTCGCACCGGAATCGATCTGGAAAAGCTCATCGATTGCTCGCGCTTGGCATCGACCCTGGTCGGCCACGAGATGCCGTCGAAGTACTACCGGGCGGCGATTGGCGCCCGGCAGCGCAGCGGGAGCGGGCAGGGCGCGCGCAGCGGAGGGGCATCGTGAGCGCCGACAGCGGCTTGCAGCGGGAAAACGTCCGCATCGAGCGCGAAGGTCCCGTGGCCCGTGTGGTGATGACCCGCGCGGCGGCAGCCCACGCTCTGTCGCGGGCCATGGTCGCCGATCTCGGTGCGGCTTTCGAACGCCTGGCAGCGTCCAACCCGGCGGCGATCATTCTGACTGCGGAAGGCGACAAAGCCTTTTGCGCGGGCGCCGATCTCAAAGAGCGCAAAGGCTTCACCCTCGGCGAGACGCGCGGGTTCCTCGACCAGCTGGCCGCCTTGTTCGACACCATCGCCGCCTCACCGCGCCCGGTGATCGCGGCTCTCAACGGGGTGGCGTTCGGCGG
This sequence comes from Myxococcales bacterium, assembly GCA_031398585.1. GTDB lineage: Bacteria > Myxococcota_A > Polyangia > Fen-1088 > Fen-1088 > JANNNO01. The sequence continues at coordinate 7,583 of JANNNO010000480.1, read as the reverse complement.
TGGGCTCGAGCTCGCGCTCGCCTGTGACCTGCGTCTGGCTGCCGATCACGTCCAGCTCGGGCTTCCCGAAGTTCGCCTCGGGATCATCCCGGGAGGCGGCGGAACCCAGCGCCTGGCCCGCGTGGTCGGCCTCGGCGCCGCCAAGGAGCTCGTGCTCACAGGGCGCCGGATCGACGCCCGCCGTGCGCTCGCGATCGGCCTGGTCTCGTCGGTGGTTCCCGCGACGGATCTGCCCGGCGCCGCGATGACTATGGCGCTCGAGGTAGCCGAAGGCGGCCCGCTCGCGGTGGCGCAGGCCAAACGAGCGCTCGATGCCGGGTTCGATCGCCCCCTTGCCGAGGGGCTCGAAATCGAAAGGGCCGCCTACGAGGTCGTGCTCGAGTCGGCGGATCGCAACGAGGGTCTGGCGGCGTTCGCCGAAAAACGAAAGCCGGTCTGGTCAGGGCGCTGAAGCGAAGCCCGCGCGCGGCAAAGCGGCGGGGCGGCGGCAGCGGGGATACAATGATCTCCGCATGAGCAAGACCGACGAGATCGCCAAGCTCGCCGACGCCATCCTCAAGGGGGGCGTGGCCAAGTACCACGAGGCCAACGCCGCTGCCGGCAAGAAGTTCTGTCGCGAACGGATCGCATTGCTGTGCGATGACGGCGGACGAGACTTCGTCGAAGACGGCCTCTTCGCGAACGCGACCGCCGGCGATTTGCCCGCCGACGGCGTCGTCACCGGGATAGGCCGCGTGCATGGGCGCCCGGTCGCAATCATGGCCAACGATTCCACGGTCAAGGCCGGATCGTGGGGCGCGCGCACCGTCGAGAAGATCATCCGCATTCAGGAAACCGCCGCCCGGCTACGCATCCCGCTGTTTTATCTGGTGGACTCTGCCGGCGCCCGCATCACCGATCAGATCGACATGTTCCCGGGGCGGCGTCACGCCGGTCGCATCTTCCGCAACCAGGTGCGCCTCTCGGGCGCCATTCCGCAGGTCTGCCTGCTCTTCGGGCCTTCGGCGGCCGGCGGCGCCTACATCCCCGCGTTCTGTGACGTCGTCTTCATGGTCGAGGGCAACGCCTCGATGTACCTCGGCTCTCCGCGGATGGCCGAGATGGTGATTGGCGAGAAGGTCTCGCTCGAAGAGATGGGCGGCGCCCGCATGCACTGCGAGGTCTCCGGCTGCGGCGACTTTCTCATGAAGGACGAAGCGAGCTGTCTGGCGGCCGCACGTGACTACCTCGCCTTTTTTCCCCAGCGGTCCGGTGACACCCCCGCCAAGGACGAAGCGCCCTCGGTGATTGCCGCAAAGGAGCCGGCGGCGAGTCGCCCCATCGACGAGATCCTACCGCCCAAGGAGACGCAGTCGTTCGACATGTTCGAGCTCATCAAGGCGCTCGTCGACGAGGGTAGCTTCCTCGAGGTCAAGAAGCTGTTTGCCCGCGAGCTGATCACCGGCTTTGCCCGCATCGGCGGTCGTGCGGTCGGCATCGTCGCCAACCAGCCGAAATGGAAGGGCGGGGTGCTCTTCGTCGATTCAGCCGACAAGGCCGCGCGCTTCATCTGGCTCTGCGACGCCTTCGACATCCCGCTGCTCTTTCTCGCCGACGTACCCGGCTTCATGATCGGCAAGGCCGTCGAACGTCAGGGCATCATCCGTCATGGTGCCAAGATGATCTCCGCGGTGGCCGATGCGCGTGTGCCGAAGATCTCGGTGATCGTGCGCAAGGCCTACGGCGCGGGCCTCTACGCCATGTGTGGCCCGGCGTTCGATGCCGACGTCACCATCGCGCTGCCGCAGGCGATGATCGCGGTGATGGGCGCCGAGGCTGCCGTCAACGCGGTTTACGCCAACAAGATCGCGGCGCGGCCCGAGGCCGAGCGGGCAGCTTTCATCGAAGAGCTGCGCACCGCCTATCGCGACGACATCGACGTGCTCAAGCTCGCCGCCAATGGCCACGTCGACGCGATCATCCCGGGCGCATCGCTGCGGGTCGAGCTGGTACGCCGCTTCGGCGCCTTGACCACCAAGCAAGATCTGGGGCCCGTCCGCCGCCGTCCCGTACTCCCGGTCTGAGGCGAGCGCGTGGGCAGCTGGTTGCATCAGATCTCCGCCGATGAGGCGCGACGCCGACTGCAGGAGGCGCGCCCCGCACGAGCACGGCAGTCGATCAGCATCGACCGCGCGGCCGGCAGGGTGCTCGCGACCGACCTGCTGGCTCCCGAGAATCTGCCGCCCGTCGCCCGCGCCGCGATGGATGGCTACGCTCTGCGCTCTGCCGATCTGGGCGAGGCCAGCGCCACGCAGCCGGTCGCCCTGTCGATCGTCGCCGCCGTCGCGGCGGGTGATCTTCCCAGCGCTTCGCTCGAGCACAGACAGGCCGCTGCGATCTCCACAGGTGCGGTTCTGCCGGCCGGCGCCGATGCGGTGGCGATGCTGGAAGAGTGTCAGCGGCTCGACAGTCAGGTGACGATCGATCACCCCATTGCAACGGGCCGTCACGTGATTGGCCGGGGTGAGGACGTCAGCGCGGGGGCGATCGTGGCAAGCGCCGGCCGGCAACTGACCGCGCGCGATCTGTCGCTTTCGGCGGCAGTCGGCATCGCGTCGGTCGAGGTGTTGACCCCGTGGCGCATCGCCATCGTCTCGAGCGGCGCCGAGCTCGTGCCCCCGTCCGTGCCCCCACGACCGGGGCAGATCCGCGACGTGAATCAGGGAGCGCTCTGCGCGGCTGTCGCGTCCCTCGGCACCGAGGTGATCGCGGGCGGCATCGTCGCCGACGATCGGGACGCCATCGCGGGGCGACTGCGTGAGCTCGCCGCGGCCGCCGACATCGTCATCGTGACCGGCGGCACTTCGGTGGGAGTGGCCGACCACACCGCTGCGGCGCTCGCGAGCCTGGGTGCCCAGCCGCTCTTTCACGGCATCGCGGTGCGGCCTGGGCGGCCCACGCTTGCCGCGCGGCTCGGCGAGACCCTCGTCGTCGGCCTGCCGGGCGTACCCGTGGCCGCCGCTATCGTCTTCCGTGTCTTGCTGCGACCGCTGCTGCTTGCCGAGGGGCCGCCGCTGACCGCTCGCATCGCCCGTGATCACGCTTCCGCCGTGGGCCGGGAAGACTACGTGCGCGTGACGCTCTCGCAGCGCGGAGCCGAGCTCTGGGCAACGGCCGTGACAGGCAGCTCATCATCGCTGAGCGCGCTGGCCCTGGCCGACGGCGTCGCAATCGTGCCGCAAGATCGGGCCGCGCTCAGCGCGGGTGATCTCGTCGACGTGTTGCGCTTCTGATCAGCAGACGCAGCCCGCGGCGACGATCTCTCGTGGCCTTGGCGCTGATTGGCCGACGTCCTCACAGACCGCGCGGCCAAGTTGTGCAACCACGCCCCACGCGCTCGCGCTTCAATCGGCGTCGGGAGGCGGAGGAGGGGGAACCTCTTCGACCGAGACGTAGCGCACGCGGAAGGTCCCTCCGCGATAGCGACGCGCACCCCATTCGAGCGCATCTTCGAGATTCTCGAACAGCGCCAGGGGAGGCGTCTGTTCCGAGCCTTCGTCGGGCAGGATGGCGAAACAGCCAGACACTGGGGAGGAGCCTTTCTGTCGAGCCGCGAGCGGCGGCATCGACGACGCGTTGTCAAAATCGAACGCTCGGGCCAAACGCAAGCTCGGGGCCAGGAGGCATAGAGGCGGCAACGAGGAGGCAAGCAGCAGGCAACCAAGCGGCGCAACCGCGCGCGGCAGTGGCTCGCGCATTCGCCTGGCTGCAGCCAGTCTTGCACAACCTGCGAGAAAGATCGTTGCGCAGGATCCTATCGAAACGCTCGCGCGCGTCTTGATCGCTGCGTCCAGCGCGCGTGGTCGACGCGCTCGTTCAGATCTTACTGGGCGGCATGCCGCCGCATTGCCCGCGCTGTCGCAGCAGGTGATCCGCCAGCACGAGGGCGATCATCGATTCCACCATGACCACGGCCCGAGGCAGCACGCACGGATCGTGTCGCCCACGCGGCTTGATCGTGGTGTCGTTGCCCTCGACATCGACAGTCTCTTGTTCCCGAAGGATCGTGGCGGTGGGCTTGAACGCCGCTCTTACGACGATGTCCTCGCCATTCGAGATACCGCCCTGAATGCCGCCCGAGCGGTTGCTGCGCGTACGCACGCGTCCGCCACCCGCGGCATAAAACGGATCGTTGTGCTGCGATCCCTTGAGGTACGTTCCCGCAAAGCCGCTGCCGCTCTCGAAGCCCTTGCAGGCGGGCAACGAGAGCAGAGCCTTGCCGAGGTCGGCCTCCAGCTTGTCGAAGACCGGTTCACCGAGGCCTGCCGGCACGCGGCGGGCCACGGCTTCGACCACGCCACCCAGTGAGTCGCCGTCTTTGCGAGCGGCGTCGATGATGGCGATCATCTCGTCCGCGCGGCCAGGATCGGGGCAGCGAACGATGTTGGCCTCGACCGCATCGCGTGTGACCTGTTCAGGATCGATCGTCGCTTCCAGATGGGCGACCCGACTGACCCAGGCGAGGATCTCGATACCGGCGATCTCGGCGCAGAGCTTGCGAGCGATGGCGCCGGCAGCCACCCGACCGATGGTCTCTCGTGCGCTCGCGCGTCCCCCACCTTCGACAGCCCGGATGCCGTATTTGGCGTCGTAAGTGAAGTCGGCGTGCGAAGGGCGATACTTGCGCCGCATCTCCTCGTAGTCACCGGAACGCTGATCCCCATTTCGCACCACCAGCGCGATCGGCGTGCCTTGCGTCAGGCCATCGGTGACGCCTGACAGGATCTCGACCACGTCGGACTCGCGCCGCTGCGTCGTGATGCGACTCTGACCAGGGCGCCGGCGATCGAGATCGATCTGAATCTCCTCGGTCGAGATCGGCAGCCGGGGCGGGCAGCCGTCGACCACCACGCCGACCGCGGGGCCGTGGGATTCACCGAACGTCGAGATGCGAAACAGGCGCCCGAAGGAGCTGGACACGGGGGGACCGTAGCACAGCGGCAGGCTCTGATTGCAGAGCCTGGCGTCGCTTCCCCCCACTCGACGCGAGGAGCTTGCGCAGGAAGGACGGCCACGTATTCTGCGCCCGTGTTGTCTCGTTCCCCCGAGGTCGTGATCGCGGGCGCCGGTCCCGCCGGGATCGCGACGGCTGTCGCCCTCGTGCGCTTGCAAGGTTGGGATCCGCGGCGGCTGTTGGTCCTCGACCGCGCAACCTTTCCTCGCCCGAAGCCCTGCGGTGGCGGTCTCACCGGTCACGCACTCAGCGCTCTGGCCACGCTCGGCCTCGAGCTTCGCGTGCCGAGCGTTCCGGCGCGGCAAGGAGAGGTCATTTACGGCGCCCTTCGTCGCACGGTCACGCTCGGTCGGCCGGTGCACGTGGTTCGGCGGGACGACTTCGACGCCGATCTGGTGGCCCAGGCGCGTGCGCTCGGCATATCGGTGCAGGAAGGGGAGGGGGTCTCTACCCTGGCGGTCGATGCCGAGGCGGGGCGCGTGGCGATCACGACCACCGGCGGGCGCACCTTGCAGCCAGCCGTCCTGGTGGGCGCCGACGGGGTGGCGAGCCTCGTGCGGCGGCATCTCAAGGGCGACGAAGGCCGGCAAGGGCGTCAGCCGTTGCGTCTCGCCCGGCTCGAGTTGCCAGCGCCCCCCGGCCTGCCTGCCCGCATGATCTACGACTTCACCCCGTTCGAAGACGGCCTACGCGGTTATGTCTGGCTCTTCCCCGTGCCGGGCAACCGCGTGAACGTCGGGATCATGCACTACCCAGCGAGCGATCTCGGCGGCAAGGCGCTCGACCGCATCCTGGCTGCGTGCCTCGCGCGCCACGGGATTACCTTGCCCGGGGCGGCGCGTGGCTGGCCGGCCTGGTGCTACGACGGGCGCGCGCAGATCTCGGCGCCTCATCTATTGTGTGTGGGAGACGCCGCGGGCATCGACGCGCTCACGGGCGAAGGGATCGCCGTGGGGCTCGAATCGGGCCCCATCGCCGCGGCGGCCATCGCGAAGGCCTGCGGCACGCGGGACTTTCGTTTCTCCGATTATCGCCGGGCGATCCGAAGGGCCGTCGTCGGTCGCGAGCTCACTCTCGACGGCCGCCTGGCGCGCCTGCTCTACGGAGCGCGCGACTACCAGTCGTACCTCGGGCTCGTGCTCTTCGATCGCCGGATGCTCGAGCTCTACGCGGCTCGGGTCTCGGGCAGTGATGTGCTGGCCGATCGCAAGCTCGCTCTGACCTCGACGTTCCTGCGGCACCTCGTGCTGGGGCGACGGCGTAAACGCGCCCTCATCGCCGCTCGCGACCTTCCGATGGCGCCGTCCCTCGCGAGCTGATCGCGATCGTGGTCGCGATCGTGGGGGCTCGACCCGCTTGGTCGGCGCCGGCGGGGCGCTCTATTCGCGGGCCGCGAGCGCCTGGGGCGCGGGGGTCTCGTCGCGGTTGCTGGCCGGGGCCGTCACCGGGTCAGGGGACGCCTCGCCGCTGCCGTTGGTCTCCTCGTCGGGCTCGTCGGCGCCGTCGCCGGGATTGACCCGTTCCTTCAGCTCCTTGCCGACCTTGAAGAAGGGCAGTCGCTTCTCGCGTACCGAGACCGGCACGCCCGTCTTGGGATTGCGGCCCTGGTACGCCTTGTACGACCGGATCTCGAAGCTGCCGAAACCGCGGATCTCGATCCGCTCGCCACGTCGCAAAGCTTGTTCGAGACAATCGAAGATCGTGTCGACCAGCAACTCTGCTTTACCCTTGGGCAGCTTTTGCCCGAGACACAGTCGCTCGATGAGGTCCGACTTTGTCATGATCCCCGTCCTCGCCCGGAAGGCCGCCCTCGGAACAAGGGCGATCGCCTGAAATCTTACGCCGCTTTCTCGAATCGGATCAACCAGACGCGTCTTGAGCCTGCGACGGCGATTTTCTCCGGCTTTTTTCGCAGCCAGCGCGGTCTGCGGCTTACCCAGGCGTCAGGAAAGCGAGAAAGGGCGCAAAATCCGCCGGGTTTTGGACGAAGGGCGCCTCTTTTGCGAACGATCGACAATTTTTTCGTGAGATTTCAACGATCGTCGCCCTGGCCGTCAGTCTCGCGGTAACCCCACATTCGGCGGCCGCCACCACGGCGCGGGGCGTGCGCTACCCTCACATAGTGACCCCCCTCGAGGAGCTTCGCCTCATGCTCCGCCCGGCTGGCGCGGGCATTCACACAGTCTCCACCGGCAAGGCCGCCCAGGAGCGGATCTCGGGGCGGCTCTACGGCACGGCCTCGGCGGAGGCCACCGCGGCGGCTTGGCAAGCCAGTTTGACGGCTCTGCCCGCCGCAAAGGTGATCATTCTGGGCATCCCGTCGGACTGTGGGGCAGGGCTCGTGAGAGGTGCGAGCTTCGGCCCGCAGGCGCTGCGCCTGGGGCTGCTCAACGCCGCGCCCGACTTGGTCGGGCCGGCTGCGGGCGCAGCGGTGCTGGACGTGGGTGACGTCGCCGTCATCCCGCACCTGCTCACCGACGACATGCTGAACGAAGCCCAGATCAGCCGCTGCCGGGCCGCTCTCTACGGGGCGGCAGACGTCGCGCTACCCGTGGCCCCGCTTTCGATCGCCGAGCGCGTGCTCGATCGC
>JANNNO010000450.1:0-6804 GCA_031398585.1 Myxococcales bacterium | reverse complement strand
GACGGCCCTCGCCGCCGACGGCGATCATCAGAAAGGCGCCGTTGTTGGGCATGAAGGTCTGCTTGAGCGAGACGTTCGTGCCACCAAGGCTGACCACGCGCACTTCCCCGTCGAACTGGTTGGTGCCCGCGGAGTAGTCGTTCTCGATTCGCTGTTCGGCCCGGTTGTCGCCCGCGGCTGCGCCGCAGGTCAGCCCGAATCTTTCGACGCCCGCTTCGGTGCCATAGGTCGCGCAGCCGCGCGTCTGGACTCGTTCGGGAGGGTCATATTGCATCCAGCCGGTGCCGACTTGCGCCTTGGCGGTGGCTGACAGGGAGAGCAGGAGGCCCGCAGTCAAACCTGCCAACCTCGGGGGAACAACCTGCCTGTACATCTTTGACCTTCCCGGTGGGCGAACTGCGACCCTTGCGGAAAGGAACAACTACCCCTTCTGGCAGACGGTCAGAATCCCCCATTTGGCATAGCGAGAGGTATCCCGACCAGGAGGATCCGATGCCTGCGACGCCCGCCGAGACGCGCCTGCCGTGCACGTTCCTTTCGGGGCCCTGCGGGCCTACAAACCCGGTAACCCTTTTTCGCCGTCGGCAAGCGCGTATTGGTTGTTGATGTTGCCGTCGTAGGCGCCGAATCCGGTTTGACCCGGCTGCACATAATCGGACGGGCCCAGGCCCATCGCCTGCATGAGCGAGATCAACAGAGAGTTGTACGGTCGGCCGATGATGTCGCGATTGTTCGGTTTGCGATCCCGCGGATTGTAATAGGGACGTGGGCCCTGCTCGTCGGCGCCTGCCGTGATCACCGCGCGGTAATCGATGTAGCGGCCGGTCTTCCACGCCCCGCCGGCGCGGCCAGCGAGCAAGACCGGCATCGAAGCCTGTTCGTGGGAATCGCCGTCGCTGCAGCCGTCCTCGTTGCCCCAGTAGACGACCGAGTTGTCGAGGTACGTTGCCCCCGTGCTGGGATCCTCGACCTGGTCGAGCTGGGTCAGAAGGTAGGCGACCTGATCGCCGTACCAGCGATTGATGCGGGAGAGCTGGCTTCTGGCCGCGACCATCTGGTGAGACAGATCGTGGTGATCGCCAATCCCGCCCAGAAATCCGAAGCCACGACGGTCGGTGCCCGGGCAAAGCATCAAGGTGGCGACGCGCGTCCTGTCGCAACGAATGGCGGCGACCAACAGATCGATGTTGGTTCGGGTCAGTCCCGGAATGGTGGCGTCGTCGGATTGGCTCCCCTGGCTGAGATTCGCTGGCTGGGAGGGCCGGCTGCAGCCAGCGGCGCTGGTTCCGCCGGGCGCCCCGCGCAGCTGTGCATCGAGATCGCTCAGCAGCGTGACGTGGGCCTCGAGCCGCGTGCGATCCTCGGCACCCAAACGACGGTTCGCTTGCAAGGCAGCGTACTGCTCGCGCACCCGATCCATCACACCAAGGCGCATGGCCTGGCGCCGCTTTTCCAGGTCCACATCTGGTGAGCCCGGATCGATGAAGTTTCCGAACGCGTTTTGCCAGCTCTTGCCAACGTCCACCTCGTGCGCAATCGCCGCGCCGTCCTTGGTGGTCGAAACGTAGGTGGCAGCTTGCCAACCCTTGATCAGCTGGTGCATCGAGCGCGGCTGTCCGAGCGCTGGCGTTGTCGGATAGACCGCCTTGGCATAGGCCATCAGCTGATCGATGCTGACGTGGCGTTTGATCTTGTCGATGTAGCCTGACAGCGGGAGCTGCGGCTGGTGACCGCCTTGGTTTGGCGTCACCAGGTCGAGGCCGCGCAATAGCAGCAACTTCTTCTTCACCGGCGCGAAGGCCTCTCCCAGCACATCCGAGATCGGTCCTGCACCGTCCAGCGTTGCCTCGCGCACGTTGTTCTCCAGCTGCCGCCAGCTTTGCGGTGCCAGCGCGCCCTGGGGATACCAGTTCCGGATCAGCTGACCATTCGAAGTAAAAACGAAGATGAAACGTTTGGGCGCCGGTGCGGCGAAGCTTCGCCCCATCACCGATGGCAGATAGGGCAAGCCCAGCACGGTCCCGCCGATGCCGCGGAGAAGCCGCCGCCGCGAGAGCGTCTGATTCCTGCTGGTCATGTTCCGGCGTCCTTGCTCATGGGGTCAAAGGGCGTGAGTGAAAGGCCGGCGTCAGGAGCGATCGGCGGATCATCTCTTTGAGGCCAAGCTGTGCCGCCGCAGTCGCGAGATCTGCCATCAGGCACGCGTCAGCGCTGACCGGCGGGCGGCGGTAGGCGAACTTGAACCACTGCTCGGCAAAGCAGCGTTGCGCATCCGGCTCGTCGGCCAGGGCGGCGCCAAGCTCGGCGCTCCCGCTGACGCGGATCGTGCGCGATCCCAGGACGACGTCGACGTTGGTGTCGATGGGCAGATCATTCACCTTGGCGCCGGTCTGCGGATCCAGGATCGGCTCGGTCCGGCGCAAACGCCCCAGGCTGTCGTAACTTTCCAGCGCAAAGCCAATCGGGTTCAGCAAGGCGTGGCAGCCGGCACACGCGCCTGCGCTGGTCTTTTCCGTCCACCGCTGCCGCGCCGTCTTGTTGCGATCGAAGGCCGGCGGCGTGATGGCATCGGGAGGAAACGCCGCCGGGTCGGGCGCAGCCAGCGGCGCGCACAACAACTTGTGGCGGACCCGCGCCCCACGAGCGATCGGCGACGTGCTTTCGCCGCTTGCGACCAGCAGCGCCGCACGCGTCAGCAGGCCGGCGCGGTCGGCGGGGGGCAGCGTGACCCGACCGTCGCCTGCTCCCGCTGGGACGCCGTAGATCCTGGCCAAGTTGGTGGACGTCACGAACGAGATCGGCGACGTGAGGAGATCCTTCCAGGTGCCGCCCATTCCAGGACCAAGCGCGAAGGAAAGCGCAAACTGCACGACCTCCCGGTTCATGTCATGGCCCAGCCCCTGGCGCGCAATGCCTGCCAAGAAGGCATCGCTTTGCAGCGCCGGCGGCAGCTCCTCGATCTCCAGCCACTCGGCGAAGAAGTGTTCCAGCCAGGACCGCGCGCGCGGACTTTCCAGCATGCGATCGATCTCGGCCGAGAGGCCAGCGGGGGTGTTGAGGTTTCCCGTCGCCGCTGCGTCCAGGAGCCGCTCGTCCGGAGTGCTGCCCCACAACACGTACGAAAGGCGCGTGCCCAGCTCGAACGCGGTCAGCTGCAGCACCTGCGGCGCTTCGGTGTTTACGGCAACATCGCCGAGCTCTGGGCGGTAGATGAAGGGCGGGGCTTGCAAGAGGGCGAGCAGAACCAACCGAACGCCGTCTTCGTTTCCGATTTCACGGCCCTTCGCATAGTGGCCCAGCAGATCCGTGATCTCTTGCGCGCTCAGCGGCCGGCGAATTACCCGACGGCCGGTGCGTTCGACAAAGCCCCGCACGCATCCGGCGTCGGGGTTGGCGCTCGCAAGACACGGCGCCAGGGTGGCAAGGCGGGCCGGCGTGGCGGTTACGTGGGCCGACAACAGATCCGCGGCCTGAAAGTAGCCCTGCGCGTGACCAGCGGTGATCCCTTGTGCGAGTACGGAAAAGTCGTGTGCAGCCCGCGCGTCCACCAGCGAGACGGCAGCGGTGACGACCGCCAATGCTTCGGCGCCGAACAGATCCGCGATCGTGTTTTCGTATTCCGCCTTGGTCAGGCGACGCAAAGGACTGGCCAACGCCGGACGCATCGTCGAGTCCGAGCAACTAACGGCGGGCGCCGAAGGCGGTGGCGCAGAAGAAGAGGATCCACCGCGCCCCGCTTCGGCCCCGGCCCCCGGCGCCGTCGCAGAGGCACCGCCCGCTGCACTGGTTGGCGTCGTGCCATCGTTCGGCGTGACGGCGCCCATACATGCCGGCAAGAGGCACAGCCAGAGGCCAAGCACGCGAGCGCCACGCATCAGCCCATACTCGTCGGTAGGGGCCGTCCCCTACTTGAGACAGCGGGCGGGACAATGTCCGTCGACGTGTGACGACAGGTGGGCGCCGCCTACGTCACCGCACGCGCCGTGGCTCTGACCCTATCAATCGATTCAGCGCTTCGATATCCGCGAGGTCCTGGGGGCGGTTGGCTGCCCTTTTGTTCTTCAACAGAGCGTCGCGCCCGATCACCGGAATCCGCCGGCTCTCCAACTCGAACGACTCGCCTGCGGCCACGGCCTCGTCGAAGGTGATGCCGTCTGCCCGGTTGAGGATGTCAATCCGCCGCGGCGGAAGACCAATTTGGAGCACACCATCGTACGATGCGAAGTCAGTCTCGCTGACCTCGAACATCGCCAGCGGGGCTCCGAACGCGGCGAGTGCGCGATAGACACGCGCGGCATTTTCGCTGCTCGCGCGCACGAGAACATCCATGTCCTTGGTGGCTCGAGGATGTCCGTGATAGGCGACCGCATGGCCACCGAGCAGTACGAAGTCTGCTCCCGAGTCGTGAAGCTCGATCAGGAGGTCGCGAAAGTCATCGGGAAGCTCGATCACGTCAGCCGCCCAGGCACGAAACGGCACGGGATCTCGTCGCGTGCATATTGCGGCTCCGGTCTGCCTGTGAGCGACCAGCTCTCAATCGTCAAACGGACGGCTAGCGAGATGGCGTCGGCTCCCGACACGGGGCTCAGATCCGTTTCGGTCGCGTCGAGTCTTGCCTTGTTGAGAACGGCTCGGGTCCGGCGAGCCTCTGCTCGCTTCTGCCGGTCCGAGATGCTCATCACGCCATTTTAGCAATCTGTGATGTCGCTGTCCGTGAAGTTTTGCCGCCGCGCGAACCGGCTGGTCTCGCTGGGGGCGGGACGGGCTTAGCCCAATGCCCGGTCGTCCTGGCGGAGCAGCGTGCGGGCAAGACGCTCGCGAGCCGCAAGCTGACGACGATGAGGACCACATGGCGTGCGCGCGCACGCGGCATTTCCGGATGTTCCCCGTGGTCTGAGATAGCGAACCGCCGTCGTCCCCGCATTCAAGGTGTTCGTGGCGGCTAAGCTTTGGCGTCCCACAGGGCGACCGTCTTGTCGCCCGTGACGTTCGCGAGCAGGGCCCCATCCTCGGACAGGGCCACGGACCATACGGCATCCGGTGCGGTCACGCTGCGGACCCTATCGCCCGAAGCGACGTCCCAGACCACCACCTGCGCCGGATGTCGGCCCGACAGCGCGCTGAATCCGCCGGTGGCCAGCCTTCGCCCGTCCTTCGAAAAGGCGATCGACACGATGACGTCGTTCTGCCCGGTCAGTTTGCGCGTCACCTTCCAGGACTTGGTGTCCAGGAAGTAGACGGTGCGATCGGCGCCGGCGGCCGCGAGCACCTTGCCATCAGGCGAGAAGTCCATCGCGAACATCGACACCGTGACCTCTTCGATCCGCGCAACCAACGCACCCTTGCCGGTGTTCCAGATCCGGATGTCGGTGTCCCAGCTGCCCGCAGCCAAGGTGGCGCCGTCCCAAGAGATCGCCGTGGCCCAGACTTCGCCGAAGCCGCAGGGGAGTGCGAATCGCTGTCTGCCCGTGCGATCCCACAGTCGCGCCGTCCATTCGTTTGCGTTTTCGGCGACGGGACCAAAACCCGCAATCATTTTCCCGTCGCGTGAGGCCGCCAATCTCTTGACCTTGGTCTTGGGCCCTGACTGACGCTGCACGATCGCGCCGCTTCGCAGGTCTCGGATCTTCACCGCGCCATCGGGGCCGATCGCCGCGCAGGCTTCCGCGTCGTCGAGCACGAGGGGCGCGACGTCTCCCGCGTCTTGCGCCACGACTTTGGTCAGCGTGCCCGACCGAGCGTCCCACATCCGCACCTTGCCGTCCGCGCACGCCCCCGCCAATCGACCGCCCGAGAGGAACCTAACGCTCAACACGACGGCGTCGGACTGAATCACGCGATCACCGTTCATGGTTCAAGTCCTCTCGAGCACGATGTCGAAGGCGATCGCAGCCAACGTGGTCGCGCCCTCTGCCAGCAGCGTTACCGGACGCACGAGCTCCCGGTGGTCGACCATGTTGCGCTTGTTGAAGTTCTTGGCCGGATCGCCGGCGAAGAAGGAATCGGTGGCGAAGTAGGCCTGTGTGACCAGGGGCTTGTGTCCCGGCGCCCTCACCAGATAGTGGATGTGCTGGACCGGCCGCATATCGTAGGGCCCGGGCATTACCGTCTCGACGGTGTATGCCGCGGTCTCGCTCGCGATCAGCTTGCAGCGGTAGCGGTAGCCTTGCAGGTCGTACTGGCCGGCGGCGTCGGTTTGCCAGAGCTCGATGCGCGCTTCGGGAACGCGCTGTCCGCGCGTGTTCCACACCTCGCCGGTCACTCGCAGCGGGAGACCTGCGTCACCCGCGTTGCGAAGGGTGGCCCGGTTCGGGGCTCCCTTCTTGTAGAACGGGCCCAGCTCTTCATTCGCGGTCGGCTTTATGGGCTTCATCGCTTTGGCTTCACCCTCCTGCCACGCGGCCAGCACTTGCTTGCCCGACATGGACATTCCCGCCATCAAGACGCCGTTGGCGATGCAGGTCGCGACGACGTCGCGTCTCGTAAGTGCCACTCGTTTCATCTGTTCCCTCCGTGTCCGGCCACCGTAGGCGTGCTGCCGTGGGTTGCCGAGACCGCAAATGGGTGACCGCAGGTTGCGAAAGTGCAACCATGGCCCATGCCTCGACTTGCCGAACCGCTACGGCGAACGCGATTCGACGACCTTGCGGTGCTCGTCGAGGTAGCCGAAGCCGGCTCGCTCGCAGCGGCGGCCAAGCGTCTCGGCGTGCCGAAGTCGACGGTCGGCCGCGCCATCAGCCGCATTGAAGCCAACGTCGGCGTCACCCTGGTCCGGCGCATGACCCGCCTGCCGGGGCTGACCGA
>JANNNO010000449.1:0-7656 GCA_031398585.1 Myxococcales bacterium | reverse complement strand
GTCGCAGTCGCCGCCGGCGTGCGGCCGCGCGGGGAGCTGATCACGCCGGCGTTCTCGAGCTCGCGCAGGCCGAAGAAGACCACGATGGTGGTGATCACCGAAGCGACGACGGCGGCAAGCACGGGGCGGCTCTTGCGCGTCTGCGACGGATAGCCCTGCTGGAAGAATTGATCTTCTGCGTCGTCGTACACGATCGGCATCGTAGCTGGCGGGCGCGCAGGCCTCAAGGCAAGCGGCTCGCCGCCATTCACGAGGATCGTCGCCGACGTTGCGCCCGCCCGGGCCTGCCGCGACAATGCATGCCCCCATGCCGGACCCCCAGAATCCTTCCGCGCCCACCACCGCGACGCTGCTCGTCTCGTGCCTGGATCGGACCGGGCTGGTGGCGGCGTTGTCGGATTTCGTCTTTCGCTACAACGGCAACATCCTTGATGCGGACCAGCACGCAGAGCCCGAAAGCGGCCAGTTCTTCATGCGGCTGGTCTGGGACCTCTCGCGCTTTCAGCTCGACCTCGAGACGACGCGCAAGGCGCTCGAGGTGCTTGCCACCCGGTTTGGCCTGGCCTGGGAGCTGTCCTTCGACAAGCCACGACCCAAGGTGGCGGTCTTCGTCAGTCGCACGCCTCATTGCCTTTACGACCTGCTCCTCGCGCAGCAGCTGGGCGATCTCGGCGGCGACATCGTCGGCGTCTACTCGAACCACGAGGCGCTGGCCGATGTCTGCCGCCACTTCGACGTGCCCTTTGCCCACACGCCCGTCACCGCTGAAACCAAAGATGCGGCCGAGGCGCGGCAGCAGACGTTGCTGACGACCGCCGGAGTCGATCTCGTCGTGCTCGCGCGCTACATGCAGATCCTTTCGCCTGCGTTCGTGGGGCGCTGGCCGAATCGGATCATCAACATCCACCATTCCTTCCTCCCCGCGTTCGTGGGCGCCAAGCCCTATCACCAGGCCAAGGAGCGGGGCGTGAAGTTGATCGGCGCAACCGCTCACTACGTGACCCCGGCCCTCGATCAAGGGCCGATCATCGAGCAGGACGTCTGTCGCGTCAGCCATCGGGACGACGTCGAGGATCTCGTACGCAAAGGCAGCGAGCTCGAACGGCAGGTACTCACGCGGGCGGTGCGCTTGCACCTACAGCGGCGTGTGCTCGTCTTTGCCAACCGCACCATTGTTTTCAGCTGACAGCTGATCTCTTCAGCTGGAGCGCGTCCTCCGATATTCTGGGGCGACACGAGGTGCTGAATGCGTGAGATCGACCAGGGTAGGGTGCACGCGTCGTCTAGTGGTCGTCAGGTGCTTGGGTTCAGAAATTCGTTGCATCGATCAACGATTGTCGTCGGTTCGCTTGGGCTCGTCATGGCCGTGGCCTTGGGCTGTGGCACGGGTCGTAAGGCGCAATGGGACGCGCCGGCGACTGGGGCGGGGATCGCCACCGCGGATCCGGCGAGCGCCGTGGCAGCCGATGCCGCTGCAGAGGCCGGGTGGAAAGAGCGGGGCGACAAAGCCCAACTGCTGCGCGCGATTGCGGCCTGGGAGACGCGGGTTGCCGCCAATCCCGGTGACGGTGTGGCGTTGGCGCGACTGGCGCGCGCTTACTACCTGCTGGCCGATGGTCACTTGCGTCCCCTCGGGCCCAAGAACGACGAGTACCTGGGCGCGTTCGAAAAGGGCGTTTCGGCGGGAGAGCGTGCGCTAGCGGCGCTGTCGCCGGCCTTCAAGCAGAAGGTGCTGGCCGAAGAGAAGGTCGAGCAGGCGATCAAGGTCGTCGGCAAAGAGGGCCTCGAAGCGATGTACTGGTACGCGGTCAACCTTGGCAAGTGGTCGCGGGCCAAGGGCATCGCCGCCTTGCTGGGCAACAAGGATCAGGTCAAAGGCGTGCTCGAACGGGTGCTCGAGCTCGATGAGACTTTCTTCCACGGGGCGGCTCACCGTTACTTCGGCGTCTACTGGTCGCTGCTGCCGGTGGGCCGAGACCTCGGCAAGAGCCAGACGCACTTCGAACGCAGCCTCGCCATCGCGCCTCAGTACGTTGGCACCAAGGTGTTGATGGCGGAGACCCTGGCGGTCAAAAAGCAGGACCGCGCTCTCTTCACCAAGCTGCTGGGCGAGGTGAAAGCGGCGGCGGACGACGTCATCCCGGAGCTTGCGGCCGAGACGCGCTTCGAAAAACAGAAGGCCGCCGAGCTGGAGGCAAAGACGGATGAGCTCTTCTGAGCGGGGCGTGCGGATCGCGCGGCGAGCGGCCCTGCAGGTGGCCGGCGCGGCTGCCGCGACCGCGGTGTTGCCGCGGCCCGCGCGCGCCGCTGACGGCCCGATCACGTTGAAACTGGCGACCATCGCACCCGAGGGCACGCCCTGGGCGGATCAGGTGACTGCCTACAAGTCGAAGGTCGAGACGGTGGCCAAGGGGCGGCTCAAGATCAAGGCGTTCCTCGGCGCGGCGTTGGGCGACGAGAACCAGACTGTCGCCGAATGCCGCCGGGGCGCGATCGCACTTTGGGGCGGGACGACCGCGGCGCTGGCGACGTCGGTACCGGAGATCTCGGTGCTCGAGCTGCCGTTTCTGTTTGGTGGCGCCGAGGAGGCCGACAAGATCCTCGATGCCGTGTTGATCGAGGACCTGCGGGCCCGTCTGCTGGCGCGCGGGTACGTGCTGGTGTTGTGGTCAGAGAACGGCTTTCGATCGTTCGGCACGAAGTGGGGCCCCATCAAGGGGCCGAGCGATCTCAAGGGGCACAAGATGCGCTCGCAAGAGAGCCTCGTGCACCTCGAGACCTACCGCGCGCTGGGGGCCCTGCCGCAGCCGATCGCCGTCACCGAGGTGCTGCCAGCGTTGCAGACCGGGGTCGTCGATGGCTTCGACAACACGCCGCTCTACACCTTCGCGGCCTCGTGGCACCTCGCGATCAAACACTTCACTCTCTCCGAACACATCTACCAGCCGGGCGTCGTGCTCATCTCGAAGAAGGAATACGACAAGCTGCCGCCCGACCTGCAAAAGGTACTGACCGAAGACGTCAACGTGATCACGCGCGAGGGAAGAGCCGCCGTCCGCGAGATGGCGCCGCTGCTGATCGACAACTTCGCCAGCGCCAAGATCCCCGTCTACAAACCGAGCACCGCCGAACGCGCCGCCCTCGCCAAGGCCACCGCCCGCGTCTACCAGGCCTACACAAAAGCCGTGCCCGCCGCCAAACCCCTCCTGGCCGCCATCGAAAAACACCTAGGCCCCAAAGGCCGCTGATGCCGCTGGAAGTCTCCGGCGCCCCCTCTCCGCCTCCGCTTCTTCGCCTCTCCCCCTGGGAGAGGCCGACGCCCGCAGGGCGGCGGGTGAGGGCCGCCGGCCACGCCCAGGAGCTCGGCGCTTGAACCAAACCCTCGCCCGCGTCGATCGCGCCGTCGCCGTCGCCGAGCGCTTCTTCATCGTACTTCTCGTCGCAGTGATGACCGTCTCGGTCTTCCTCGATGCGCTCCACCGCGTGTTCGCCGCCGAAGAGGGCCGCAGCGCCCGTCTCCTCGCCGCGCTCTTGCCGGAAGCATTCGCTCTGCACGCCCGCAACTGGATCGCGCCGGCACTCTTGCTGCTGGCAACCTACGCAATCGCCGTCTTCGCGCTGGCTCGTCGTCAACGCCCAACCCTGTCCCCCGATCCCGACGCCCCCTCCGCCAGCATCGCGGCCGCATCGATCCCCACCGCCCCCTCTCGCGGCCGCCGCTGGGCCCAGGCCGCGGCCATCACCCTCGGACTCGCGGCTGCAACCCAGGCGCTCGTCCTGCTGCTTCCCAACGGCCTCGTCTTCTCGCAACAGATGTCTCTCTGCTTCATGCTCTGGATCGCTCTGACCGGCGCATCGCTGGCGGCACGCGACCGCGGGCACATAGCGTTCGAGCTGGCCGGCAAGCTCTGGCCCGCTCCCCTGCGCAAACCCGCCGAGCGCATCGCCCGCCTCATCGCCGCCGCCTTCACCATCTTTCTGGCGGTGCTGGCGACGTCCCACACCATGCACCACCACGCCGAATGGGCCAGCTCGGACGGCACGGCGGGCCTCTTCGAAGCCTGGCGCGTGCCGCGTTTTCTCATCTACGGATTCCTGCCGCTGCCGCTGGCGATCATGGCTCTGCGGTTCCTCGCCTTCGGCGTGCGTTCCGACGACGACGAGGTTCCCGCGTCGTGATCACCGCGCTCGTCCTCGTGGCGCTGCTCGCGCTCGGCGTGCCGCTCTTCGTGGTTATCGGCGTGGCCGCGTCGCTCGCCTTTGCGCTCTACGCCGGTCACGGCGGCATCGACGGTCTGGAGGTGCTCATCGTCAAGATGACGTCGCTGACCAGCAAGAACGTCTTTCTCGCGATCCCGTTCTTCGTCGTCTCGGGCGCGATCATGTCGGCGGGCACCATCGCGCGCCGGTTGATCGGTGTCGCCGAAGCGCTGGTGGGCGGCATGCGCGGGGGCCTCGCCGTGGCTGCCCTCATCGCCAGCGTGATCTTCGCCGCCCTTTGCGGCAGCTCACCCGTCACGCTCATCGCGATCGGCGGCATCATGTTCCCGGCGATGGTGAAGGCGGGCTACCGCGAGCCCTTCGCCCTCGGCCTCGTCACCACCGCAGGGAGCCTCGGCTGTCTCGTCCCGCCCTCCATCCCGATGCTGGTCTACGCGATCAGCGTCACAGGAACCGGCGGCGTCGACGTGAGGGATCTCTTCCTCGCTGGCCTCGGAGCTGCGCTCATCATCACCACGATGCTGGCCATCTACTCGGTCGTTCGCGCAGGCCCGGTTGCCGCGGGCGCACGTTTCTCGTGGTCGCGCCTCGCAGCGGCGCTACGCGAGGGCGCCTTCGCGTTGGCGTTGCCGGCGGTCATCCTCGGCGGCATCTACGGCGGCCTCTTTACCCCCACCGAAGCGTCAGCTGTCAGCGTGGTCGCCGCCATCCTGATCGAGGTCGCCATCCATCGCTCCCTGGCCTGGTCGGAGATCCCCGCCATCGTCGTCAAGGCGACGACCAACCTCGGCGGTCTCCTGCTGGTGGTGGCGTTGTCGCTGGCCGTGAACGACTTCATGATCGAAGCCGAGGTCGCCGACGCGGCGCTGGCCCAGATTCGCGCCATGGGCCTTGGCCCCGTCGGTTTCATGCTGCTGGTGAATCTCTTTCTCGTCGTCACCGGCATGTTCATGGATTCCATCAGCGCCATCGTGCTGTTCACGCCGATCATCGCGCCGGCCGCCGTCGCGCTCGGCATCGACCCGCTTCATCTCGGCGTGGTCTTCATCGTGAACATGGAGATCGGTTACCTCGCACCGCCCATCGCGACCAACCTCTTCGTCGCCGCCAGCGTCTTCAAGCGGCCCTTTGGCCTCGTCACCCGGGCGGTGATGCCGTCCCTCGCGATCCTTTGCGTCGGCCTTCTCGTCGTGACCTACGTCCCCACGCTGACCGTCGGCCCGGTCCACGCTCTGGCCGGCCGAAGCTTCGTCCGACCTTTCGCCTCTGCCTCCACGCCTGCGCCCTCGTCGGCCTCGCCGTTACCAGCCGCTGCCCCCACGCCCGCCGCCCCGGGCAAGGTCATGACCATCGAAGAGATGATGCGCGCCGCTCGCGCTCGTCGGGCCGCTGGCTCCGCCGCTGCCGGCTCCGACGGGAGCGCTGGCGCCGACGCCGTCCCCTCGTCCCCCCCTGCCGCGCCGCCGTAGGCGCCTGCCCCGAAGTTGGCGCGAACCGCGTTCAACGCGCTGGTCGGCGGGTACGAATCGGTACCGCCGCTGGTTGTCAAAAATGGGAACGTTCCCGTCCGATCGGGTGGGCGATAGACGAACGGTGGCCGGGGTCCTCAGGGCACAAAGGGGCATGCGCACGTACACACGTTACTTTCTCATTTGTGGCGCCCTGCTCGCCGCCTGTGGAACTCCCGCCGAGGAGGGCGGCGGCGGCCCGGCGGTCGAGCCCGGCAAAGGCGGCAGCACCGGCGGCAAGAAGACCGGCGGCTCGACCGGCTCGGCCTCAGGTGGTAGCGGCGGCGGCTCTTCCGCCAGCGGCGGCGCCGGCGGCGGCAGCACGGCAACCGGCGGCAGCGGCAGCGGCAGCACGGCGACCGGTGGCAGCGGCAGCACCGCCACGGGCGGCAGCGGTTCGACCTCTACCGGCGGCACATCGGGCAGCACCGACGGCGGCGGCAGCCCCACGCCTTCCGACACCGCGCCCGAGGCTCCCTCCGCGACGCCACCTTCGGCAGGCGGCTTCTCTGTCTGCCCGAACTGCAAGCCGCTCTTCGATGGCAAGAATCTCGACAACTGGGTGCAGGCCTCGGCCGGCGCCTGGGTCATCAAAGAGGGCGCCATGGCCAGCACGGGCAGAGCCGCAGACATCTGGACCAAAGAAGACTACGGCGCGTACCGCATCTTCTTCTCGGTTCGCCAGATCCGCGGCAACCACCAGCCGGGCGTGCTCTTCTTTGGCAATCGCAACGGTGACAAGCCGGCTCGCGGCCTCTCCGGCATCCAGGTTCAGCCGCCGAACGGCTACACCTGGGACTACCGCCCCGGCAAGAACAACAACGGCGGGGCGCTCTTCATGAAGCTGCCGCACGCCAAACTGGACGTGAAGCAGTGGAGTCAATGTGAAGTGCTCGTCAAGACGACGGGTGAGCTCCGCGTTGCCTGCTGCCAGCTCGCGGGCAATACCCCGTGCAAGGGCGTCGAGCAGCTCCGGTTCAAGGATGCCGCTGCGGCGAACAAGAAGAGCCCCTTCGGCATCCAGATGCACAACGGCGGCCTGTTCGACGAGTACAAGGACATCTGGATCGAGACGGATCCTGCCGTCGACGATCTGCTTTCGATCAAGTAGCTCGCGCCAAGCAGCTGACGCGCCTATCTGACGCGTTCACCAATCACCACCCACCACGAGGGCCCGGCATTCTGTCGGTGCCCTCGTGGCATTTCGGGAAGCTGACCCGCCATCGGCGACTCTTACGGTCGGGACTGTTTTGGTCCCGGAGGCCCCCGTGAAGAAGCGATCGCTCGGCGAGACCGGTCTGATGGTGAGCGAGATCGGAGCTGCCGAAGTCGTAGCTGCCGCGAGCCGCGAACGGCTCGCAGCTCGCGGCGAGCAGGTCGACGACGGGTTCGAGCCGATCGGCGCCATCGGCCTCGAGCACGAAGCCGACCTCGGTCGCGAAGCGACGCAGCCCCGCGCGGTCGGCCTGCATCGCCGATCTCAAGAGCAGCGCATAGCTCTTGGCGAGCCGCGCCGAGACCGGCTGCGCCGCGCCGAGGTCTACTAGCCCGATCCGCTGCGGCCCCGACTGCCACAAATAGTTCGCGAAGTTGGGGTCGCTCTGCACGAATCGCAACGCGAAGATTTCGCGCAGTAACAAGCGATAGAGCGTCGCGCCGACGGCATCGCGCGTCGCCTGTGCGTGGCCAGGGCCGCATAGCTCCTCGAGCGGTGCGCCTTCTAGGTATTCCATCGCGAGCACGCGCTTCGTAGTCAGCGCTGCGAAGGGCCGCGGGATCGCGAGCTGAGGATCGCCGCCGAGCAGCGCGACGTAGTGCGCCAGGTGTTTCGCTTCGAGCCGGTAATCGGACTCGCGGCGAAGCTGGCGCTTTGCCTCCTGGCCGAGAGCGCCGAGGTCGACGTCGCGCGGCAGGAGGCGCGACCAGC
>JANNNO010000406.1:0-6767 GCA_031398585.1 Myxococcales bacterium | reverse complement strand
CTGGTGCGCGATCTCCTGGCCAGGACGGTCCGCCGGGTGCGCTTTGCCCGAGAAGACCAGCTGCACCGGCCGGTTCGGATCGAGGAGGATTCGTCGCAGCCGCTCGACATCGCGAAAGATAAGATTGGCGCGTTTGTAGGTCGCGAACCGCCGTGCAAAGCCGATGGTCAGGACATCGGGGTCGAGGGTCTCGGACGCCGCCTTCACGAGATCCTCCCCGTAGCCATCGCGACGCCGCTGCACGGCCAGCTCGCGACGCACGAAGTGCACGAGATTCGCCTTCAGCGTCCGGTGCGTTTCCCAGAGCTCGGCGTCGTAGACCTTGTCGATGCGCGCCCACATGCTGGGATCGGTGAGGTTCTCGATCCAGTTGGCGCCGATGTGATGCTGGTAGAGCTCGTGCATCGCGGGGGCGACCCACGTCCGCACGTGAACCCCGTTGGTCACGTGACCGATCGGCACTTCGTCCTCGCGGTGGTGGGGCCAGAGGACCTGCCAGGACTTGCGTGTGACCCGAGCGTGCAGGTTCGACACTGCATTCGCGTAGCGGGACATCTTGAAGGCGAGCACCGTCATGCAGAGCGCTTCGCCGGGATCGGTCGGACGAATCCGCCCAAGGCCGAGGAACTCCTCGCGCGTGATACCGAGCGAACGTCGCAAGGGCTCGAGATGATCGTCGACCAGCTCGGGCGGAAAGCGGTCGTGGCCCGCGTCGACCGGCGTGTGGGTCGTAAAGACCGTCGACTGCGCCACCTCCTGAGCGGCGGCCCAGAACGAAGCCCCGGTCGATTCCATCCGCAGACGTGCGAATTCCAACGTGGCAAAGGCGCTGTGACCCTCGTTGAGATGCAGGAGGCCCCAGTTGATGCCTGCCGCCCGCAGCGCGCGAATGCCGCCCACGCCCAGGAGCAACTCTTGCCGGATGCGCACCCGCTGATCGCCGTAGTAGAGGCGCGCCGCCAGCTCACGGTTCTCGACCGAGTTCTGCGGAATGTCCGTGTCGAGCAGCAGCAGTGGCGTGCGCCCCACCGAGATCTGCCAGATCTGCGCGTAGAGGGTCTCGTTCGTCAGAGGAATGTCGACCAGCAGGGGTTCGCCGCCCGTCGTGCGCAGCAGCGTCGCCGGGAAGTAGTCCATTGGGAAATCGAGGTACTGCGCATGCTGCTGGCCCTGCGGATCGATCTGCTGGCGGAAGTACGACTCGCGATAAAATAGGCCAACGCCGACCATCGGAAGCCCGAGGTCCGAAGCCGTCTTGAGATGATCGCCGGCGAGCACACCGAGACCGCCGCTGTAGATCGGCAACGACTCGTGCAGACCAAACTCCGCCGAGAGGTACGCCACCGGCCGTACCCGGAGTGGAGCCGCGTGGGTCGACGCCCAGGTCACTGCGTTCGGCGACATGTAGGCTCTGAACTCGCGATAGGCACGGTCGACGCGCGCACGCAGGAGAGCATCGCTCGCTAGCTCCGAAAGCCGCTTGGGCACCGCCTCCTTCACGACCCGAAGAGCGTTGTGCTTCGACGCCCGAAATGTTTCCGGATCGAGATCCCGAAACAGCTTGATGCCCGCGGGATTCCACGACCACCAGAGGTTCATGGCGAGTTCGTTGAGCTGACGTTCGAAGCGCTCTTCCGGTCGTACCATCGCTGTCTCATCTTATCCGCGACGGCGATCCTTGGAAATGAGGCCGTGTTTCGTTTCGACAACGGAACGCCGGGCCCGGTTTCGCAAACCGCCGCGCAAAACCAGGCAAAAGCAGCGAGGATCGCTATACTGGCCGGCGAAAATGGATACGCAACTTCGCCTCCTCGCCCTCGTGATGGCGGGCGGGCGTGGCTCCCGGCTTTTCCCGCTGACCCGTGACCGCGCCAAGCCTGCCGTGCCCTTTGGCGGCCGCTACCGGATCATCGACTTCGTCCTGTCGAACCTGGTGAATTCCGGTGTTCGCGCGATCTACGTCCTGACCCAGTACAAGGCACAGTCACTGGTGGAACACATCCAGCGGACCTGGGGCATGCGCTCGTCTTACTCCGACTTCGTGACCGTCGTGCCCGCGCAGATGCGCATCGGCGAGTCCTGGTACCGCGGCACCGCCGATTCGGTCTACCAGAACTACCACCTCGTCGAGGACTACCGGCCCGACGCCATCCTCGTGTTCGGCGCCGACCACGTCTACAAGATGAACGTGCGTCAGATGGTGAGCTTTCACATCCAGCGCAACGCCGTCGCCACCGTGGCGTGCATCCCCATTCCGGTCGAAGAGGCCTCGAGCTTCGGCATCGTGCAGACCGACGCGGAAGGCCGCATCGTCGGCTTTCAGGAGAAGCCAGAAAAAGATCCGACGACCATTCCAGGCGATCCCACGCGCTGCCTCGCCTCGATGGGCAACTACATCTTCGCGCCGGGGCCGCTGGCCGAATCTTTGGTCAAGGATGCCGAAGCGGAATCGCACCACGATTTCGGCCGCAACATCTTGCCCGAGCTGGTCGCCACGGGGCGGGTCTTCGCTTACGACTTCAGCCAGAACCGCATTCCTGGCGTAAGCGACGCGGGTGAGCTGGGGTACTGGCGCGACGTCGGAACCATCGAGTCGTACTACGAGACAACGCTCGACCTCAAGAACGTGGTCCCGCACCTCAACCTCTACAACTGGGAGTGGCCGATCTTGTCGGCCAACTATCCCGACCCGCCGTCCAAGCTGGTCTTCGACGATCCACAGAGGCAGGGCGTGCTTCTACAGTCGGTGGTCAGCGGCGGCTGCATCATCGCCGGTGGCTTCGTGAAGGACTGCGTGCTCGGTCGCAACGTCGTCATCGGCGAGGGCGCTGAGGTGCGCGATTCGATTCTCTTCGACAACGTGACCGTCGGTCGGCGAGCTCGTATCCAACGAGCCATCATCGACAAGAACGTGCGCGTGGCCGACGGCGACATGATCGGGCACGACCTGGCTCGCGATGCGATTCGCCACCATGTCAGCGATGCGGGCATCACGGTGGTGGCCAAGGCGCGCGACACCTTGCTCACGCGATCGCGAGACTTCACGTGAGCCGGGCCAGCGGCACGAGCTCTGCGCCCGTCGAGACGACAGCGCCCTGCGTGCTGGTGGTTCACGGCCATTTCTATCAGCCGCCGCGCGAGAACCCCTGGACCGATGAGCTGGTGCGCGAGCCTTCGGCGGCGCCCTTTGCGAACTGGAACGAGCGCATCTTGGCGGAGTGCTACCGGGCCAACGCCTTTGCCCGCATCCATGGGTCGTCAGAGGAGGTGCGCGGCGTCGTCAACAACTACGCCAACATCTCGTTCAACGTCGGGCCGACGTTGGCGCGATGGATCGAGAGGGTGGATCCGATCACGGTCGAGCGCATGGCCGCGGGCGACCAGGCGCAAGTGCGTCGATTGGGAACCGGCGGCGCCATGGCGCAGGTCTGGGGCCACCCGATCTTGCCGCTCTGTTCGCCGCGCGACCGGCGCACGCAGATCGCGTGGGGCATCGCGGATTTCGTCGCGCGTTTCGGCCGCAAGCCCGAGGGAATGTGGCTGCCCGAGACGGGAGCCGACCCGGCGACGCTCGAGGCGCTGATCGAAGCCGGCATCGAATACACCATCCTGGCGCCCGAGCAGATCGCCCAAGTACGCGCGCCGGGAGGTCCGTGGAAGCCCGTCAATCGCGACACGGTCGACACCGGTCGCGGATATCGCTTCGTCCACGGCGACGGATCGGGTCGTAGCATTGCCCTGGCGATCTTCGACGGGCCTTTGTCGCGTGAACTGGCGTTCGGGACGGCTACCCGTGACAGCGAATCGTTCCTGGCGACGATCAAGGCCTGCGCCGACCGTTCGGGTGCCAGCGGAAGTCGGTTGGTGCTCGCGGCTTCTGACGGTGAGCTCTACGGCCATCACAAGAAGTTCTCGGATCTCATGTTGGCGCACGCGCTCACCGCGGGGGCGGTCAAGGCCGGCATGACGGTCACCAACCTCGGCGCCTTCTTCCGTGCCGAACCTCCCACCTGGGAAGCCGAGCTCGGCAAAGGACCTCTCGGCGAGGGCACGGCATGGAGCTGCGCCCACGGCCTCGGCCGCTGGATGCGGGATTGCGGCTGCGCCATGCGTTCGCGCGACGAAAGCGGCTGGAGTCAGGCGTGGCGAGGACCGCTGCGAACGGCCCTGGATCGCCTGCGGGACGAGACGGCGGTCCTCTTCCAGGACATCGGCGGCGAGTTGTTCGACGATCCCTGGGCGGTTCGGGATGCCTTTGGCACCGTGCTCGAAGCCTCGCCTGATGTGCGGGCAAAGTTCCTCGTGAAGAACGGAAGGGGCGCGCTCAAGAAAGGGCGCGACCAGGCGATCGACGACGCCCTGTCACTGATGGAGCTTTCTCGCGCCAGCTTGGCGATGTACGCCAGCTGCGGCTGGTTCTTCGACGACGTCGCTGGCATCGAGAGCTCGCTGGTGATCCGCCAGGCGGCCTACGTGCTCGACATCTGGAAGCGGTTTGGGCCGCGCCCGCCCGTGCGCGAGTTCCGAGCGCGACTGGCCGAAGCCAAGAGCAACATCAGGGAAGCGGGCACCGGCGCTGACGTCTTCGATCGGGTGGCGCGGCATCGGACGACCTCGGTCGAAGTGGCGGCGGCGATCGCTTTCGACGAGGTCGGCCG
The DNA here is from genome assembly GCA_031398585.1 of Myxococcales bacterium. Lineage (GTDB taxonomy): Bacteria > Myxococcota_A > Polyangia > Fen-1088 > Fen-1088 > JANNNO01. Next base: position 2,109 of record JANNNO010000406.1, on the reverse strand, counting down.
CAAGGGAGCCGGCGCCCATCGGCCGAGCCTGCTCGCGGGGCATCGCCTCGAGAGCGCAAAGGCGGAGCTCGGCGTCGTCAAAGGGAAGCTGACCGTGCGCAACGAACGGACCGGCGTACGGGAGACGTTGGCCTACGAGGCGCGCCAGCGCGGGCCGCTCACCCTTTCCGCCGTCGTCGGCAAGACGAAGCTCGATCTCGACGATCTACCTGACGAATTGCGGGATCCGATCGCAATTGCGCTGGTCGAGCGGTTGGCGGGAGCCGAACGAATCTCGGCGCGTGACTGCCGACAGGCGATCGCGCTTCTCCGCATCACCGCGGGCGCGGGAACGCATCTCGATCCTCTTTTTCAGGAGCTGGTGGCCTCGCTGCTGGTTCGGCTGCTGGCGCAAGAGGGCGCGAACGCCTGCAAGGAGGAGTCTCTGGCGGTGGTGGCCGAGCTGCTCGAGGCGCTTCCTCCTGGGCAGCGGTTCGAGTCCCAGCGCCGCGTGCAGGAGTGGCTCTGGATTGGATGTGAGCGACTGCGGGCTGGCGGCAAGACAGTTGGGGTCGTGTTGCGCGCGCTGGCGGGCAAGGTGGGGATCGCGGTGGATGCCGTCGGCGTCGATCCGGCGGTCGAAGCCAGGCGCTGAGCGCGGCGGGGATCGCGGGGGCGCGGGCACCCTCACCCGCCGGGCCTCGCCCGTCGACCTCTCCCCGAGGGATCCCCGAGGGAGAGGTGAAGACGGGGGCGCGTGCAGCGAAGATTATTGGAGGGCGGGGATGGTGTTGCAGATGGAGGCGACGGCGACGGGGGCGCCTTGGACGAGGCGGCCGTCACGGTAGTCGCCCTCGGCGACTCGTTGGCCGGTGGCATCCCATTGGGTCCAGCGGCCCGCCGGCTGGCCGGCTTCGTAGCGACCCACCACCCAGCGCTTGCCGTTGGGGTGAGTCGCCTCGAACGGGCCGGAGAGGACGCCGGCGGCGAAGGGACAGCGCTGCTCGGCCTGCTTGGTGCCTGGGTGCATCCGCACGAATTCGGCGTTCTTGGTGGCGGGATCCTGGCACCAGAAGGTCTCGGGCGAGGTGCGCGTCTCTTCGTGACCAGGCGGGCAGGCCTGGGGCGGGCGATAGCAGGCGCCCAGGAAGCAGGCGGTGAGTGCGATTGCCGGCAGGATCGAACCGAGGCGAGCTGGGCGGTCCAGGCGGGAGGACGCGGTCGAGCCGAGGCGAGCTGGGCGGTCCGGACGGGAAGATGCGGGCATGGCTGCTCCCTCTTATCGGCAGGGTCGTGCCCACCACTTGATGGCGCGGGGGCGGTCCCACGCCGCGCTGCTCGAAAACTCGACGGCCGCGCGACCCCAAGGCTGAGCACACGCGTCAAGATTTCGCCGCAAATGGCCGGCTCGATTGACGCCGAGGGGGTCGCCGCGTAATGAAGAGGCGTTCCGTTCGAGGACCAAAGGAGACGTTCCGATGACCACCAATGTCCGTCAGCTGCTGGGCAACGACGCCGAAACCTTCCTCGGCTACAAGGCCAAGGTCTCCGCCGAACGATTGCTGCTGCCCGGCCCCGATTATGTCGATCGCGCCTACGCGCTCTCCGATCGTCCCACCCCGGTCCTGCGCAACCTGCAGCAGCTCTTCGCCAACGGCCGCCTGGCCGGCACCGGCTACCTTTCTATTCTCCCCGTCGACCAGGGCATCGAGCACTCGGCTGGCGCCTCGTTCGCGCCGAACCCCGACTACTTCGACCCGGAGAACATCGTCAAGCTCGCCATCGAAGGCGGCTGCAACGCGGTCGCCTCGACCCTCGGTGTGTTGGGCGCGGTCGCACGCAAGTACGCGCACAAGATTCCCTTCATCGTGAAGGTCAACCACAACGAGTTCCTCACCTACCCGAACAAGTTCGACCAGATCATGTTCGGCCGCGTGAAGCAGGCCTATGACATGGGCGCGGTTGCGATCGGCGCAACGATCTACTTCGGCTCGCCCGAATCGGGTCGGCAGATCGTCGAGGTCGCCGAGAGCTTCCAGGCGGCTCACGAGCTGGGCCTCGGGACCATCCTCTGGTGCTACACGCGCAATCCGGCCTTCAAGAAGGACAAGGACTACCACGTGTCGGCTG
>JANNNO010000404.1:0-4463 GCA_031398585.1 Myxococcales bacterium | reverse complement strand
GCAGCCGTCAGCGGCATGTTGGCGCAGCGGCCGGTCTTGGCGCAGACGAAGTACGCGTACATGTGACAGGCGTTGAGATTGTTGTCGCTCGTGTATTCGTTGTCGGGGGGAGCGGCGTCGCCCGGCCCAGGATTTCCTGGGTTGGGATTGCTTGGCCCCGGCCCGACCGGAACACCCGTCTGAGATCCGGCGTCGGCCGTCGGCGTTCCCGGCGTCGTCGTTCCCGGCGTCGTGGGACCAGGTGTCGTGGGGCCCGGCGTCGTTGGGCCCGGCGTCGTTGGCCCCGGAACCATGGTTCCGGGCGCTGTCGGCCCCGGCGTCGTCCCGGGACCCGGCGTCAGTCCTGGGCCCGGAGACGTCGGCTGCAAGCCGCCACCGGGGTGCCGCAGTCCCGCCCTGCCCACCGGTAGTTCCTGTCTGTCCGCCCGGGTTGTTGGCGGGGCTAGGCCCCATTGCGAGCTGCTTCAGACTCTCGTCGTTGCAGGCCGCGAGCGACAGGAAGATTGCCGCCGAAGCGGCGAGACGGTTCCACGATTTCATCGACATTGACCTCGGTTCACCGAGACGACCTCGGTTCACCGAGACATCGCACAGGGAGCGCCGCATGAAAAGCCCTTGATACGATCGGGCATGAATCCGGCGCACCCCGTGTGCGGTGAGGCTCAGTTGCCGCCCCCGCCCGGCCCCTGGAAGACGCCTTTGCAGCTCTCGGGCAAGGCGATCGGGCAGGCAGCGGCCGCCATGTCGCTCATGCAACGGCTGTAGCTCGGTCCGATCGTGGTCACTTGCTGGCAGGGGATGCTTTTTTCTTCCACCGCCCCGAGACATTCAGTGACGTCAGCGCTGGTGATCTCCCCGCATTGCACTGCCTTCTTGCACAGAGTGGAGATGAACGCCCGGCACTGCGCGACCGCGTTGCCGCCCGAACCGCCGCCGCCGCCAGCCGTGCCCCCACCACCAGCGATACCGCCGCCACCCGCCGTGCCGCCGCCGCCCGCCGTGCCCCCGCCCCCGGCGATACCGCCGCCGCCCGCAGCGCCGCCCATGCCGAGGTTTAAGCCGTTGAGGCCGTTGGTGCCCGCGGCAGTGTCACAGGCGCCGACCGCGAACGAGAGAGAGAGGGAGAGGAAGAGAACCTTGAGTGATGTTTTCATGTCTCCCGGTCATTGCAGCTGCGGGGCCAACCTCGAAGGCCGCGTCCTGTCTCGGCCGACCGGCCAAATGAGCCTCGGCTTCGTCGTCGCGGCACCACGGTGAGACCGTGGGTCACACCACAGCGCAGGCAATGCGCGCAGACGATGCGGCCCGGCCGCTGAAAGCGCCGCCCCGGCGTCAACACAACCGGACGAGCACGGCGAACTCCCTCCCGCGGGCAAGCCAGCGTGACGCTGGAAGCCGAAGGCGCAAGCCGGTCAGGACGGCGCGCCGCTCGGCTTCCAGGACAGCAGCTGATCGATCGTCCCGACCGCCACGGCGTGGTAGCGCGGACGGGCACGAACATAAAGCGCGCGCGCCCAGGCGAGCCCCTCCGGCGTCTTGGCCAGCTCGGCGTAGAGCGGCTTTAGGAACTTGCGGCGCCCAACGCCGAGTAGGAACTCCTCGAGGCGCGGCATGGCGGGCTTGTAGCCAGTGCGGATCGCAACCACCAGCCAGTCGGTGAGGATCTCACTGTTGCCGCTGCGGGTGAACTTGAAGGTCTTGTCGAGCTCGGTGAGGCGGGCCAACGACAAGTCAGCGGGCAGGCTCTGGATGAAGTGCTCCCACTGCTGCGTCACCCAGCCGTTGGTTACCAGCGACGCCGCTGGCTTGCCTGACGCCCACTGCGCCAGCGCGGCGTCGACCTCGGCAATGCCCGTGCTCGGCGAGGTCGGCGCATCGTCAGGCAGACCGGTACCGAGCAACCATCCATTGAGATCGATGGTGCGGGCGATCTCGGGCGCTGCCGACGCCAGGCGCTTTTGGTAGGCGGCCACGAAGTCGCCGGTGGTGATGCTCTGGAAGGCGTGGTCGTCGAAGTAGCCGCGCAGAAAAGCGTCGAACTTGTCCCGCCCGTAGGCGCGCTCGATTCGTTGCAAGAACAACGAACCCTTGACGTAAGGCACGCTCGAGAAGGCGGTATCGGGATGCCGCTTGTCGAGCTCGACGTGCAGCACCTCTTGCCACGGCTCGAGCTCGCCCAGCTCCCGCACCAGCTCGGTCCGCGCGAGGGTCTTTTCCAGGTTGGACCGCTCGGGGGAAAAGACCTGCTCCATGATCCGCTGCTCGCAGTAGCTGGTGAAACCCTCGTTCAGCCAGAAGTCCGACCAGGTTGCGTTGGTGACGAGGTTGCCCGACCAGGAGTGAGCCAGCTCGTGCGCGACCAGACCAACCAGCGACTTGTCGCCGGCCAGGATGGTCGGGGTCGCGAAGGTCAGGCGCGGATTCTCCATGCCGCCAAAAGGGAACGACGGCGGCAGCACGATGATGTCGTAGCGTCCCCAGCGATAGGGGCCAAAGAGCGCCTCGGCCGCCGCGATCATCTTCTCGGTGTCCTCGAGCTCGTCGCGCGCCGACTTGACCAGCGACGGTTCCGCCCAGACCCCCGCGCGATCCGAGATCTTCGCGAATTCGATGCGACCGGCAGCCAGCGCGATGAGATAGGGCGGGATGGCTTCCTTCATGCGAAAGGCAAAGCCACCGTCGCGCTCGCCGAGCTGCTCGGCGCTCATCACCACCGTGATGCCGGGCGGTGCCTTGACCCGCGCTTCGTAAGTGATGCGAACCCCGGGCGAGTCCTGCAGCGGGATGTAACTGCGGGTCAGGATCGACTGGCCCTGCGTGAAGAGAAACGGCTGCTTGCGATCGCGCGTCTGCTCAGCCGCCAGCCACTGCAGCGCCTCGGCCCGCGCGGTGGTCGCGTAGCGCACCGTCACCTCGGCATCGCTGCCGACGAGAGTCACAGTCAGTGGTGCGCCGAGAGCTGGATCTTCCTTGCCGACGACGAACGCACGCGGCTTGCCGTCGGCGCCGGTGACCGCCTCGATCGCGAGGCCGAACGTGTCGAGGACGAGAGGCGCCTGCGGATCGGGCCTCACGAATCGGACCGTCGCGGTGCCGCGCACCACCTTGGCCGCGAAATCCAGGGTCAGATCCAGTGCCAGGTGCTGCATCCTCACGCGATCGGGCTCGGCGTGGCTGTGACGATCCTTGCGCGCTGAGAGACGGGTCAAGGTGCCGGGGGGGAGATTCAAGGCGGCCTCCGAAGCAGAAGGGCTCGGCGTGGACGAACTCGCTGACGGTGCGGTGGCCCGGCAGCCCAGACTCGGAGCCGCGGTGGCAAGGCCAGCCAACCAGATCGCCCCCCAGACCGCCGATCGAGTTCGCATGGCGCGACCTTGGCCCGGGGGCGGCCGGTTTTCAACCGGGCTTTTGCCAGCCGCCCGGCGTGCTCACGATCGATCGGCGTCGACAAGGCCCGGCCGTAACAGCCGCACGGCGGACCAGCCCAGCAACGCAGCGGCGAGTGCGACGAGAGCCACCGACATCCCCGACGGCGGCACCGAGCTGAGCCACACGGCGAGCCCCACCGAGAGGGTCGCTCCGATACCTAGGAAGATGGCGGTAACCCCCATTCGCTCGGCGCCGCTCTTACCCGCAAGGAGGAACGCCAGGGCCACCGCACAGACTTGCAACAGCGCCATCACGGGTAGCTTCGCGGCGGCCGCCTCGCGATAGGCGGCGACGACGCTCGGGCTCGGCTGCAGCACCACGGCCTCGTTTCCATCGTTCCCGCGAACGGGCACGCGCACGACGGCGTCAGCGGGCATGCGGTACCCAAGGTGGACGCGTCGGTCCCATCGCCGGACCAACTTCCGCTCGCACGCCTCCACTTCACCGGCAGCGGGGCTGGCGCACGGACCGCTGCTGCCGATCAGCCGCTCCTTGAGCCCCTCGTCACTGGTGAGGCGAAATCGCAAGGCATCGAACCCGACCGATGCCAGCGCGAGCAGCAAGGTCGTGCCGGCGAGGACCGCGACGAAGCGCCCCCTCGACAGCGGCCAGATCGCGAGCCAGGCCCGCGCGGGACCGAAGACGAAGCGAGCCAGGCCGAAACCGGCCATCATCGCGGCGATGGGGCCAAGAAACGAGATCTCGAATTCGAAGACGAACGGCATCCCGGCACCGAGAATCACCATCCAGAGCGCCGTCTGGGTCATGCGCTCGGAACGGAAGAGCCAGAGTGGCAAGAGCACGTAGCCATGACCCGTCGACCGTTTGCGGTTCGTCGCCCGCTCGGGTGCGCCAGCCACGGGGCGAGCTGCAGGAATGCTGGCGAGGACGCTGTCCTGCCTCCGGATGGCGAGGACCGCCGCCACGAGCGTGAGCGCCGAGAGGCCCACCCAGGCAGCCACCGGTAAGAGGTAGAAGGCCGCCAGCAGCGCGAGCGAAAACAGACTCGCCCCGAAGGTCGTTCCGATGAACCC
>JANNNO010000357.1:0-6159 GCA_031398585.1 Myxococcales bacterium | reverse complement strand
AGGAGACGGAAGCCATCGTGGGACGCTCCGCCGAGATCGTGCGGCTGCGCGAGCGAGTGGCGGCGGTCGCCGACAGCGATGGCGCCGTGTTGATCACGGGCGAAAGTGGCACCGGCAAAGAGCTGGTCGCGCAAAGCATTCATCGGCACGGACGGCGGCGCGCGCACGCCATGGTGGCGGTGAACTGTGCCGCCTTGCCGCCCGCGCTGATGGAGGCCGAGCTCTTCGGGCACGAAAAGGGCGCATTCACCGGCGCCGACCGTCGCCGTGACGGCCGTTTCGTTGCCGCCGACCGCGGGACTCTCTTTCTCGACGAAGTGGGGGATCTGCCGCTCGAGGCCCAGGTGAAGCTCCTGCGCGTCCTGCAAGAGGGCGTCTTCGAGCCGATCGGGAGCGATCGCAGCGTGCGCGTCGACGTGCGCGTCCTTTCCGCCACCAACCGGGATCTGCGCGCGCTGGTGCGCGACGGCCGCTTTCGCGAGGATCTCTATTACCGGCTGCGCGTTTTCGAGCTGGCGGTGCCGGCGCTTCGCGATCGGGCGCCCGACCTTCCGCTGCTGGTCGACCGCTTCATGGGGCAGTTCGTGCGCCGGGGCGATGTGAAGCCGACGCTTTCGCCCGCGGCGTGGGTGGCGTTGATGGCCTATCCCTTTCCCGGCAACGTGCGCGAGCTGCAGAACGCCATGAATCACGCCGTTACCCTGGCGCGCGGTCGCGAGCAGATCGAAGTCACGCACCTGCCCGCCGAGATTCGCGACGCCGAAGACACCGACGCGGGGGAGTCGTCGTCTCTGTTCCGCGCCGTCGAGCGTTTCGAACGCGAATTCATTCGCCGCGCGCTCGCCATCACCGGCGGCGAAAAGAAGCGCGCCGCGCAGATCCTCGGGATCTCGCGCAAGTGCCTCTACCAGAAGCTCGGTCATTTCGGCGGCGTCGCGATTCGCGAAGTTCCCGGCCGCAGCGGACGGTCTTGATCGGGCTCCATCGGGCCTGAGCGCAGCAGGGACCCCGTGATCTGCGGGGGGCGTGGTAAAAGGCGCCGGTCGCTGACCGCCGTGCTCGGCGACGATGACTTTCGGAGGTTTCGTCGTGCTGACTCTCGTGATTGGCGATCGTAGCTATTCGACCTGGTCCCTGCGCCCCTGGTTGGCCTTGGAGCAGAGCGGGATCCCCTTTCAGGAACGTCGGTTGACCTTCGCCGATCCGGCCTTCAAGTCTCGGGTGGGCTCGCTGTCCCCCAGCGGGCGGATTCCCGTTCTCATCGACGGCGATCTCACCATCTGGGACAGCCTCGCCATCGTCGAGTACCTGGCGGAGCGACATCCCGACAAGCAGCTTTGGCCCGCTGACGTCGCCGCGCGCGCCGTCGCCCGATCCATGTGCGCAGAGATGCATTCCGGGTTCTCCGTCCTGCGCAGTCACCTGACCATGAACTTCACCGCGCAATTCCCCGCGGGCACGGGTCGCAATGTCAGGGTCGACGAGGAGATCGCCCGCATCCTGGCGATGTGGTCCGATGCGCGCGCTCGCTTCGGCTCGGGCGGCCCCTTCCTGTTCGGCGCCTTCTCGATTGCGGATGCCTTTTTCGCCCCGGTCGCTCAGCGCTTTGCCGGCTACGACGTGGCCCTGCCCGCCGCTGCGCAGGCCTATGTCGATCTCCTGCTCGGGCTGCCCGCGATGAAGCGCTGGGCGGCGGCGGCGCGTGCCGAACACGTCTTTTATCCACCCGACGAGCCGTATCGCACGGACGTCTCGCAATTCCCCCCGCGGCTCGGCTGAGAGATCTTCATGGCGCGTCTATCCCCTCAAGATCCAATTAGCCTCGAGCTCGGCCAGGCTGCTTTCGTCTGTGACTTCGTGCGGGTGCGCGAACTGCTCGCTGCGGGTGCTCATCCCGACGTCAAGGACGAGGACGAGCGCGCTCCGCTGCATTCGGCGGTGCTCGGCAACAGCGTGGGGGTGCTCGGCCTCTTGCTCGAAGCGGGCGCGGATCCCAATGTGCAGGATCGCGATGGCTGGTCGCCGCTGCACTTCGTGGCACAGGAGCACCTCACGCAGATGGCGACCATCCTGCTCGGACGGGGGGCGGATCCCAACTTACGAGACAACGACGGGGCGACGCCTTTATGGCGGGCGGTGCAGGCGAGTCGTGGGCGGACCGATCTGGTATCGGTTCTGCGGCAGGGGGGCGCCAAGGACAACGTCGCCAACGCGCAGGGCGAAACCCCGCGCGAGCTCGACGAACGCCTCGGGCTCGGCGTCTTCTCGGCGAATTGATCGTCGTCGCGAAGGCCGGCTCGCGTGGCGTTCAGGCGCGCTCGGCCAGAGCCGTGCGCCGCCAGCGCAGTGTCAGGATCGATTCCAGCAGCACGAAGGCGATCAGCAAGGCGGCCAGGCCGTGCCAAAGCTCGACCCGTCGCTTGGGCAGCGGACGACCACCGACCGCCTCGGCTGGCCGATCCGGACGTCGATCGGGCGCGAGCCGCTCCGGGTTCGATTCGGCCGGATCCACGTTCACGACGAATCCCTCGACAGACCGTGGGGCTCGTTGCCCATCCGCGCCCGCGACGCTGACGTGATAGGCGCCGGGCGTGTCGGTCTCGGTGAAGGTGTACGTGCGGGCGCCCGCGTTGCGATCCTTGCTGGCGACCCAGACGCTTCCGTCTGGCTTGCTGACCTCGAGCCGCCGATCGTCGGCTTGCAGACTGATGTCGCGCGCCTGCCCGACCGTGAGCACCGATGCGCCGCCCCGATCCGAGGCGCCCGCCAACCGGCGCGCCGCCTGTTCGATGAGCGGGAGAAAGCCGGCGCGGATGGGAAGGTCGGTCCAGTCGCGATCGATCGTCGTTCCCAGGATCATCACGCGGCCCTTGCCCACGGTCCGCTCGACCAGCGCGGGGGCGCCGCTCTCGTAGCGCAAGATGACAGTCGCGCCCGCGGTGTCGGGCACGGGCTCGAGCAGCAAGAACTTGAAGAAGCGCGCTGATGCCAGGCCCTCGCCGCGGGCGGGAAAATTCACCAGCAGGGGATGACGCCGATCGAGGGGCGCCAGCCGCGCCGCGGGGCGATCGTCGATGGTCTCTCCGGCGGTCTGCCCGGGTAGAGCAGCCGCGGTTCGCATGAGCGCCAGTGGCTGCGGCAGTAACCCGCCCAGCCGTTCGTTCCAGGCGATCGAGTCGACCTTGTCGCCGACCGAGAGGAAGAGACCGCCACCTGCTTCGACGAAGCTTTGCAGAGCCGCTGCCAACTCCGGGCGGGGCGAGGCGACGTTGGCCACGAAGACCACGTTGAAGGCACCCAGACGATCGCCGGCAACGTCCTCGGGCAGCGTGTTGGTCACCATCGTGCCGCGATCGCCGGTTCGCAGCGCGGTCTCGAGAAAGAAGGCCTCGTCGTCACGCCCGACGCTGCGAGCATCGCCGTTGATGATGAGCACCCGCAGCGCTTCGGAGAGCGACAGGCGGGTCAGCCGGCGATCGTCGATGGGAAATTCGTCGGGATCGAGCGTGACCTCGACGTCGTGGCCACCGCCGCCCGTCAGGGTGTGAAAGAAGGTCTTCTTCTGGCGCCCGCCCGCTGCGAGTTCGACGAAGCTTTTGCTCACGACGGCGCCGTCGATCTTGAGGGTGACGCCGAGAGCTGGGATCGCGGTGGCGCCGAAGTTGGCGATCTCGGCGTTGACCGCGACCGTTCCGGTGCCGAGGTCCGGGGCGGGGTGTGCGGTCACCGAGAGCACCGCGCGGTTGTTGCCCGTCGTTCCGTCGGTCACGTCGAGCAACACGATCTCGGGATCGCCTTCGGTGCGCGGCAAGGCGGCGTCGCCCCAGCCGGCCGCTTGCAGATCGGTGACGATGAAGATGCGTCGTTCACGCCGCTGGGAAGCCGCAAGGATGGTCGTCGCCCGGCGGATGGCCTGAGGGAAATCGGCGGCGCGCGCTGTCACCGGCGTGCCCTCAAGCGCCTCTTGCAGCCTCATGCGCTCCAACGAGAGCTCGCCCACGCGCGGCTCACTACCGATGGAGGTGGTCAGGAGCGCCAGGTCCGAAGCAGGCGGGAGCTGTCGCAGCAGCGTGCGGGTCCGTTCGCGAGCTCTATCTGCCAGCGTGTCGCCGCCCACCCGCCGGGACATGCTGGCCGAATCGTCGAGCACGATGACGGCGCTCTGCTCACCAAGACTCTCTTCGGGAAGGTCCGACACGCGTTCGGAAAACGGCCGCGCGAAGATGAGCGGCAGGGCCGCTGCGATCGCGGTCCGCGCGATCAGCAGCAGGATCTCGCGCAGGCGGCGACGTGCGGCGATTCGACGTTCCGCGCGTAGCAGCAGCTGCATGGCCGCAAAGCGGACCGGCGTGGCCCGCCGCTTTCCGATGAGGTGAATCAGCCAGGGCAGGGCCGCGGCCAACAGCCCGAGGAGGATGGCGGGCGCAAGGAACCCCAAGGCTAACGCTTCCCTCGGCGTCGAGCGCTGAGAAAGCTGCGCAGAACATCGGCGGGCGCTTCGTCGCTGCGCACCGGGCGATACTCGACGCCCGCCTCGAGGCAGGCGAGGCGCCATCGCTCGCGGAACTGTCGCGACTCTTCCCCGAAGGCTTCGCGCAGGTCGGCCGCCTCGGCGAGCAACGTGCGCGTGTCACCTGGCTCGACCCCCTCGAACGCCATCAGATCGTCGAAGGGCAGGGCGATCTCGTCGGGATCGAGCACATGGAACACGACGACGTCATGACCGCGCGCCGAGAGGTTGGCCAGACGTTCCGCCACCTGGCCCGTCGCCTTGGTGATCACGCCCTTGGCCTCGGGGGGGCTCGTCACCACCGCGCGCTCGGGCTCCGCGTCGAGAAGATCCGAAAAAAGAATCACGAGGCTGCGCTTGTCCGCCAGCTCGCCGACCTGTCCCAGTGCCCGCTCGCTCATCGTGCGACCGCTGGCCGCCGCCCCCTCGAGCAGACGGAAGATCTCGCGCACCTGACCGCCGCGGGTGCTGGGCGGCAGGTAGTGGCGGGTCTTGTCGTCGAAGAGCACGAGGCCCGCGGGATCACCTTGCTGCCCCAGCAGATAAGCAAATGCGCCCGCCAGCATCCCGGCATACGCGAGCTTGCCGACCCCTTGGCGCAGGTAGCCCATCGACGCCGACACGTCCACGAGCAGGAACGTGCGCATCTCGGTCTCGTCCTCGAAGCGTTTGACGTAGTACCGGCCGGTGCGGCCGGCTGCCTTCCAGTCGATGCGCCTTATCTCGTCGCCGGGTGCGTACTCCTTGTGCTCGGTAAACTCCATCGAGGTTCCGGCGTGCAGGTTGTGGTGCATGCCCGAGAAGGCACCCTCGACGATCACGCGTGAGCGCACCGAGAGGCTGGCCAGGCCAGCGAGTGCCGTCGGATCGAGCACGGGCCTGCCCGAAGAACCCGAAAGCGAAGGCGGTTGCCACGCCAAGCGCGTGCCCTTAGACCGCGGGAGCGACGTTGTCGATCACGTGCCTGACGATGGCGCGTGCCGTGACGCCGTCTGCCTCGGCGTGGAAGTTCGCGACCACGCGATGCACGAGCACCGGCATGGCGAGTGCGCGTACGTCGTCGATCGAGACGGCGTAGCGTCCGTGCAACAGGGCGCGCGCTTTCGACGCGAGAACGAGGTATTGCGAGGCCCGCGGACCGGCCCCCCACGAAACGTACTTGCGGACCAACTCGGGCGCCGTGGGGTTGGGCTCGCCGCTGCCCCCGGGCCGGGTGGCGCGGCACAGAGCGACGGCGTGACGAAGTACGTGATCGGCGATCGGCACTCGCAGCACGAGATCCTGCAGCTCCAGGATCCGTTCGGGCGATAGCACCCGCCGCAGAGCCGGCCGATAGGCGGCGGTGGTCTGGCTGACGATACGCAGCTCTTCGTCTTCCGACGGGTAGCCCACGTCGATCTGGAACATGAAGCGATCGAGCTGCGCTTCGGGCAGCGGATAGGTGCCCTCTTGCTCGATCGGATTCTGCGTCGCGAACACCAGGAAGGGCAGCGGGAGGTCGTAGGTCGTGCCGCCGGCGGAGATGCGCGACTCCTGCATCGATTGCAGCAACGCCGCCTGCGTCTTGGGCGGCGTGCGGTTGACCTCGTCGGCCAGAATCACGTTGGCGAACAGGGGGCCCTTCACGAAGCGAAAGACGCGCCGGCCGG
>JANNNO010000213.1:0-14813 GCA_031398585.1 Myxococcales bacterium | reverse complement strand
GTGTGCGTTCGACTTCGCCAAGCAGGGTCTGGTCACCAACCAGTGGCTGCACTTCATGCTGGTCCTGGAAGAGCCGAGCATGAAGCTCTACATCAACGGTGAGCTCAACGCCGTCCAGTCGGCGGGCCCCTGGAACAAGGGCGAACATCCCCTCGGCATCGGCAACCAGACGCAACACCTCGCGCGCGGGCGACGTCAATGGGACGGCATCCTCGACGAAGCGCGCGTGATGCAGGCAGCGCGCGGACCGGGCTGGGCAAAACTCGACTTCGAGAGCCAGAAGGAATCGCCGACGCTGCTCAAGTTCGGCGAGCCCCGCCTCGCCGCCCGCTAAGGGCGCCTTGAGATAACATCGCCGGATGATCGCGCCCGAAGTGCTCACCATTCCCACCGCCCGGCTGCGGCTGCGGCTCGAGTCGACCGACGAGATTCTTGCGCGGATCGAAGCGATGAGCCCTGCCGATCGTGCAGAGGTCTCGCCGCAATGGTTGGCACGAATGCGAGAGGCGCAGCCCAGCGCCTGGACGCATGGCTTCGAAATGATCGAGTCGTCGACCGGGGTGGTGGTCGGCAGCTGCGGGTTCAAGGGCCCGCCGGATGCGGATGGCGTCGTCGAGATCGCCTACGCCGTCGAGCCCGAGTTCCGACGCCGCGGCTACGCAAAAGAGGCGGCCGCGGCGCTGGTCGCCTTTGCTTTCACGGCCGGCGCCCGTCTGGTTCGCGCCCACACCCGGCCCGACGGTGACGCCTCGGTGCGGGTCCTCGCTGCGTGCGGCTTCGAGAAGATCGGCGAAGTCATCGACCCCGAGGATGGGCTGGTCTGGCGCTGGCAGCGGTAGGGAGTCGACCACGACACTCGGGTGGCAAGTCGCTGACGCAAGCTACTTGGCGGCCTGTTTCGCGATCTCGACGCGCATGCGGTCTTCTTGCGCGCGCAGCTCGGGGGTGTACTCCTGTCCGAAGTCCTCGGCCTCGAAGACCGGACGAATCTCGAGCACGCCCTCCTCGTTCGGCATCGGATCGGGACAGCGGCGCGCCCATTCGACCGCCTCGTCCATCGATTTGACCTGCCAGAGCCAGTAGCCCGCGACCAGCTCTTTGGCTTCAGCGAAGGGACCGTCGATCACCCGGCGCTGGCCGCCCGAAAATTCGATGCGTTTGCCCTTGGAGCTGGGATGGAGGCCCTCGCCCGCCAGCATGATGCCAGCTTTGACCAGCTCCTCGTTGTAGTTGCCCATCTCGGCCAGCAGCTTCTCGCTCGGCATCACGCCCTGTTCCGAGTTCTTCGTCGCCTTCACAATGACCATGACTCGCATCGGGTTCTCCTTGTTTGTGTTGATTGGGGTTGCGGCCTCGTCATCCGGAGCCGCGCTTTCAAGAAGGCGACGAACCAGGCCTCGCCAGATCGACACGAGGCCGGAACTTTTTCGCTAGTGACGCCGGCCTACCGCCCGAACTTCAGTCTTTCCAAGGACTTGTGCCATCGAAAAAGTCTGCGCGGTGCGCGCCGTCGGGAGGATGATCGCGCGTTCATGGTGACTCACCGGGATCGCGTTCGGGGATGCCTGCTCGGCCTCGCGGTCGGGGACGCCGTGGGGGTCACGCTCGAGTTCAAACCACGTGGGAGCTACCCTCCGCTCACCGACATGATCGGCGGCGGGCCTTTCAACCTGGCTGTCGGGCAGTGGACGGACGACACGTCGATGGCGCTCTGCCTGGGTACCAGCCTGATCGAACGCGATGGTTTCGACGCCCTCGATCAGATGCAACGCTACTGTCGCTGGCGTGATGAGGGCTATCTGAGCAGCACGGGAGAGTGCTTCGACATCGGCAACACGGTCGCCGAAGCTCTTCGCCGATTCCGAACCACCGGCGACCCTTTCGCAGGTTCCGAGGATCCGCTGTCGGCCGGCAACGGGTCTTTGATGAGACTGGCACCCGTGCCTCTCTTCTACTTTCCCGACGCGATGGCCGCCGAGAGATTCGCCGCTGAAAGCTCGCGCACCACACACGCCGCCTCCGAATGCGTCGATGCCTGCCGCTGGTTCGCCCGCGTGATTCACCGGGCGCTGGAAGGTCGCAGCAAGGAAGAGGTGGTCTTCGCCGACGCTGAGAGCTTCGTAGGAGCGCCCGCCATCGAGGCGATCGCGCGCGGATCGTTTCGCGAAAAGAGCGCCGAGCAGATCGCGGGCACCGGCTACGTGGTGGCGAGCCTCGAAGCGGCGCTCTGGTCGTTCGTGCGAACCGAATCGTTTCGAGAGGCCGTGCTCATGGCGGCCAACCTAGGCGACGACGCCGACACGACCGCCGCCATCTGCGGGCAGGTCGCGGGCGCCCACTATGGCGTGGAAGCGATCCCCCCCGCGTGGCGTGAGCAACTGGTGATGCGCGAAGAGATCCTGGCGCTGGCCGATCGTCTGGCGTAACCCAAAGAGCGAACATGGACCCCCAATACCGCATCAGCCTTGCGCGCCCAGAAGACGTCCCGCTCCTCGGCCCGATCGAGTGGGCCGCGGCGCAGTTGCTAAAAGGATATGCGCCGGATTCGATCCTCGACGAGGTCAAGGCGGAGTCGGAGCTCAGCCTGGCGCAACAGGAGGGCCGGTTGTGGGTCGCCTTGCAGAGCGAGGTGCCTGTGGGGTTCGCGCTGTGCAAACTCCTGGCTGCTGATCTGCCTCACCTCGAAGAGATCGACGTGCACCCGCAACACGGCCGCCGCGGCATTGGAACAGCGCTGGTGCGCACCGTCTGCGCAGCGGCGGCGGCCGCGGGCCATCGAGAGATCACGCTGACCACGTTCCGCGGCGTTCCCTGGAACATGCCGTTCTACGCACGCCTGGGATTCGTCACGGTCGCCGCCGCCGAGCTCCGCCCGGAGTTACTGGCCGTGGTGGACGACGAGACCGGCCGAGGCCTCGACCCGAGTCGGCGCGTGGTGATGAAATTCCAACTCACGACTGCGTGAGCGCACGACCCGCGTGTGTAACCGGGCCGGGTGATCGCAATCGCACCCGCTGACGTTTGGCAGACGCGACGATGACGAGGTTGTGAACGGGGGATCGCGGCGCCCTCGGGCAAGATCGGGCGCATGGAAACTACCCGATTGTTGCTGATCTCGGGCGTGCTCTTGCTGGCCGCTGCCGCCTTGATGGGGTTCCTGCAATATCGCCATCGCGACGAGGCAGAGGCTTTCGCGCGCTGGCGGGTGGTGCACAACGGGGGTACCGCGGGCGGTGTACAGCTTCTGGCGTTGGCGGCCGTCTGGGACCGCCTGGGTTTCAGCGGCAACCTGGGTGCCGCTCTCGCTGCCGGTCTCGTCGTCGCCACGTGGGCCTTCTTCCTCGGGCCGCTGGCGCGGGCACTCGGCAGCGATCGGACAGCCGGGATCATCAACGCTCTGGGGGCCCTGGTGGCAGCGCCCGCGTACCTCGGGCTCCCGCTGGCATTGCTCGGTTAGGCGCTAGCCGGCATCCACCCCGTCCTTTCGAAGTGGATCCGGGTCCGTCCTCGGGAGGACTGAATCACCCGGATGCCTAATGGCCGCTCCCGTGCCGCGCCTTCCAGTACACTGCGACGATTCGGAAACACCTTTCCTTCCGGCCGGGAAATTTCGCCATGCGCATATCCACCGCCAGCGCTGTCGTCGTCGTACTCATCCTGCTCGAGGGCTGTCGCTTCGACGGGGGCGGCGCCGCCGGTCCCTTGACGGCGGCGGCGCGCCCGGGCGGACAGGGGGGCGGGGCGGGATCTCAGCGCGCGGATGCGGCGCCGAGCGGAAGCCGCCCCGCCCTCGACACGGCGGCCGCGGAAATCGGCATCGCTGCCGTCGACACGGCCGTCGGCGTCGGCAACGGCTCTACCGCAGGGATGGGCAGCTCCAGCCTTGGCGATCCGAGCGATGCCGGCTTCAGGCCGACCTCCGATGTCATCGTCGCGGACGCGCTGTCGGGCCCCATCGACAGCGGCGCACCGAGCCCGGTAGACACCGCGCCGGCGCCGACCTTGATCGATCCAAGAACCGGCTGTCCCAGCGATCCCACCCTCGCCGTCTGTTTGCGCTTCGAGGGTGATCTGAAGGACGAATCGCCCAGCGCGCTGGCGGTCGAATCCCGCAGCGTTCGATTCGAGCGCGGCCCGAGCGGTCTGGCGATCGACGTCGGGCCACAGAGCCGCATCATCCTGCCCGATTCCCCGTTGCTCGACGCGCCCACCATCACGATCGAAGCGCAGGTGAACGCGCGGCCGCTCACTCGTCGCATGGGTGTCATCGAGAACCCCGGCCAATATGGCCTCTACGTCTTGCCGAGCGGCAGCGTGATGTGCAGCGGTCGCGGCGGCTACGCCCTTCGCTCCGACGCCATCACCCCCGGCCGTTGGACACACCTGCTCTGTACCTTCGACGACACCAGCATCGCACTGTGGGTCGACGGCACGCGCGTGGCGATGGGTGCGGGCGGACCCGTCGCCACCGATCGAAGCGATGGACTGCGCATCGGCTGGGAGGATGAGCCCGGTCGCCACTTCGACGGGCTCATCGACAACGTCCGTGTTTGGCGTTCCCTCCGCCTGCGGTAAGCCGATGGCCTTGTCCGATGGCCTTGTCCGATACTATCGGACGCTCAGAGCTGAGCGTTGTCGATGAGGCGGGTCTTGCCGACGAAAGCAGCGACCAGCATCACGGCGGGACGATCCACGGTGTCGATCGGCGCCAGCGTGGTGGCATCCGCGATCTCGAGGTAGTCGACAGCATCGACAGCATCGCGGATGACAGCCAGCGCGGCGTCTTTCAATGCCGAGGCCCGACGCTCGCCGGCCTTGGCCGCCTGCTTGGCGGCCTCGAGCCCCTGTGACAGGGATCGGGCGCGCTCGCGATCAGGCGGCGATAGATACGTGTTCCGCGAAGACATCGCCAGGCCGTCGGCTTCGCGTACGGTGGGGATGCCGACGATCTCGATGCCGAGGTTGAGATCGATCACCATGCGGCGAATGACCGCCAGCTGCTGAAAGTCCTTCTCGCCGAACAGGGCGACGTCGGGACGAACGATGTTGAAGAACTTGAGCACCACGGTGGCGACGCCGACGAAGTGGCCGGGGCGCTTCTCGCCGCAGTAGCCCTGCTCGAGCTCGCGAACTTGAACGTAAGACTGAAAGCCGGTGGGATACATGCCAGCGGCGGTCGGAACGAACGCCACGTCGACACCGGCGGCGGCCGCCTTGGCGAGATCGTCGTGCAGCGTACGTGGGTAGTTCGCGAGATCTTCCGTCGGGGAAAACTGCGTCGGGTTGACGAAGAGGCTCAGCACCAGGCGATCACCGCGCTTGCGGCCTTCTTCCAGCAGCTTGACGTGCCCTGCGTGCAGCGCACCCATGGTCGGCACCAAGACCGTCCTTTTGCCCTCGGCGCGCGCCTTGGCGGTGTCGGCCACCATCTCGGCGAGGTCGGAGACGACACGGACGGGCCAGGGAGAGGGCGGGCTCATTTGAACGACTCCGCTTCGGCGGGAAAGGCACCGCTGCGCA
This sequence comes from Myxococcales bacterium, assembly GCA_031398585.1. Lineage (GTDB taxonomy): Bacteria > Myxococcota_A > Polyangia > Fen-1088 > Fen-1088 > JANNNO01. The sequence goes on along the minus strand of JANNNO010000213.1, from coordinate 9,293 downwards.
CGTCAGCGGCATAGCGAGAGAAAGCCGCCTCGACCTCGCGACCGAGCTCGGCGTAGCGGCGGGCAAATCGGGGCGACCACGCGACGTCGAGCCCAAGAAGATCGTGCATCACCAACACTTGACCATCGCAGCCGGGACCTGCGCCGATGCCGATGGTGGGAATGGGGACAGAGGCGGTCACTTCATTCGCCAGCGACACCGGCATGCCCTCGAGCACGATGGCGTACGCGCCCGCGTCGGAGATCGCCTTGGCGCCAGCCAGGATCTTCGCCTTTTGTGCGTCGGTGCGACCTTGCACGCGAAAGCCGCCGAGCTGATGAAACGACTGCGGGGTGAGTCCGACGTGCCCCATCGCGGGAATGCCGAGCTCACCGAGGCGCGCGATGAGCGGTGCCACCTCGATGCCACCTTCGACCTTGACCGCGGCGGCGCCCGATTCCTTGAGTACACGCCCCGCCGCGCGCACGCCCTCGTCGACGGTCGCGTACGCCATGAACGGAAGGTCGACCACGACGTGCGCGCGCGTGATGCCGCGAACCACGGCGCGCGCGTGATAGATCATCTCGTCGAGCGTGTCGGGCAGTGGGTTGGACTGGCCCTGCATCACCATGCCGAGGCTGTCGCCGACCAGGACCACGTCGATCTCCGCGCGATCGGCCAGCCGCGCGAAGGTGACGTCGTAGGCGGTTACCACGGTGATCTTGGGACCGCCGGGTTTGCGGGCACGCAACGCCGCGACGGTCACCGACTCGGCACCGGGCGGTTTGGCCTGCGAGCTCACGTGCGGCTCCAGTGATTGATGCCCGCATGCGTGCCGGAGACGACCTCGATCACGGCGGCGCGATCCTCGGCGTTCGAGACGATGTCGATGTCGGAGACGTTGAGAATCAACAAGGGGCTTTCATTGTAGTTGAAGAAAAAGTCGGCGTAGGACTCGGCCACCTTGCGGATGTATTCGGGCGCGATCGGTGCTTCCTCCCGCCGCCCGCGGTGGGAGATACGATGCAGCAGCACCTCGGTGCGCGCTTGCAGATAGACGACGAGATCGGGCGGAACGGCGCGCGGGGCCAGCGTGGCGTAGATCTTGTCGTAGAGCGCGAACTCCGCAGGCGGCAGGTTCATGGTCGCGAACAGCCGGTCCTTGGCGAACAGGTAGTCCGCGACCACGCCGCCGCGGGCGAACAGATCGCCCTGCGCGAGGTCGGCCTGCTGCGCGTACCGCTGCAGGAGAAAGCAGAGCTGCACCGAAAGCGCGTGTCGGGTCGGGTCGGCATAGAAGGGCCCCAAGAACGGATTGTCCTCGGGCTTCTCTTCGACGAGACGCGCGCCAAACGAATCGGCGAGCAGCCGGGCCAGGGTGGATTTGCCCGCGCCGATCGGACCTTCCACCGCGATGAAGCGCGGGCGATCACGCAGGCGGTGCGAAGACGCGGTCATGCTGGCAAGAGCGGGGTCGCACGAGTGCGGCCACGAGTGAGAGGTTCCCACCGTCTGGGCGGCGAAACAAGAAAGACTCGCGCGCGCGGCTGGCGCGGGGGCCGGGATCAATCGGCGTCGCTGAAACCCGCCGCGGCAAAAGGACGGCGAGTGACGGGATCAATGACGGCGGCGCCAAGGCCCTGCGGACTGGGCGCGGAGAGCTTGGCGAAGTAGTTGGGGAAGGTCTTACGCACACATGCAGGATCGCGGACGACGATCCCCGGGACGACGAGACCGAGCATCGCGAAGCACATCGCCACGCGGTGATCGCCGTAGGTGTCGATGGAAGCGCCGTGCAAAGGGCCGGGCGTTATCTCTAGCGTGTCGCCGATCTCGCGGATGTCGGCGCCGCATTTGGCGAGCTCGGTCCGCAGGGCGAGCACCCGTTCGCACTCCTGGACGCGGAGCCGGCCGAGCTCGGTGAAGCGTGTCGGGTGCCCGGCGAGGGGTGCCATCACGATGGCGGTCATGATGCTGTCGCCGAGATCGCGTTCACGGGACAGCTCTGTGGGCAGCGGCAGGTGGCGAGGGAACTCGGCGTCGATCTGCCAGCCGGTGGCGGGCCAGTGCGCGACTTCGACGCGCGTGGTGGCGGTGGGCGGGCAGCTTGCGAGCAGCGCACCGGCGCCCCAGAAGTAGCTGCCGCTCGAGGCGTCGGGCTCGATGGCGAAGCGACCGCCGTGGCGGGGAAATGCCTGGATGAGCGACGCGGTCATCTCCACGTAAGGGAGCTCCTCGCGATCGCCGCCCTCGATGTCAATCTCCCAGCCACCGACCCAGCCGGCCAACAACAGCGCAGAGGCATATTGCGAGCTCTCGTCGACGCTAACGGCGGTGCGACCGGGGCGCGGGCCGGTGCCGTGGATGACGGCGGGCAGTCGGCCGTTGAGCGATTCGATCTCGTAGCCGAGAGCAACCAGAGCGTCGAACAGGCCGCGTTGCGGGCGCTCGTGCATGCGGGGCACGCCTTCCAGGCGGTAGCTTCCGCGGCCGAGGCAGACCATGGCTGCGAGAAATCGCGCGGCTGTGCCGGCGTTGCCGACGAAGAGCGGCAGCGGCTTGTCGCGGGTGCCGGCCTGGGGGATGGCGCCACCTTGTCCGACCACGGCGATGGTTCGGTTGGCCGACTCGGCCGGATCGCTGGCGACGGTAACGGAGAAGCCGAGCCGTCCCAAGCAATCGACCATCGCCTGCGTGTCCTCGCTCCACAGCGCGCCGGTCAAGGTGACCTCGCCCTGGCCAAGGGCGGCCAGGACCAGCGCGCGGTTGGTGATGCTCTTGGAGCCCGGAACGGTGATCAGCGCGCGCACCGGCGCTTGCAGCGGGACGATTTCGCAGACGGACGGGAACCCCATGGCTGGCGCAGCATACTCCGTCGGCGCGCACCCGCGATCGGGCGATACGGCGACGGGGCGGTCAGGGCGCCAGGACGGGCTTGTCAGGCTTCGCCGCGCTGTCGGCCTTTTCCAGCGTCGGCGTCTCGGCTTGGGGGGCCTTGTCGGTGATCATGAACTGCACCCGTCGGTTGCGTTGGCGACCGTCGTCGGTGCGGTTCTCGTCGATCGGTTGGCGCTCGCCATAGCCGCGCGGTTCGAGCCGATCGGGTGCGATGCCCTGCCCCGTCAACCACGCGACGACGGTTTCGGCGCGGGTCTGCGAGAGGCGGAGATTGAAGTCTTCGCCGCCGCGGTTGTCGGTGTGACCTTCGACGCGGACCTTCTTGATTTCGGGGTGCTCGCGCAGAGCGCGCAAGACGCCTTCCAGAACCGGGGTGCTCTCGGGACGGAGGATGGCGCGGCCGAACTCGAACTCGATGCGCTCGAGGATCTTGATCTCCTTGTCGACGACAACGACTTTCGGACAGCCGTTCTTCGCCGGATCGGGATCACGTTCGCCGGCGACGTCGGGGCAGGCATCCTCGGCATCGACGATGCCGTCGCCATCGCGATCCGGCGGGGGCGGCGGTGGCGGAGGAGGCGGCGCGGGCGGCGGCGGTGGGGGGGGCGGTGCCGGCGGGGGTGGGGGCAGCGGCGGCGCGGGCGGCGGCGATACGTAGCCAAGGCTCGCCAGCACACGGAAAGCGGGGCTGCCGAGCGCGCGGTTGATGCCGGCACCGGCGCCCGCGGCGATCTGCCAGGACTGCGCGATTTTGGCGTGAGCGCCGAAGAGCACTTCGAGGGGGGTGCCCCGCTCCGCGAAGGCGGCGCCATCGGTGAGCGTCGTGCTTCCGAAGATCTCGGGGCCGATGACGACAGCGCCGTCGGCGAGGCGCAGACCGGCGGCGAGCGCCGCTTCCAGCTCGGTGCCGACCGGCTCGCCACCGAAGTCGTCCTGGCGCAGGCGTCCGTCGAAGCCAAAGCGTGCCGCCCAGGTGAAGAGGCCAATGTCGCCAGCGGCAAGGATGCGCGGGACGAAGCGCGCCTCGCCGTCGCTGACGAAAGCAGCACGGCTGCCTGTCGGTAGATGCGCCTGGAGACCAGCGGCCATCGTGATGGGTGCGCCGTGTTCGCCGAAGAGGCGTACGTCGAGGCCAAGACGAAGATCGCCGACGGCGAAGCCTTCCTCGGCGGCGTAGGAGCGTCCGAACAGCTCCCCTTGCCGTCCCTTGGTGGCGAGCACGAGGGGCAGGCTCGCGCCGAGGCGCACGCGATCGACGAGCGTAACGGCAGCGCCGACGTGAAGCGCCCACTGCTCTTGCACCGGGGCGACCAGCTCGTTGCCGGCCGGGTCGAAGATGACGAGCGTCTTTTTCGCGAAGCTACCCGTGAGGCCGAGAGCGAAGCGGCCGTGTCCCCGGAGATCGAGTGACTCGGCCGAGAACCAATCGCTGCCGCGTTCGGAGGGATCGTAGCGATCGTTGGCGATGCCGGGTTCGACCTGCGGGGCCAGGTCGGCGCGCGCGGTGGAAAGCGAAAGGGAGAGCGCAGCCGGCAAGCTGACAGCGGCGACGAATGGGCCGCTCCACCAGAAGCCCAACCGCGCCGCCCTCGTCAAACAGCGCTTCATCGAACCCCTCCGGCGCCGGGAGCTCCCGCGACCGGAAGCGGCGTCGGAGACGTGCGGCTGATGCGGCGAGCGCGACGACGCCAGGGAATGATGATGAGGGCCGCGAGGATCAACATGCCGAAGCCGTTGTCTCTCGACGATCCATGGCCGACATCGCAAGAGCAGCCGGCGCCCGAGATGAAGCCGACGGTGTGAGGACGTCCGGGGCCCGCGTCGGCAGCGGCGCCTGCGCCTGCGTTGCCGCCCTCGCCCGCCGTGCCCGCCGTCCCGCCCGTGCTCGAAGCGCTGTCGCTTGCACCGTTGCCGCCAGCGCCCGAGGCATCGACGGGAACGTTGGTGGCGCCGAGGCCGTCGGAGGATGCGTCGGCGATCGCGCCGCTGCCATCGCTGCTGCCCGAGGCGAGATCGATGGCGGCATCGGCCGCGTCGCCGAGAGAATCGGTAGACGAGGCGTCGGCGGTGTCTTGCCCGCCAAGTGAACCGGCTGCGCCCGAAGCGCCGCCTTGCCCCGCCCCGTTGGTACCGCTCGTGCCGCCGACACCGGTCGAGCCGGCGTTGCCGCCCGCACCCGCGTTGCCGCTAGCGCCCGCGTTTCCATCAACGCCTGCGTTGCCGCCGACTCCTGCCACGCCACCAGCGCCACCAGCGCCTGCGACACCGCCTGCGCCTGCTGTGCCGCCAACGCCTGCGCTACCGCCGACGCCCGCTGCGCCACCGGCACCGCCAGCGCCCGCAACACCGCCAGCGCCCGCAACACCGCCGGCACCTGCTGCGCCTCCAGCGCCTGCGACACCACCGGCGCCTGCAACTCCGCCTGCGCCTGCAACACCGCCTGCGCCTGCGAGACCGCCTGCGCCGGCCATGCCACCTGCGTCGGCCATGCCACCTGCGCCGGCCATACCGCCTGCGCCGGCCATGCCGCCTGCGCCGGCAGCACCGCCCGCGCCACCCATGCCGCCGGGGATGGTGGCGGGCGCGGTGACGGGGATTTGCGTGGGACCGGCGACGCCGCCGCTGGTGGAACGCGCGACGTGAACGACGGTGGTCGATCCGGAAGCGAGCGTCTGCCCTTCGAACGCGGTCTCGGCCTGATTGCTGATCAGCGTGCCGACGGGAACGCCGCCGTCGATGCGAACGTAAAAGCGCACGACGGCGCTGGCTCCGGGCACGAGCGTGCCTCCGACTGTCGCGTTGGCGCCGGCGCCGACGCGCGTGACCAGGCGATCCGGCACTGCGCGGCGCTCACCGGTGTCGTCGCCGATGGCGTCGGTCAACGCGCCGGCCGGAGCCGAGACCATCTGCAGACTGCCCGGGACATAAGTGGTCCCGACCGGGATGGCGTCGCTGAAGACGACGTTGACGGCAGCGTCGTGGGCGGTCGCCCGATTGGTGATGGTCGCCGTGTACTCGAGCAGATCGCCCGGCCGAACTTCGCCGCCGTCGACGTCCCTCACCGTCAGATCGACGGTGACGTCGGGCTCGTGCAACAGGGTCTCGAAAGCGGCAAAGACAGCGAAGTTGCCCTCGCCCTCGCCACCTTCGAAGCGCAGGGTTGCGCTGCGATCGCCCAGCGCCATGAGGCCGCTGACATCGAACACGTCGACGTCGGAGCCGAGCGTGTTCGCAGGGGCCGGGACACGCGAGGTCCTCGACTGACCGAGCACCGAGATCGTGGAATTGCCGACGTCGTCGGCCGGGTTGAGCGCGTTGGTGAGGGGACGACCGTTGAACGAGATCGCATCCACTTTGCCCGCGTCGCCGTCGAGCACGACGAGACCAAGGCGCGCGTCCTGCGGACCGTTGAGCGGCGACAGAAAGCCCGAAAAGAGGGCATTGACGACGTTGGCGCCACCGTATGCGGCGTGGCCGTCGTAGATGGAGACGTGGCGCAGGGGCAGAGCCGGATCGCGGTTCACCACGACCAACGCCCAACCTCCGAAGTGATCGTCCTGCCCGGTGAACGTCGTGACATTGGCCACGGTGTAGACACCGGCGCCCCGTGCCGAGACCTCCGCGGTGACGTCGGCGAACGCCAGATAGGGATCGTCGCCGTCGGCCACCCAGGCGGCCGTGATCGCGCGGTAGCTACCGCCAGGACCGCGCAGGCGCACGGTGTTGCGGCCGGCGGTGGGCACCGTGCGGGTCGACTCCGCAGCGTTGACGGAGCCCCACCAGTAGAGGCCCGCCCACGCGACCTGACCGCCGAAGCTGGCCGTCGAGGAGCTGCTGTTGAACGTGTCGTCGCTGCCGTTGCCGTCGAGATCACCCGCCGTGCCATCGACGTCGATGAAGGCCGTCGCGATCGTGTCGTTGGAGCTGGTCGGCCTACCGCCGGGTCCCCCTTGTTCGACCGCGCGACAAGCCGCTGCCGTCTCGCGCGTGGCATCGCAAGTGACCACCGTGTTGCCCGTCAGCTCGAGCCGTCCCCGCAGATTCTCGGAAAAGACTCGTGAGAAGGGGCGCTGCTGCGCGAGGGCCGCCGGCGCCGTCAGCACGATGAACAGCGCCGCCAGGTACGCGCGCACGATCAGGGACGAAGCGGCCGGCGAAGCAAAACGAAGGCGCGAAGCAAAACGAAGGATCGACCCACGGAAAGCAAGGCGGGGCTGGCGCATGGATCACCTGTTAAGCGAAGTGATTGATTGCGATCGACAACGATTTCTTTGCCGACCGCAAATCGGGGAACACCGCCGCCAATAAACCCGCCGCACCCGACAACCCCGTATATCGCCAAATCAACCCAACTGTCACGCTCCCGACACAAAGGCGCCGGCAGCACGCTCACGGATAAAAGACATATCCTTGCCTCCAGCGCACGAACCTGCCAAATGGCGCCTCACTGGCCGGCACAACCCCCGTGCGCAACGCGCCGAGATCGCCGCCCAGCACATGGCGCCATCTTCTTCGCCTCTCCCTGGGGAGAGGCCGACGGGCAAAGCCCGGCGGGTGAGGGGCCCGCCCCACCACCATCGCGACTCCCCCAACAACATCGGGCTCGCCATCCGCCCGCTCTTTTCGCGCATGATGCGCTCCGTATGCGGCGCTATTTCCGGCGAAAGCCGCCCCGACTCGCCTTTCCGACCGAACTCATCCCCGTCGCCCTCGCCCTCATCCTCTGCTCGCCTACGCTGGCGCGCCCGGCCCTCGCCGCTCCCGCCGCGGACACCGTCGCGGTGGATGGCTCGGGCCTCGCGCGATCCTTCTCCAAACCGCTCGCCCCGGGCGAGATCTACCTGCTCCGCGCGAGCGGCGCGCTCGATGTCGATGGCACGCCCATCGACGCGGAATGGGCGGGGACAGGCGCAGACGCGCGAGACGCGGTCGGCGGCCGTGACGTGGGCATCGATGTCGGCAGGCTCCAGCTGCGGCCACAAAAGGGGTACACGCCCACCCCCGACGGCCCGGGGCGCGCGAAATGGTTTGGCGGCCCGCGAGCGGATCGCACGCACTACATGCTGATCACCGGCCAGGGCCGCCCACTGGCGTTGCGTTTTCGCCAGCCACCCGCTGCGCGTAGGACCAGCGGCACCATCGCCGTCTCGCTCTACGCGCTCTCGCCACCGCCCCCCTCACCGTCATTGGGCACGCACCTCGATCTCGCGCGCGTTCCCGTCTTGCCCGTCACCACGCTCGGCGCGCTCACGACGGTGCCTGGCGTCGTCTACGTTCTCCAAGCCTCTGGCGTGGGGGGCGTCGGCGGTGGAGGCCTCAAGGTGGGCGACGCCGAGTACATGGACTTCGCTGCCGACGGCACCCGACGCAACGAGGGCGAAGGTGGCGTCGACTTCGGCATTGGTGTCGACGAGCCTGACGTGGGCCCCGGCAAAGGGCACGATCCGCGCGGGCGGTGGTGGGGTCCGTGGCGCGCGGATCACGTCTACTACATGCTCTTTCTCGGCACCGGACGACCGATCTCCTTCACCTTCCACGACACGGGCTACGGCGACAATTCGCGCGCCGACGCGCTCGTGGTCAAGACGTTCGCGGCGCCGTAGAGCAGAGGGAGTAGCCGGGCATCGCGGTGGTGCGCGCCCCTCACCCGCCGGGCTTCGCCCGTCGGCCTCTCCCAGCAGGGGACCCAGCAGGGGAGAGGCGAAGAGCGGAGTGGGGCTGACGTGTAGCGGAACGAAGCCGTACCCCCGAAGAAGAAAGGGGGCTTATGGGACGCCGTAGAGGTAGCGCCAGACGGGGTCGTAGACGTATTTGCCGGTTGCGGCGTCTTTGGGGGATTGGGTGCGGGCTTCGGTGGCGTTGTGGCCGTCGACGCGTGCGCCGTCGTGGGTGACGAGGCTTCCGACCAGGCGGTGGCTCATCTGGTAGGGCGGCGCTGCCTTTTCCACCTCGATGAAGGCGCCGGGCAAACCGAGCGCGCCGATGCTCGCCTTGTGAGTCGGGTGCTGGCCATCGCTGACGTGGGTGAATGCGAACAGGCGATCGAGCGGTGTCATGCTCGGCTCTTTCAGCCAGGCGGCTCCACCGTCGAGTGGGCCCGAGAGCGCGACGGCCCGCACCACCGCGCGGTGCTTGGCGATGAGCAGCGCGCTCGATCCGCCGAACGATTGCCCCGAGATGATCACGCGCGACCAGTTCGGCTTTTCGCCGTCGAGGAAATAGCCCCAGTCGCCCGTCGGATCGACCTTGCGCAGATGCGCGAGCGCGCGCGCCATGCGCACCTCGATCGCCTCGCCCGGAGCGATGTTCAGCTGCGGACTCTGATCCTTTCCCTCGAGCATCTCGAGGCGACAGCGGCCGACGCCACCGCCACAGGCGCCGTTGCTCCACGTGACGGCCGCGTCGTAGCAGGGCAT
>JANNNO010000588.1:0-4044 GCA_031398585.1 Myxococcales bacterium | reverse complement strand
TCCACGCAGATGACCTGCACCGACGCAGCCTCCGTCGAGCTGGCTGCCAGCCTGGGGGCCAAACGCGTGGTGCTGGCGCGTGAGCTCTCGCTCGACGACATCGCCGAGATTGCGGCCGCAACTGATCTCGAGCTCGAGGTCTTCGTGCACGGCGCTTTGTGCATCTCGTACTCGGGGCAGTGCCTCACCAGCGAAGCCATCGGGGGGCGCAGCGCGAACCGCGGCGCCTGCGCGCAGTCGTGCCGACTGCCTTACGAGTTGATCGTCGACGGCGCGGTCCGGGCGCTAGGCGACAAGGCCTACCTGCTGTCACCACAGGATCTCGAGGCGGCGCAGCTCGTGCCTCGTCTGGCCGAGCTCGGAGTTCGATCGCTGAAGATCGAAGGACGCCTCAAAGGCCCCGATTACGTGTCAGCGACGACGCGCCTTTATCGGGAGGCCGCGGCCGCCGCCGTTGGGGAAGGCACGCCCCCCGACGAGACGTTGCGAACCACGGCGCTGCAGATGTACAGCCGCGGATCGGGAGCCGGATTCCTGACCGGGGTCGATCACCAGCGCCTGGTCGAGGGACGCGGCTGCGAGCACCGCGGGATCGGGCTCGGCAAGCTGGTCGGGCAGCGGCGGGTTCGCGGCGCCGTTCACCTCGTGGTAGCGCTCACCGCCGAGGTCGCTCGTGGCGACGGGATCGTGATCGAAGGGGGTCGCGAGGGGGCGGGCGAACTGGGCGGTCGCATCTGGCGCATCGTCGTGGCTGGCCGCGAAGTCGATGGCGCGGGGCCCGCGGGGCAGGCCGAGCTGTGGCTGGGGCCCGAGACCGAGGTGGCAGGTCTCGGAGGCCTGATCGGACATCGGGTCTTTCGCTCCTCGTCGCCGACGGCCACGCAGCGGGCGCAGAAGCTGGCGCAGGATGACCGGCCGGGGGCTGCGGTGATCGTGGACGTGCGTCTCGGCATGCGGGGGCAAGACGTGATCTGCGAGGGGAGCACCCGCGAGGCTCGGGTGCGGCGGGCGACCGTCGTGCTCGACGTGCCGCCGGCGTACGACCAATCACCCCTCGGCGAAGACGTCGCGCGTACGCAGCTCGGGCGATTGGGGGGTACTGGTTTTCACCTCGGCGACTGCCAGGTGAAGCTGCCCGGACAGGCGGGGCTGCCGCTGTCGGCGTTGAACCGCGCCCGGCGCGCGCTGGTGGCGGCGCTCGCTGCGGAGGGCAGCGCAGGGCAGGGAGAGGCGGTGCCGCCCCCGCGACCCAGAATCGATGCGCCGGCGACACTGGCGGCCATGCTGGCCGCGGCGCTGCCGCCTGCGCGTGAGCCGCCACCGGGAGGGCTTTTCCTGCTCTGTCGCAACCTTGAGCAGGCGCGGGCGGCGCTTGCGGCGGGGGCGGACGGCGTTTACCTCGACATCCTCGAGCTGACAGGAACGGGCGACGCCGTGAGGGCGCTGCAGGCTGAAGGGGCGACTTTCGTGGGGGTGGCGCCGCCGCGCGTGCGCAAACCCGGTGAAGAGAAAATCGACCGCTTCTTGCGTGGTCTGGCCCCACACGCGTTCCTGGTGAGAAGTCTGGGGGCGCTGGGCGAGCTGGCCGAGCGGGCAGGTGAGGGCGCCTTTGTCGCGATCGGCGATTTCTCGCTCAACGTGGCCAATCGCCTGACAGCAGCCGAGGTCCTCGGCCGCGGCGTTCATGCGTTCACGCCCTCTTTCGATCTCGATGCTGGTCAACTGCGCGAGCTTCTGGCTGGACCGTTCGCGCCGTTCGCCGAAGTCGTGGTCCATCACCCAATGCCGCTCTTTCATATGGAGCACTGTCTGATCGCGGCCGAGCTGTCGAACGGGGCGGATCATCGGACCTGCGGGCGTCCCTGCGAACGGCACCAGATCGCTCTGCGCGACCGAGCCGGTGCCGAACACCCCGTCGCAGCCGACGTCGGCTGTCGCAACACGGTCTTTCACGGTGCCTCGCAGAGCGCGGCGGATATCGTCCCGGCGCTGATCGCGAGGGGCGTTCGCCGGTTTCGTATCGAGCTTCTGCGCGAGGATGCCGCGGCCGTGTCTCGCCTGGTGCAAATCTACCGACCGCTGCTGCGAGGAGCTTGCACACCGGCGGTGGTCTGGCAGACGCTCAGGAGCGCCGGTGAGTTCGGTTCGGGTTACGGGGTCGTGCGTGGATCGTTGCGGGTGATAACTGGTGATGCCCGCGGCGCGGACTGAAGCCCAAGGAGACAGCGATGAGCGTGCAAGTAGGGACTGCGGGTCGCAAGATCGGCGTGCTGGGCACCGGGGCGGTCGGGCAGACGATCGGACGCAAGTTGATCCAGCTGGGCAACCAGATCTGCATGGGCTCACGGCAAGCGAACAACGAAAAGGCGATCGCATGGCAAGCGACGGTGGGGCCGGCGGCGTCGGTCGGCACCTTCGCGGACGCAGCGGCCTTCGGAGACCTCGTTTTTAATTGCACATCGGGCAGCGGCACGATGGCGGCTTTGGGGGCCGCGGGTGCCGACAACCTGCGCGACAAGATCCTGGTCGATCTGTCGAACCCGCTGGATTTCACGCACGGCATGCCCCCGGCGCTCTTCACACCCCATCACGACTCGCTAGCCGAGCAGATCCAGCGCTCGTTGCCGAACACGCGGGTGATCAAGACGCTCAACACGATGAACTGCACGGTGATGGTCGACCCGGGGCGGCTGGAAGGCGGCGAGCACGATGTCTTCGTCTGCGGCAACGACGTCGCGGCCAAGACGACGGTGACCAACCTGCTGCGGGACGGGTTCGGCTGGAAGAGGGTGGTCGACTTCGGCGACATCACCGGTGCCCGCGCAGTCGAGGCGTACGTGCTGTTCTGGGTGAGAGCCTGGAGCGCTCTCGGCACGGCCGAGTTCAATCTGCGCCTGATCCGCTGAGCAGCGCGTTCGGGCGAGGCTGACGCGAGCGGCCGCTCGGGTCGCAACCGGTGCGTCTGGTGGCCGCGACGGAGCTCGGACATCCTGATCAGAGCAGGAGATCGGCTTCATTTTTCTGCGGCCGTGCCTTCGGAAATGCGGGGGGTTCGGCGCAGTTTCAGTCGCCCATCGGCCTCGGGCAGGTGGTGGCGCGGCGCCCGATGACGGGCCGGCAGGAGCGATTTCCCCGCGGTTTTGTCGAAGTTTGACCGGTTGCGCGCTTCGGCGGCTTGCCGTGTGAGCGAGGGCACGGGCCTTGCTCATGCGTCGAGGCTCGGAGGCACACATGGCGCAACATTCCCGAACCAAGCCCTGGCTCATACTGGCAGCTGTCCTGCTGCCGACCCTCGGCGCTGCGTGTGGAGGCAGTACGCCGTCGACCGGCGGCACCCCACCCATCACCACCCCCGGCACGAAACCGCCAGGGACCGATCCGGCGCCCCCCGGTCCGGGCAATCCGCCCGTCAAACAGGGGCAGACCGACTTCACCACCGACGTTGCCAACGGCAGCAGCGGTCGCAGCAGCGCGGAGACCGCCGCGCCAGGTTCGGCAGGCGGCGGCGCTGTCCCGCCCGGAGCCCCTGCACCGCAGTCACCGGCCGACAACGCCGCCCCAGGTGGCCGCAACGCCGCGGTGGAAGAAGGCGACATCTACAAGGTCGACAAGAACCGCCTCTTTTACCTCAACACGTACAAGGGCTTTCTGGTCTACGACCTCAACGATCCCAAGAACCCCAAACGCGTCTCGCGGCTGCCGATCCATGGCTACCCGATCGAGATGTACGTCGTGGGCAACACGGTCTACGCGCTTCTGCGCGATGCCCTCTACATCACGCAGGTCGGAGGGCAGCCGCAGTTCGAGCGCCACAACGTCTCGCAGCTGGTGAGCATCGATGTCACTGACATCGCCAACCCCAAGATCCTCGACACGGTCGACATCAAGGGCGCGCTTCGCGAAGGCGTCTCACGCAAGGTGGAAAGCACCATCTACGTCGTGTCCTACATCCCGCAGTCGTACAGCTGGGGCTGGCGGCCGGACCCGGTCACGGCCAAAGAGCAGGCCTGGGTCTACTCGTTCAATACGGTCGATCCGACGAAG
>JANNNO010000535.1:0-2570 GCA_031398585.1 Myxococcales bacterium | reverse complement strand
GTTCGTCGAGGAAGTCAGCCAGCCGCGCGAGAACCGCGTCGAGGTTGCCGGCCGCTTCGCCCGAGCGAACCATGTTCACGTAGAGCTCGGGGAAAATGCGCGGGTGTTGCCCGAGCGCCTCGGCCAGCGCACCGCCTTCGTTCACCTTCTGTCGGACGCCGGCCAAAATCAGCTGCAGCTTGCGGTTGTCGGCCTGCTCGGCCAACGCCGCCAGCGCCTCGGCCAGGGGAATGCCGGCCCGCAGGAGCGTCGCGATCTGGCGCGTGAAGATCGCGACCTCGGACGGTCGCACCCGTTCGAAGAGGCGGGCAAAGTCGACCTCGCGTTTGAGCCCGGTGCCGGCGCCCCCGCCGGCCATCGCCGTCGCCGCCCGTTGCCCGCCAACGACCTCGCGCAGCTCGGTGAGAAAGACGGCGTCCTTGCGCAGGATCTGCCGCAGGGCCTTGGGGCCGTCGGCCTCGCGTGTGCCGTTGACGTTCTTGCCGCCGGCGTCGAGGCCTTTCCAGGCGTAAAGCGGCATCGGCTACTCCACGTCCTCCGCGGTCATCATCAACACCTCGGCGGCGGTCGTCATTCCCGCCAGCACCTTCTGAGCACCGTCATCGCGCAAGGTCCGCATGCCCTTGGCCATGGCGGCCTTCTTGATGGTGGGACCGTCGGTGTTCTTGTTCGCGAGGTGGCGGATGTTCTCATCGAGCAAGAGAAGCTCGTAGATCGCAGTCCGACCGCGATACCCCGCCGCGAGGCACTTCTCGCAGCCGCCTTCGCGCGCCCGGAACAGCTTGCCGAGTGGCGGCGGCGACTCCTGTTTGAAGATGACCCGACGGGCCTTTCCCACCACGAAGGCGTTGGGGTCGAGGCCCAAGCTGGTGATCTCTTCGGGATCAGGCTGGTACTCTTCCCGGCAAGCCGGGCAAAGCCGTCGCACCAAACGCTGCGCCAGCAACCCGACCACCGAAGTCGCCACGAGGAACGGCTGCACACCGAGCTCGACAAGCCGGGTGATGGCACCGGCGGCATCGTTGGTGTGAATCGTCGAGAGCACGAGGTGGCCGGTCAACGACGCCTGGATCGCAATCTCGGCGGTCTCGAGATCACGAATTTCACCGACCATGATCACGTCGGGATCGTGACGCAAGAACGACCGCAGACCGGTCGCGAAGGTGAGTTCGATCTTGTCGTTGACCGCAACTTGCGAGATGCCGTCGAGCTGGTACTCGACTGGATCCTCGATGGTGAGGATGTTCAGATCCGGCGAGTTGATCCGGGAAAGACAGGCGTAGAGCGTCGTCGTCTTGCCCGAGCCGGTGGGCCCCGTGACCAGCAAGATGCCGTGCGGGCGATGGATGAGCTCGTCCATCGTGCGCAGGTGATCGTCACCAAAGCCGATGTCCGCCAGATCGTGAAGGATGTTCTCTCGGTCGAGCAGACGGATGGTGATGCGTTCGCCGCCCTTGACCGTCGGGGCGGTGGCGACGCGCATGTCGATGTCCTTGCCGGCGATCTTGCGGCGGATGCGGCCGTCCTGCGGCAAGCGCTTCTCGGCGATGTTGAGGCCGGCCATGATCTTCACACGGGCGATGATCGAAGGAAGGAACTGCCGCGCCGCCTGTCGCTTCTCGTACAGAACGCCATCGATCCGGTAACGGACCGTGACCTCTTTTTCGCCCGGCTCGATGTGGATATCGCTGGCTCGCTCTTTCACCGCCGAGAAGAGCAACGAGTTGACCCAGCGGATGATGGGTGCCTCGTCGTTGACGTCGAGGATGTCGACCAGCTCTTCGGCCGTGTCGCCCATCTCGTCTTCGTCGTTGCGATCGCCGAGCTCACCGCCCTTGTCCTGCTTCTGCCCGTGGATGTGATTGATGGCGTCGAGGATCTTCTGGCTCGGCACCAGGATCGGGTAGACCTCGCTGCCGAGCTGCGCGCGGATGTCGTCGAGCGCGCCCACGTCGAGCGGATCCGCCGTCGCGACCAGAATGGCATCGCCGTCGCGCTTGACCGGCAGCATGCGGTGCTGCTTCTCGAAGCCGATCGGGATCCGCGTCGCGAGCTCACCGTCGATCTGATCGAACTTGAGCTCGGCCGAGTAGCCGATGCCGAGCTGCAAACCAAGCGCGCGCAGGACCGCCTCTTCGGTGACCGAGCGCTGCTTGACCAGCACCTCGCCGATGCGACCACCCTCCTCTGCCTGCGCGGCCAGCGCCTGCTCGAGCAGCTCGGGCTTGAGTCCCTCGTTGGCGACGAGGATTTCACCGAGGCGTTTGACCGGCATCTCCCGTCACGGCTCCTGGCGCGTGGCCACGGTCTCGGACCGTGCCGGTGCTGCCGAGACCGGCTTGTCGGCCGGCGCGGGCGCTGTCGAGCTGCGCGGTGGTGCCTGCCCCGGCAGCTCGATCGGGGTCGACTCCTCGAGCAGATCCCGTTCGCCGTCGGCGGTGACGGTGGTGGCTGGCAGGTTTCGCTGCTCGCTAACCAGCTGATCCTCTCGCAGCTTGGCGCTGCGAGCGTGGAGAAGATCTGGAAGGACAAGGATCTCGATCTGGCCGGTGGCCCCGAGGTGCTGAAGG
>JANNNO010000522.1:0-6756 GCA_031398585.1 Myxococcales bacterium | reverse complement strand
CGAGGGTCAGTTCGTCGACCGCGCCGAGATGGCGCGCGCGGTGGTCGCTTGGGCCGACGGCGACGTGCAGATGATCAGCTTCGAAGCGGGAGCCAGCGGCGCTGAAGACTATCGCTACGACGGCAGCAACGATCCCTACCGCGCTCACGACAACAGCTTCGACACGGTGGAAGAGGTCTCGTTGGTGCGCGGCATGCGGGGCGGCACCCTCGAGGCGTTCCTGCCTTACCTCACCACCTACGCCAGCGATCCGCGACAAGCCTGCCGGGTCAACCTCGCGTCGGTAAAGGGGGACTGCACGCCGCTGCTGGTCGGGTTGATCCGAGCCGCGGTGATCAAGGATCCCAACCGACCCCCGACCGACCTCACCGTGCTCGACGACAACGCGATCTATCCCTTGGCCAGCATCCTTTGCGAGCGCGGCACGGCCGTCGGCTTCGACAGCCTCGACACCATCATCTCGGTCCTGACCAACCCGCAAGCGTCGATCGCACGCGACGATCCGCGGTACGCGATCATGCAGAACATGCGCGGCATCACCATCACGAAACAAGAGCTGGAGCAGGTCGCCTACGTGGGCGAGCCGCGCGTCTACCGGATCGTCGCCACGGGAGAGGCGGGCAAGGTGAAAAAGAAGATCACCGCCATCCTCGACACCGGCCGATCCCTCGAGAATCCCGTCACGCAGAACCCGGCTTCGGAGAAGGCTTCGGGCGTCCTGCAGTACTGGCGCGAAGAATAGAACAAAGCGGACCACCATGGCACACACCGTCGTCGGCATCGATCTGGGCGCACATGCAGTGAAGTTCTCGCTGATCGAAGCGGGCTTCCGGCAATCTCGGGTGAGAGGCAGCTTCGCGGAGCTGGTCCTACCGGGCGATCTGCCGCTCGAAGAGCGTCAAGGAGAGGCGCTACGCCGCGGTCTCGAGAAGCTTCCCGCGGAATCGACCCTGGCCTTCGTGATGCCGGGCGAGCAGCTCACCATCCGGGTGCTCGATCTGCCGTTCTCCGACCCGCGCAAGATCGACCAGGTGGTCGGCTACGAGCTGGAGGGTCAGATCGTCCATCAGCTCTCGGATGTCATCTACGACCACCAGGTGCTTCGCATCGCGGGGGCCGAGGGAACTTCGGTGCTGGTGGTGGCCGCGCGCATCGACGACATCGGAAATCTTCTCGGCGAGCTCGGCACCTTCGGTGTCGATCCGCGTGCGATCTACGCCGCGCCGCTGGTCTACGAGACGCTCCTGGTCGACGACGGCCGCGTGGATTTGACGCCGGTCGAAGGTGTACCGGAGGGCTGCCGGGTGATCGTGGACGTCGGCCACCTGCGCACCAACGTCTGCATCGTGCAGGACCATCAGGCGATCTTCGGTCGGACCATCCTTCGCGGCGGCGCCATGCTGACTGCGGCCATCGCAGAGGCCTACGAATGCGACGAGGCGACAGCCGAGGAGATCAAGAAGTCGCGCGCTGCGATCGGTGCCGCTGCCACCACCGAAGCGGTGAAGCTGGATGCCCTGCTGCGTGAGGCGCTGGTGCCGCTGCTGCGTGAGATTCGCCAAACCCTCGCCAGCGTCAAGGCGCGCGTGCGAGCGCCGCTACAGTCAGTGCTGCTCACGGGTGGGTCGGCAGCCCTGGCCGGGCTCGACGACTACCTGGCTGGTGAGCTCGAGCTGCCGGTCAGCGTCTGGGACGGGGGAGCGGGGCCGGCCACCCTCGAAGGCGACACCATGGTCGAATCGGACAGTCGGTTCGCGCTGGCGCACGCCGCGGCCTGGGCGGGGGCGCGCGGTACCGATCGCATCAACCTGCGCAAAGGGCCCTTCGTCTACAAGGCGAGCCTTTCGATCCTGCGCCAGAAGGCGGTCCACCTGGGCGCCCTGGCTGCAGCCGTCGTGCTCGCCGTGACCATCGACGCGACGATGGCCCTCGGACGTTTGCGCCAGGAGCGTGAACAGCTGCAGTCGCAGCTTCGCACGCAGACGCGCGAGCTCTTCGGCGAAGAGATGAGCGGTCAGCAGGTCTCGAGCCTGCTGCGGCGGACTTTCAAGGACGAGATGGCACAGATCTCGAAGACGACGGCGTACGACCTGCTGGGTGAGATCTCGCGCAAGTCGCCCTCCAACGACGACGTGAAACTCGACGTCTTCGAGCTCGACATCAAACCCAAGAAGATCATTTTGCGCGGAACCGTCGGGTCGGCCGCCGCCGTGGATGCCCTGCAGACCAAGCTGAGGACCATCGACTGCGTGTCGAACATCAGCACCGGCGGCGCCGTCACCGAGGTTTCGGGCGGCGGCAAGAACTTCATTCTCACCATCGAGACCAAGTGCTGAGGACGTCATGAGCTTGCAAACCACCATCGGCAATACCTTCCGGCGCCCCTTCGCCTATCTCGGGCGCGAGTGGAACCGGATGGCCCCGCGCGAGCGACGGCTGGTCGCGGTCCTCGGCGGTGCGGTCTTCGCGGTCCTGGTCGCCGTCCTGGCGCTGCTCACCACGCAGTCACTCGCAGACATCCGCCAGCACAACGAGGACGCGCGCATCGCCCTCGAGGACATCTCGAAGCATCGCAACGAATACCTCGATGCGCGTTCCAAGATGATGGCGCAAGAGAGCCGCATCGGACTTGGCACGCCGCAGCTGGCCGCCGATCTGGAAGCGGCCGCCCGCGAAGCCGGCATCGGCAGCATTCCAGAGACAGTGTCGCGACCGGCGGTGCCGGCAGGGCGTCGCTACCTGGAGCACAACATCGACGTGACTTTGCGCCAGGTCGATCTGCTGTCCCTGAGCAAGTTCCTCTCGAAGATCGAGACCGGCCCGCGCGTGATCATCGTGAGCCGCATGAACATCAAGCGGGTCTTCGCCGATGGCGAGAAGCTCAACGTGTCGCTGACCGCGACCGCCTGGGAGCGGGTGGACGACACCCGCAAGAAGGGCGCCGCCAACAAGGAAAAGTCGTGAGCCCAGAACGCAAGCGCGCCATCGTTCGGATCGTCGGCCTCAGCGCCTTCGGCTTCGTGGTCTTCGTGATCGCGTTCATCCTCGCGTTCCCGTACGACCGCATCAAGGATCAGCTGATCACGGTGGCCAGCAGCCAGAATCTCGACGTCACCGTCGAGCATGCTGGTCCCGTCTTCGGCCTCGGCGTTGCGCTCGATGACGTGATGGTGCGCAGCCGGCCCGACCCGGGCAAGAAGGCGAGCGTGCTTCAGATCGACAAGGCCCGCGTGCACGTCTCACCCCTGGCGCAGCTGCGAGGCGTGCTGGCCTACGACGTCGCTCTCGACACTCTGGGCGGCAGGATCGAAGCGGACGTCGAGGCCGAGAAGACCCTTGGCACCACCAAAGTGACCACCCGCGAGCTCGACATGACTCAGATGCCGGGCGTGAAAGAGGCGATCAACCTCACCCTGGCGGGTCTGCTCGACCTCGATCTCGAGATCCTGGCGCCGAATCATCGCAACGCCGAGGCCAATGGCAACCTGAGCTGGAAGTGGGCCGACATGAAGATCGGTGACGGCAAGGAGAAGCTCAAGGTCGCCGGCAACCCGCTGCTGGCCGAGGGCATCAGTCTGCCTCAGGTGCGGCTCGGCGACTTCGCCGGCAAGATCGCGTTCCAAAAGGGCGTGGGGCGTCTGCAGGGCGTCGGCTCGCGTTCGCAGGACGCCGAGCTGCGCATCGAGGGTGAGGTCCGGCTGGCGGATCCTCTGGCCTTTACCCACCTCGACCTCTACGTGACGTTCAAGTTCACGGACGCCATGCTGAAGAAGGCGGACAAGCTGCAGGTGATGTTGCAGCTGGCCGAATCGATGGGGAAGAGGGCTGACGGGTTCTTCGGGTTCCGCATCAGCGGCTCGGCGAGCCGTATGGGCCCCCTGCAGTGGCAGAAGACTTCACCGTTCCAGGGCGCAGCGGGCACTCGCGCCGGGCTCGCTCCGGCGGGCCGAGACCCGGCGATGGCAGGAAACTTCGGCGGCAACCCCAGCGGCTTTGGCGACATGCGAGCGGCGCCCGCGTCGTCCGATCGCGAAGCTGCGCCCGTGGCGGCGCCGAACCCGCCGTCGACGCCGAGCGAACCGAATCTGCCGCGCTACGCGACCCAGCCGCCGCGCGAGTGAGCTAGCGGCGCGCGCGGCCCCTCGGCGTCGCTCTACACGCTCATCCCGGGCGGTGTTCGCCAAAGACGCCGCGAAAGGTGTCAGCGACTTCGCCGAGCGTTGCGCCGGCCTTGACCGCAACGACGATGGCCGCGGTGAGGTTTCCCGTGCCGCGCGCGATCCCCTCTAGCTGCGCGAGCCCAGCCTTGACCGCCGCAAAATCCCGACTGGCGCGGTGGGCACGCAGGCGATCCAGCTGCGTCTGTGCCAGCGCTGGGTCGAGCTGGTGCAGAGATTCTGCCGCGAGGCCCGCTTCGTCGGCGGCAAATTCGTTGTCGCCAACAATGATTCGGCGTTTGTCCTCGACCGCCCGCTGATGCTCGTAGGCCCGTCGTTCGATCTCGCGCTGGGGAAAACCCGCCGCGACGGCCGCGACCATACCGCCCATGGCATCAATCTGTGCGATGAGCGCCCCGGCGCGCGCCTCGATCTCGGTTGTCAGCGCTTCGACGGCGTACGATCCGGCAAAGGGATCCACGACGTCGCCGGCGCCGCTCTCGAAGGCCAGCACCTGCTGCGTGCGCAGGGCCAAGGTCGCTGAGGCGGCGGTCGGTAAGGCCAGCGCCTCGTCGTAGCCGTTGGTGTGCAGGGACTGCGCCCCGCCCATGACGGCGGCCAGCGCCTCGACGGTCGTCCGCACGACGTTGTTGAGCGGCTGCCGCGCAGTCAGGGTCGAGCCGGCGGTCTGCGCGTGAAAGCGAAGCATGGCCGAGCGGGGATCCCGCGCGCCGAATCGCTCCCTCACGAGGCGTGCCCAGAGCCGTCGCGCGGCCCTGAACTTGGCCACCTCCTCGAGAAAGTGCGCGTGAGCATTGAAGAAGAACGAGACCCGCGGGGCGAAGTCGTCGATCGCGAGGCCCGCCGACACTCCTGCCTGCAGATACGCGAGGCCATCGGCGAGAGTGAACGCGACCTCCTGAACGGCGTCGGAGCCTGCCTCGCGGATGTGGTAACCCGACACGGAGATGCCGTTCCAGCGCGGAAGCTCGTCTCGGCAGAAAGCGAGGACGTCGGCGGCAAGGCGTAAGGACGGCGCCGGTGGATAGATGTAAGTGCCGCGAGCGATGTATTCCTTGAGAATGTCGTTCTGAACGGTGCCGCTGAGGCTCCTTCGCGACAGGCCGCGCTCGTCAGCCACCGCGACGTACAGGGCGAGCAAGGTCGCCGCCGTGGCGTTGATGGTCATCGACGTCGAGACCTTGTCGAGCGGCAGATCGCCCAGCAAGATCCGCATGTCGGCCAGGCACGAGATCGCAACCCCGGTGCGGCCGATCTCGCCGGCTGCGAGGGCGTGGTCGGCGTCCCGCCCCATCTGCGTCGGCAGATCGAACGCGACCGACAGCCCGGTTTGACCCGAGGCGAGCAGGTGACGAAAGCGCTGATTGGTCGCCTCGGCCGAGCCAAAGCCGGCGTATTGCCGCATGGTCCAGAGGCGAGCGCGATGCATGGTCGGCTGAACGCCCCGGGTGAACGGCGGCTCGCCCGGCAGACCGAGATCGCGGGCGGGGTCGAACGAGGCGAGATCCGCCGCGGTGTAGAGATCGGGCAGCGGAATCCCGGAGGGGGTCGTGAGCGCACTGGGGCGAACCGGGGCCTGCGTGAGGGCAGGCGAGAGGGTCGTGGCGCGCCAGCGGGCGAGGTCGTCGTCGTTGCCGGCCACGGCTATGCCTTTGCCCTGGGAAAGTTGCGCTTCACGCGACTATGATGGAGCGATTCGCAGCGCCGAGCAAAGATGCCTGTGGTGACCTTCACGACTGACTTCGGAACCCGCGACGGCTACGTCGGCGCGATGAAGGGCGTCGTTTTGCAGGTGGCGCCTGACGCGGTCATCGTCGACATCACGCATGAGATCCCGCCCTTCGACGTCGCCGCAGGCGCCTTTGCCCTGGCACAGGCCGCCTCTCATTTTCCCGCAGGCACCATTCACGTCGCAGTGGTCGATCCGGGGGTGGGCGGGGATAGAGCCGATCTCGTGCTCGAGGCGGGCGGCTCGTACTTCGTCGGCCCTGACAACGGGCTGCTGTCGCTGGCCGCGCGCGGTCCGCGAGTGGCCCATCGAATCGAGGCGCCCGGGTTCCGTCGTGAGCCAGTCAGCCCGACGTTCCATGGCCGCGACGTCTTTGCGCCGACTGCGGGTCGCCTCGCCGCCGGCGCGACCGCGCGCGAAGCTGGATCCACGCTGCTTTCGATTGTCGATCTCGCCGCCCCGGATGAACCGAGGGATCGCCCCGACGAGCTGCGTGCCACCGTCATCCACGTCGATCGCTTCGGCAACTTGGTCCTCAACGTCTCGGCCGAGCGCTGGAGTCCCGGGCGCTTCACCTTGCGGGTGAAGAAGGGCGAAGCTTTGGAGGTAGCGGCAGGAGCGACTTACGGCGACGTCGCTTCGGGGGATCTGGTGGTCTATGCCGGCAGCGCGGGCTTTCTCGAGCTCGGCGTGCGCGAGGGATCTGCAGCGCGGCGACTCGGCTGTGCACGCGGCGACACCCTCACTTTCGAGGCCCAGACATGAATCGTTTCAGCCTCGCGGTGACGCTCGTGCTGGCTCCTTTAGCCGCAGGTTGCACCGTGGGCGAGGGCCGTGGCGAGGTGAAGG
>JANNNO010000511.1:0-4154 GCA_031398585.1 Myxococcales bacterium | reverse complement strand
CCTCCCTCCCATCCCACCTCCCGGCACCTCCCGCCACACCGCCGCTGTCACCCTCTCTGCTCGCGTATCCGACACGTCAGCAAACCCCTCGGCCGCGCCTCCGCTTCCGCCGACATAAGATCGCCACCATGTTGGACGCGATCTCGCCCGTCGCCGCCGTCGCACCCGACGGCGTCCTGCGCACTGTCTTCGACGAGCAGCGGGTTCGCTCCGCCCGAGCCCTCGCCCGGGTCCGCCTGGCGGGTGTCGCTGCCGCCCTCACGCTCGGTCTCGTCCTCACCTATGGTTTCGGTCAGCGCGACTGGGCCGTCCTCGTCGCTCCCTTGGCGGTCTACTTCGCTGCCGCCGTCGCGTTCACCGTGCTCGTGCACCGCTGGAAGATCGTCGCCCTGTGGGGCGGCCTTGGCGTCGCCATCATCGACGTGCCGATGATCCTCGCCGCGCAGTGGCCGGGCCTCGCCGTCTCGCCCTCCCCGGGCGGCGTAGCGGGCTTTACCCTCGGGATCTACGTCGCGCTCGTCACGCTCGGCGCGCTGTCGCTCTCCGGCCGGCAGACGGCGCTCGTGGCACTCGCAGCGGCCGGCGCCGAGGTCCTCTTGCAAAGAGAGGCCGGCATTCGCACGGGCGCTCAGGTGGCCGCGGTGCTCGTCCTGGCCTGCGCGGCCGCCGCTGCCCACCACCTCATCGAACGCGTGCGCACCTTGGTCGGCAAAGTTGCCGTGGAAGAGCGCAAGCGCGCGCGGCTTGGCCGCTACTTCTCACCCCAGGTGGCAGCGCGCCTGGAAGCGGGCGTCCCCACCGGTCAGCCAGCCGCCCAGGAGATCACCGTCCTCTTCTCTGACATTCGCGGCTTCACGTCTCTCTCAGCCAGCCTGCCGCCCGCGGAGGTCGTTCGCCTTCTCAACGAATACTACGCCCGTATGGTAGGGGAAGTGTTTCGCCACGGCGGCACGCTCGACAAGTTCATCGGCGACGGCATCATGGTCTACTTCGGCGCGCCGCTGCCGGATCCCGCTCACGCCTCGGCCGCCGTCGACTGTGCTCACGCCATGTTACGCGAGCTGAACTCTCTCAACGAAGTGCGCGCGCAGCGGGGCGAGCCGCCGCTGGACATCGGCATCGGCATCCACACCGGCGCCGCCGTGGTCGGTGACATCGGTTCGCCCGAACACCGCCTGGAATACACCGCCATCGGCGACACCGTGAACGTCGCCGCCCGCATCGAAGGCCTCACCAAGAATGCCGGGGTCCCGCTGCTCATTTCCCCCGCTACGCGCGCGCAGCTCGGTCCGGGCTACGAATGCCAACCCCAAGGCCCCTTCGCCTTGCGAGGCAAGGCCGAGCCGATCACGGCCTACGTTACTGCACGGCTGCCTGCACGGCTGCCCGCGCCGCTGGCTTCACGGCCCGCGCAGATGCCAGGCCTTGGGCTGCACGAACGCGCGGATGCCGAGGGTCGATAGCGTCGAGCCGATGCCGGAGTGCTTGCGGCCGGTCCAGGGCAGGCGCGGGCTCACGCGGTCGCAGCAGTTCCAGTAGACGCTGCCGGCGTCGATGTCGCGCAAGACCGTCCGCGCGCGCTCGCGGTCCTGGGTGTAGATGCCCGCGGTGAGGCCATAGTCGGTGTCGTTCATCAGGCGGATCGCCTCGGCGTCGTCGGCAACCGGCTGGATGCCGATGATGGGGCCGAAGCTCTCCTGCCGCATGACCAGGGTGTCGTTGCCGACGTCGGTGAGCACGGTCGGCTCGAAGTAGTGACCCGCGCGCGCCATCCGCTTGCCCCCGATCAACAACCGGCCGCCCTTCTTCACGGCATCGGCGACCTGCTCCTCGAGGACGCCTATCTGCGCCCCGCGCGCCAGCGGCCCGATGTACGTCTCGGGATCCTCGGGATCGCCGATCTTGAAACCGCGCACGACCTCGACGAACGCGGCAATGAACGCGTCGGCCACCTTGCGGTGCACGTAGATCCGTTCCACCGAGCAACAGCTCTGGCCGGTGTTGTAAAAGGCGCCGTCGGCCAAGCTCTCGGCCGCGCCGCGCACGTCGGCGTCGTCGGCCACGTAAGTCGGATCCTTGCCGCCCAGCTCCAGCTGCACCTTCATGAGGCGCGCGGCGGCCTGCTGCGAGATGCGCTGCCCGGTGGCGTGGCTGCCAGTGAAGAAGACGCCGTCGATTTTTTGGTCGACCAGTTGCCGTCCCACTTCGCCACCGCCAATGACGGGCGCGAAGACGTCCTTGGGAACGCCCGCTTCGTGCAGCAATCGCGCGATGGCGAGGCCGGTCATGGCCGCCAGCTCCGACGGCTTGTAGACCACCGCATTGCCCGTCAGTAGCGCGGGCACGAAGACGTTGGAGCCGACGAAGTAGGGGTAATTCCAGGCCGAGACGTTGCCGACGACACCGATCGGCTCGAACGCAATCGTCTCTTCCAGCTTCGGCACACCGTTGCCCGCCTCGCGCAGCACCGTCGAGTCGGCCACCGCGGCCGCCGTGGCATCGAGGAAGAAGTCGATGCGTCCGGGCATGGCGCCAATCTCGTTGTGCGCCTGCTTGATCGGCTTGCCCATCTCGCGCGTCAGCGTGAGCGCCAGCTCGTCCTTGTTGGCAAGCAACGCGGCTTCGAATTTGCGGATGATGGCGATGCGATCGGGCAGCGGTTTCGCCGCCCACGCTGGTTGTGCCGCGCGCGCCTTGGTCACCTTGGCCGCGATGGATGCGGCGTCGTCTTCGGGCAGCTCGGCGATGGTGGCCAATGTGGCGGGATTGACGATCTTCATGGCTGCGCGCTCCTGCTGGCGATCTCGCCCAAGAACCCTGACAACAAGATGCTGGGATCCACGAACCCGAGCACGCCCGGGATCATGAATTCGGGGTGCCACTGCACACCGTAAGCAAAGGGCGGCGACGCCTCGCCGTCGGGCGCGTAGCGAACGGCTTCGACGACCCCATCGGGTAGGGAGCGCGCCTCGACCACGAGCCCCTTGCCGAGGCGTCGCAGCGCCTGGTGATGGACGCTGTTGACCTTCACGCCGACCGGCAAGCGATCGCCGAAGTGTCGCGCCAGCCAAGATCCCGGCTCGACCGCGATCTCGTGCGCGTGTTCGTCATAGATCTCCCAGTTGCGGTGGACCTTGCCCTCGGGGTGCGTGGTCTCCACGTCCTGATACAACGAGCCGCCGAGAGCGACGTTCAGCACCTGCGCCCCCCGGCAGATCCCGAGCAGCGGCAGTCGTCGCGCAATGCACGCGCGCACGAGCTCCATCTCGTACACGTCCCGCAAAGCATCCCCGGACCACTCGGGTCGCGCCGGCTCCTCGCCGTAGTGCTGCGGCGACATGTCCGCGCCCCCTTGCAGAACGAGGCCATCGAGGCCGTCGAGCAGATCGTCGACCACGAGGGCACCCTTGGCCCGCGGCACCAGAATCGGCACCACGCCGGCCGACATCAACCACGACAGCATCGACTCCTCGGCATAGAGCAGCGTCTTGCCCTTGAAGAGATTCCGCTTCGGGTCGGCGTGAAAGAAGCACGCCGACACGCCGATGCGCAACCGGCGCAGCTTTTCCTCGCTCATGGCAAGGCGCGCGAGAAGATGGTGCGCAGATCGCTGGCGGTGACGGGACGCGGGTTGTTGGGGTGGCAAGCGTCGACGGTCGCGATGTCGACCAGCCGATCCAGGCGGTCGCGGGTGACGCCGGCTTCCTCCAGCGTGCGCGGGATGCCGATGGTCGCCTTGAGCGCTTCGAGCCAACGCAAAAAGCCGTCAGCTCCAGGCGTCGGCGCGCCGACCGCGGCCCCGAGATCCGACAGTCGCTGCGGGACCGCCTCTTTGTTGAAGGCCATCGCGTACGGAATCATGATTCCGTTGGCCAGGCCGTGGTGCATATCGCAGACGGTCGACAGCGCGTGCGCCAGCGAATGGGTCACGCCGAGTCCTTTTTGAAATGCGACGCCGCCCATCAGCGCGGCGTTGAGCATCTTGCCGCGCGCTTCTTTGTGAGCTTCGTCGTTGAGCCGGCTCTTGTCGCCGCCGGCAATCCGCCGCGCGTAGTCGACGCAGGGGACGAGGCTCTTCGAAAGGAGACGGAGGCCTTCGAGGGCGATGCCATCACAGAGCGGCTGAAAGCCCTTGGCCAGATAGGCCTCGACCA
>JANNNO010000506.1:0-10736 GCA_031398585.1 Myxococcales bacterium | reverse complement strand
GAAGCTCGATGCGCCCACCATCGCCATCGTCATCCGAAAGATGAAGGAGAGCGACGGCGAGCACTGAGTCCAGAGCCGTCTTACGCCGCATCCTCGTTCTGATCGACCAGGCGCAGGTCGATCTCCAGCGTGCCGCCGAGGATCTCGGCGTAGCGGCGGCACAGGGCGATGGCTTCGTCCATGCCCGAGAGCTCCATGACGGCGAAGCCGCCGATGAGCTCCTTGGATTCGGAAAATGGGCCGTCCATCACACGCAGGTCGTTGTTGGTGAAGACGAGGCGTTTGCCCTTGGCGCTCGGCTGCAAAGCGAGCGAGCGGACGAGAACGCTGGCCTTGCTCATCTCGGTCTTGAGGCGGGAGATGGCGGCCTTTTGTTGCGGGGTGCGGCCGTTTGCTTCGGTGGCGGCGTCGGCCTTGTCGATGAGGAGCATCTGCAGCGGCGGGTTCTCGGGCGCGGGCTGCAGGCCGATGTCCCAAGGTTCGTTGACCTTACCGAGCTCGATCTCGCCGTCGCCGAGGATCTTGCCGTAGCGCTCGGCCCAGCCGATGGCCTCCTCGCGGGTGCGCACCTTGAGCAGCAAGGTCGCTGACGGCAGCTCGTGCTCGCCGCTGTAGGGACCCCGTTTGGTCGTGCATTGACCGTTGCGAAAGACGAGGCGGGTGCGGGTCTTGCTGCCGCCGAGGCCGGCACCGTCGACGAGCCGCCCGGCCTGAGCGTGGCCGCCGATGAACGCGCCCATTTCGTTGACCACCTCCATCGAAGGAGGGAGGCCGGCCTCGGTGTGGGGATCGTTCTTGTGCATGAGCATGAAACGCATGTCGACTCCTGGAGCGTGTGGGAAAGGACGAGGACACCTGTCGCCGTCACAAGCAAGCGACGTTCGGTGGGGCGGCCAATCGACGGGACCCCTCATATTTTTGTAACATCAGGAAATCACTAGAGAAGTATCACGGCCTCACGCCGATGAGGGGCGCCCGCGATGGCACCACCCAGAGGCAGGCAGGGGGACCGAGTGAGAACCGGCGGCGTTTTTTGGAGGATTGCGCTGACGCGGTTAGCTTGCAGAAGATGCCTTCTTCGCCGTCCTCGCTCTTTCGAATTCTCCGGCATGCCCCTGCCTTGCTCGCTGCCGCGCTCGCGGCGACGGCCTGCTCTACCGAACCGTCGAGCAAGGTCGCTTCGGAGCGGGCTGTGGTCGACCAGATCATCGACATCAAGGTCGCGGGCAGCCCCCTTTTGGCCTTTCACGTTCAGTCACTCGTGACGGCGCAGGGACCGCGCCTTGGGATCTACGCGCACAACACCGGGAGCCGCACCATCAACAGCGCGACCTATGTGCTGCGTCTGCGCGACCACGAGACCGGCCGCGGGATCGTCTTCGAATATGTCGGCATGATCGGCGCATTGGCCACCGGGGCCAAGAGCCCACTGGTCAAACTCGACACCGGGATCGTGCCTTCGGGTGCTGACAACTGGGCGATGGACCGTTCCGACCTGCTGCAGGTCATCCGCCTCGATGCCACCAGCTTCGTGGCGTCGAATCCCTTCTCGGGGCTCTATCACGGCACCGTGAACGTCCCGGGCGGCGGCGCTCTCTCCGCTTCGGGCACCATCGCTTTCGACGGTCAGACCTATCTGTCGATCGAGGGGGGCCTGCCGGTGGGTGGCGGCGCTGGCGTGATTCGCGGCACCATCGAGCCCGCGGGCCAGTTCGCTGGGGCGGCCCTACGCAACAGCGACAACCTCGCGGTGGCCGTGGTCAGCACCGCGGCGGCCGGCCCGGCGTTGATCGCGACCCCGGACGGCAAGCTGGCCGGCACGCTCAAGGTCATCGCCGGCGACAGCCCGCCTTTCGATATCACCCTCAATCTCGTCCGCCGCGCGCAGTAGCAAGTTCGTCAGACTCTTGCCCTCGACGTGCCGGGCCGCTGGTTGGCGAGCGTTGCGTTGGGCAACGATACCTGTGGACATCCAGATTCGAGATCAGGGATTGTTCCGCGCCTTACTATGCGTGGGACACGAAGAAGCCTGACAGCCCTCTGCCGCTCCTTTTCCATCCGCCAGATCGTCAGATTGACGGTCGTGGTCGGTATGGTCTCGATGGGTGGCTGCCAGGGAAGGGAGCCGGCCGGGGCGGGCGACGCGGGGAGTGCCGACGCGCGAGCTGGAGACGGCGCGGTCGATGTGTCAGCTCGCGATGGTGACGCTGCCGATGCGCCGTTGACAGACGATGCCGCGACGGACGGACATGGCCCCGGACTTGGTCCCGATGCTCTCGACGAGACGCCGGTAACCATCACGCGGCCGGTGGTTGTCGAGAAGGGCAGTCGGCTGCGGGGCCTCTTCGTTCAGTCCGCCGACGGCGTGCAAGAACGATGGGGACTCTGGGATAGCAAGCTTGGCATTCGTTGTTCGTTGCAGACAGCCGAGGATGGCGCGATCCGTTGCCTCCCCTTCGGCCCTTCGGGGTGGGCGTTGCGATACGACTGGGGTTACTTCGATTCCGAATGCACCCAGCTATCGATTCCAGAGGCTCCCTCATGTGCCGACGGCTTCGCCTTCGTCGATCTGCCAACGGGACGCGCAGTCCATCGGCTTGGTCCCGCGGTGGAACGAGCCCATCGCTATCAGCGCGTGAACGTCAACGGCGTAGCGAAGTGCGAGGTGCAGCCGCTGCCATCGCCGGCTCGCTACCACACGCTTGGCGAACGTCTCGATCCCGCGACGTTCGTGGCTCGCACGGGGGTGGTCGCGGAAGGTCCCAGGAGTCAGCGGATTCGAACGGTATTCGCCAACATGGCTGATGGAACGCGCGTTCTCACTACGATTTTCAACTCGTGGGATGAAGAGTTCCAGACCTATTGCCGCGCGATGCGAGCCGACGATGGCTCGTTTCGTTGTCTGCCTAACGTCGCCATGGCTGCGTCGATCCATTACTTTTCGGACGACCTCTGCACACGGACGGCCGCCCAGTCGTCGCGCGAAGCGCCCGAGGCGTACGCGATCCTCACGACGGGCGATGGCTGTGCGGTTCGCAGCCGCGTGTTCGAAGCCGGGCCGAAGTTGGCGCCCGGCAACCTGTATCAGATCCTGAATGGTCGCTGCACCAAGGTCACGTCGTCGAGCACCTATTACAGCGTCGGTTCCGAGTTGCGCGCCGAGGAATTCGTGCGGTTCCGCCCTGCGCAGGTCGGTGCGGGGCGCTTGCGGGAGCGCTGGTTCGTCGAGGAGAACGGGGTCGCCATGCGGGAGCATGCATACCTTTGGGATACGAAGCTGGGGCAGCGATGCACCTTCGAGTACACGAGTGAGGGCCGGCGGTGCGTTCCACCGCCTTGGACGGGCTCCTTTGCCGAGCAGTCGTGCAGCAAACCGGCGATTGCCCGCCCCGTCGAGATCTGTGGCGTCACCGAGGCGCTCGTCTCCCCGATGACAAGCCTCCCTGCGGGCACCTGGTGCGCTCCGCGAGCGATCCCGACGGCTCTCGGCGATGTCGTCGACGCCACCATGCCCAATCGCGCCTTCCAACGTCTCACCAGCGGCGGATGCATCTCCGTTTCATTCCTCAACGGCCCATTTCATACCGCGGGCGAACCGATCGACCTCGATCGATTCGCCGTCGGCGATGACGGCATGGACTAGAACATCGCCGTCTTCGTTCGGTTTCGACTGGAGGCCATGAATCCATGAGTGTCACTCGCATCGATCGTCTGATCCGAGCGCCGCGAGTGAGCGTCTACCGTGCGCTGATCGATCCCCAGGCAATCGCGCGCTGGAAGGTTCCAACCGGCATGACCGCCCTCGTGCACGAGTTCGAAGCGCGCGAGGGTGGGGCGTTTCGCATCTCGCTGACTTACGAGGCGCCGACGTCGACCGGCAAGACCTCGGCTCAAACCGACACGTACCACGGGCGCTTTCTCAAGCTGGTGCCGGACCGGCAAGTCATCGAGGCCACTGAGTTCGAGACCGACGACCCCGCCTTGCAAGGCGAGATGATCATCACGGTCACCCTGGTCGACGCCGAAGGCGGCACGCTGCTGCAAGCCGTGCACGAGCGCCTACCCTCCGGTGTTTCCGCGGCCGACAACGAGATCGGCTGGCGCCAGTCGTTGGACAAGCTGGCCGCGCTGGTCGAGAACGCCTAACGCTCTTCACCTCGTCGACGACTCACTTGCCAAGGTTGTGACGTCGCGGTCGCAGGCCCGGGCCTACGTGGTCGCGCGGGAGGATGGCGAAGTCACGGAGCGCGCACTGCCGGTCCAGCCGCTTGGCTGAGGGGCAAGCTGCGCGACGCGCGTCTCAGAGCTCGGTCGTGAGAGCGCGTCGCGCTGTTGAACTAGCGGGGGCGGTTGTTGTTGTGACGACCGCGGCCCTTGTTGCTCGAAAGCAGGAGGCGCATCGCCTTTGCGAATGCCTTGGCGCCCTTGACGTCGTTCCTCGGAACCCATGTTTTGGCCATCGGACGAGGATGCTTGTTCGGCGCGCAGAAAACCACCGTTTGCGGTCGGGAAACGGCGTGAATCATCACTTTTCGCCCCAGGCAGCCGGCGTGACGAAGCGATGCGCGTCAAAGCGGGCAAACGCCACGCGGCTTCGAGCCCCAGCCGCCTAGGGGACCACACCGGGAGGTGCCCGCGGTCAAGGTAGTGGGACGTCGAGCTTGCGGGCCCAGGGGGTGAGCCCCTGGAGGATGCTGGGGTAGAGCTCCACGCCTTGGGAAAGGGCTTCCGCCCGGCGTCGCAGGCCCGCTTCTCCAGGCAGCCTCACGCTGTCGAACCCGGCTCGCGGCGGCACGGCACGGCAGGCGGTGGCGACATGTTCGGTCTGGCGCACGAAAGCGTCGGCGCCGCCAAAGAGGCGAGGGTCGAAGACCTGGAGGAAGACGCTCGCACTCCAGCCCTCGGGCGGATCGGCGCGGCCGTGACCGGCAAGGCCGCCGGAGAGCGCTTCGACCAGCAGCGCGAGCGCGAATCCTTTGTGACCATGATCGACGCCGCCCATCGGCAAGAGGGCCCCGGGTGGTTGCCCGAAGACGCGGGCGGGATCGTCGGTCGGCTCGCCGCTGGCGTCGACGGCCCACTGGCCCGGGAACTTGCGGCCCTCGGCGGCGAGGCGCTTGGTGAGGCCGTTGGTGGTGATGGACGTCGAGACGTCGAGGATCACGGGATCCTTCGCGGTCGGCCAGGCCGCTGCGATCGGATCCGGCGTGATCACCTGCGCCCTTCCTCCATGCGGTGCCACGCCCGCGGCGACCGGGTCCGATGATGTCAGCAGTGCCACCAGACCTTGCTCGGCGACCGGGCGCAGATACGCGGCCAGGCAGGCGATGTGGTGGCTGCGGCGAATGGCGACGGCGCAGAGGCCCTGGCGGCGGGCCCGTTCGGAAGCAGCCGCGAGGGCGCGACGCACGAGCCAGGGGCCGGGCAGTCGGTTGCCATCCCAGGTGAGCGCGGCGGGCGCGTCGCTGATGACCGTCGGCTCGCCGGTGCAGGTCATCTTGCCCTTTTCGATGTCGTCGAGGTACGCGGCGAGCAGTGCGAGACCATGCGTGTTGTGGCCGAGCAGATCGCCCTCGACCAGGATCTCGGCGGTGGCGTGAGCCTTGTCGGCATCGAGCCCCGCGCGCGTGAGGAGACAGGAGGCAAACTCGATCAGCGCGGCCGCGTCGTACCGTTGCGACATGGACGCGAGATTACCCAAGGCGTGCCGCAGAGGCTCATGAAAGCGGTGGCGGTCGCTTTGCTCACGGCGGATCCATCGCTAGCGCGAGCGGCGCCGTCGTGCGAGGCCGACCCCGATCAGGCCCAGCAGGATGGAAAAGAGAGGAGCGCCGTCACCAGACGATCCGACGTCACATGCGCATCCCGTTTGCCCGGAGGGATCGGGGATCGACTTCGGGGCGCTGCCGTCCACCGCACCGCCGTCGGCGAGGGGGCCTGCGTCCTTGGCGCCAGCATCGGCGCCAGCGTCGGGTGGTGCCGTGGGCGAGAAGCGCCGCAGTCGCCAGGTGGGATCGCCAAAGAGAATCCACGAGCGGCGCGTGTCCATGTCGGGCACGAAGGCCTTGGCTCGCTGGGCTGCCTCGCCGACGGTCGCGCCTCGGCTGATGAGCTCATCGAGGAACGTGCGCCCGAGATCGCCGTGCCATTGGACCTCGGTGATCGCTGAAGAGGCCCATATGCCAAAGGCGCCGCCGGTCTCGCGAGTCAGCAGCGCTTCGGCCAGGCTGGGACGATGCGCATCCTGAAAGAAGCCGTTGAGGCAGGTGAGGTCCATCCAGAAGGCGCCGGGGCCTTCATCGCCGAGGGTCGCCACGGTGGCGGCATCGAGCAGGCCGCCCTCCCAGACCTCTTGTGACCCGTGGCCGGTGAAGCCGACGAGAGCGGGGCGTTGGCGAAGAGCCTCTCGCAGCTGCGTCGTGCGCGTGGCTCCGGCTAGGTCCTGCTCGAGGCCGACGGTTCGAAACGGGGCGCCGACGCGCTCGCGGAGCGAGCGGGAGACGGCCGGGAAATCGTACTTGTCGTCGGCGTTACCCGCGACGAAGACCAGGGGCGCGGCCGACGTCGCCGCGCTTTCGCTGCCATAAGAGGGCGCGGCGAGCAGTTTCTTGATCAAAGCAACGGATTCCGCGAGGCCGCGGACCGGCAGCCGACCGATCGGGATGTCCGCGATGCCGTCGTCGTTGAAATCAGTGAACCAGTCGTCGGAAGCGGTCTCGATGGTTTCGGTGGCGACGAGCTTGGTCGGGACCAGATCGAACGGGCCTTTGCCCAAGCGGTCACGCGGATCGAAGGTGGCGTCGCCCAGCAAGATGACCGCGCGCGGCCGTCGCTTCCAGACGGTGGCGGCACGCGAGAGAAAAGCGCGGATGGCGTCGGGCTGCTTGATGCCGAAAGAGAATTCGTCGTACACGTCCTCGATGTCGACGCTGGCAACGGTCCAGCCTTCGGCTCGTCGCCGTTCGGCCAGCGGAGCGAAGGAGGGCAAGAGTGTGGCCGGCCCGATGACCACCAGATCGCCGCCCTGATCCGGTCGGTTCCATTGCGACGGTTGATTGGCGGCCACCAGCCGCGGCGAAGAGGCGATGCCGTCGTCGAGCGCAATCAGCGATCGCGGCTCGTCGTTGGTGGCGCCCGGCACGATGACAGTTACGCCTCCCGCGCCGCTGGCCTTGGCCAAGGGCAGCCAGCTGGGCGCCTCCGGCGTCGTGGCATCGAGAAGGCGGACCCGCGCTTGCGGCGCAAACCCCGTGAGGGTCACGCTGCGGCCGGGAGCACTTTCGAAGGCGAGTCGGCCGTGGCTGGCAACGAGCGGGCGGCGGTAATGTGCTCTCACGAAGTCGACCAGCGTCGTGTCGGCTGCGCCCGACGCCGTCAGCGTGATCGCAACCCGTCCGTCGAGCGGGGTGCCCGCCGGGACCGAGAGCACGGAGCTGGCGCGGGCCTGGCCGTCTAGCCTGATGGACCCCACCTCGACGCCGTTTACCGACAGCCTCACCGCGTGAGGCTGTCGCGAGACGCCCTGCAGGCCGACCTCGATCGCCAGCGGACCGGGGGCCGCATCGGTAAGGACGAGGATCTGCTCGACCGGCGTCGGTCCCACCAGCGGGCCAAAGAAGTTGTCATCGTCGCCGTTCGTGAGCGCAGCAAAGTAGATGGCGCGCGGCCGCCATTCCAACGTCGCTGCCGTCGTGGCGGGCCCCGCAGGAGCGCCAGGCGGTGGGGTTACAGACGGAATGCGGAGCGGCTGCGAACCGCCCGAGAGCCAGTAGACACGTGTGTCGGTCGTGGCGGCGTGAAGGCGTTGGCCGTGAAATCCGATCCTGTCGCCGGCATCGAGCTGACCGTCCTCGCTGCCCTGGACATCGATCGGGATGGGCACGCCCGCGTGCGCCAGACCAAGCGTGCGTGGATCTGTCGTCGGGTCGAGGCCGGCTCGGGTCAGCTCGGCGCCGGTGAGCTCGTAGTAGCCGTCACGATCGATGCCGATCTTGACCGCGTTGCCAGAGGCCAGCGCGAATTGGGCGTCGCTGCTCGTCGCCGCAGGCACCGTGTAGGGAGGCTCGACGACCGCCTCGGGCTCGATGGTCTTTTGCAAGACGGTGCCGTGGGCACGTGAGAGCAAAGCGACGGTGCTGGCCGCCGGAAGCGCGGTCGGCTGGATCGGTCCGTGCCACGTGCGTCGGCCGTCGAGCGCGAGATCCTCGAGCCAGTATCGGGCACGCGCGCCCGTCGAAGGAGCGAGGAAATCGTCGAGCGTGTAGCGACGGCCTCCCGCAACCGAGATGCCACCGCCCACCAGGAAAGCCGAGCCGAGGATCGGGGTCGGGGTGACACGCACGCGGCCGCCGCCATCGTCGCGCCAGACGTGAAAGCCGAGGTTGTCGATCTCGGAGCCCGTGCGCCAGTCGAGGCGCACATCGTTGCCGGTCCCAAACGCGGCGAAGTTGTCGAGCTGGATGCGTGATCCGGTGGCGGGTTTGACCGCAAATGCGCCGATCGCCCAGTCGATGCTGGTACCGCCCACGGTGTAGCTCATCGCCGTCGAGCTGCCGTTGTCCGTCGAGTAACGGTGGCTGGCGGTGGAACGACCGTAGTCGCTGCCATGGGTGGAGGCCCAGATCTGGTTGCGCGGGCTGCTGGGCGTGGTGATGGAAGCGTTGGCCGCCGAAGCCACCACGCAGCCCATGTCGATGACCATCTGAGCCTCCGACGTGCTCGGCGAGACCGTCATCGTCGTTGACGTCCCGGTGGCCGATGAGAAGGTTCCCAGGCTGGAGCCATTGACGTAAGTGAAGGAGACCGCCGTCACCGCGATGTCGGACGAGCTGCAGTCCGTGGTGCCGACGACGTTGTGACCGCTGCCGAGGCCGCTCGAGACGACCCCCCCGAACAGTGCGATTGCGCAATAGTTGCTGACCGCGTTCTTGCGGCCGATCTGACTGAGCGAGGTGCCGTTGTAACTCGCGGTGAGCGAGCAGCCGCTGGAGCTGGCTTTGTTGATGGTGACGCCGACCACGATGTAGTGGTTCGAGCCGCTGCTCGAGACGACGAAGTTCGAGTAGGTGGCGGTGGTGCCGCTCGAGGTGCGCGTGCCGCAGGTGTGACCGCTGGTGCAGTCGGGCGACTGCAGCTCGGTGTAGATCCCGTTGTAGTTCCCGGCGTGTGCCTGGTTTGCAAACGTTCCCAGTAGCAGCGCTGCAAGAATGGCGGCGGTGGCCGCGCCGAGAAGGACACGCGGCCTCCTCGTCATCCCGGCTCCCACTGATATCCGCCGCCCCATACCCTTGGAATCGGGGGTTTTTCTTCCCGCCTTAGGTGGCTCAGTGCGGCGTCCGGTGACGGCGATTTTTACACGGTTTTAAGGGGTCATGAGTTCCAGACGCGTCGTTTCATTTATCCGATTGCAATCGTTGCCAAGGGCAAGAAGCGCGGGGGGACGAGCGGTGAGCCCGATTGCGCCGGGAGCGCGGCGGCGGCAACGTCGTCCGAAATCAGAGGGAGAGCGCGATGGACGACGAGCAGAGCAACGAGAGCCGACCGACACCAGGTCGCGACGACGAGGCGGTGATGAACTTTCTGCGCGCGCTGGGAAAGGATCTTTCACAAGGCCGAGCGGCGCAGCTCGCCGAGTCGTGGGACGTGCCCGCGCTGGTGTTGTCGGAGCAGGCCGTGATCGCGGTCAGCTCGCGGCAGGAGGTGGAGCGCTTTTTCGCCGCCGCGGGGGCCGACTATCACAAGCGCGGCATCACGAGCACGCGCCCCGAGATCCTGCGCATCGCCTGGATCTCCGATCGAGTCGTGCAGGTTGACGTCGGATGGACGAATCTCGACGCCCGGGGCGATCAGGCCGGCCACGAGGTGACTTCGTACACTTTGCGCCGGGATGACGGGGGCGCGCTGAAGATCCGGGTGGCCATTCTGCATCCGTCCTGAGCGAGTAGACTCCAAGCCGTGCTGTCGCGACGAACGTTTGGGGTAGCGGGCCTTGCGCTCTTGTTGCCGAGGCGGGCCGAATCGGCGCCGACGCGCGTGCGGCTCGGGGTCCAGAGCTACAGCTTGCGCGATCGCGGCCTCGCCGAGGCGGTTGCAGTGATGGCTGGCCTCACCGGCGCCGGCCTCTCGACCTGTGAGCTCTGGCAGGGACACCTCGAGCCCAAGCTGGCATCCGGCGCGTCGGCGGAGGTCAAGCGTGGCCATCGGGACATCGTCCGACGCTGGCGGGAGTCTGCGCCAACTGGGCCGCTGCGCGCGCTGGCCGAGGAGATGAGACGCAAGAAGATCCCGATCTCGTCGTTCAATTACAGCTTCAAGGACGACTTCAGCGATACCGAAATCGATCGCGGTTTCGTGATGGCCCGCGCCCTTGGCGTCGAGGTTCTGACCGCATCGGCACAGAAGAAGAGCCTGCCGAAGGTGGCCAAGGCCGCGGCCAGACACAAGATGATGGTTGCGATTCACAACCATTCTGTCATTGCCGAGAACGAGTTCGCCACGCCCGAAGACTTCGAACGCGCCATTGCCGGCGACGAGGGCCGCTTCCTTGCCATCAACCTCGACATCGGGCACTTCACCGCCGCGAACTTCGATTCGCTGGCGTTCCTCGGCAAGCACC
Source organism: Myxococcales bacterium (assembly GCA_031398585.1). Taxonomy (GTDB): domain Bacteria; phylum Myxococcota_A; class Polyangia; order Fen-1088; family Fen-1088; genus JANNNO01. The sequence goes on along the minus strand of JANNNO010000506.1, from coordinate 121 downwards.
ACCGTAAGGTGGTGGCCCTTCACATCAAGGATCGCAAACGCAACCAGGGGCCGGCCGTCCCCTTCGGCGAGGGCGACGCCCCGATCAAAGAGGTGCTGGCGTTCCTGCGAGATCGTCGGCT
>JANNNO010000486.1:0-7076 GCA_031398585.1 Myxococcales bacterium | reverse complement strand
GCCGAAGATCGCGCGGAGCAACTTCTCTTCCGGGCTCAGCTGCGTCTCGCCCTTCGGCGTGATCTTGCCGACCAGGATGTCGTTCGGCTTCACCTCGGCGCCGATGCGCACGATGCCCGATTCGTCGAGGTCCTTGAGGGCTTCCTCGCCGACGTTGGGGATGTCGCCCGTGATTTCTTCCTTGCCGAGCTTGGTGTCGCGCGCGACACACTCGAACTCCTCGATGTGAACCGAGGTGAAGTGGTCACGCTTGGTGAGCCGCTCCGAGACCAGGATCGAGTCTTCGAAGTTGTAGCCCTGCCACGGCATGAAGGCGACGAGGATGTTCTCGCCGAGTGCGAGCTCGCCCTTCTCGGTCGCAGGACCGTCGGCGATGACGTCACCGGCGTGAACGGTGTCGCCCGGTTCGACGATCGGCTTCTGGTTGAAGCAGGTGCTCTGGTTCGAGCGCTGGAACTTCACCAGATTGTAGATGTCGGGTTTGGCCGACAAGGGATCGTCGCTCTCGGCGCTCGCGCGAACGACGATGCGGGTGGCATCGACCGATTCGACGACGCCGTCACGACGAGCGACGAGCGTGACGCCCGAGTCGCGTGCGACGATGCCTTCCATGCCCGTGCCGATGAGAGGCGCACGGGTACGGATGAGCGGCACGGCCTGCCGCTGCATGTTCGAACCCATGAGCGCGCGGTTCGCGTCGTCGTTTTCGAGGAACGGAATCAGCGACGCGGCCACCGACACCAACTGGTTCGGGGACACGTCCATCAACGTGACCTCTTCCGGCTTGGCGTTCACGAACTCGCCGTTGTGACGGCAGGAGATGAGCTCGTCGGTGAACTTGCCCTTCTTGTCGAGCAGCGTGTTCGACTGCGCGATGTAGTGCCCCTCCTCCTGGAGGGCCGAGTAGAACTCGACCGAGTCGTGGGCGCGGCCTTCCGAGACCTTGCGGTAAGGCGTCTCGATGAAGCCGAACTCGTTGACCCGCGCATACGTCGAGAGCGACGCGATGAGGCCGATGTTCGGACCTTCCGGCGTCTCGATCGGGCAGATACGACCGTAGTGGGTCGTGTGCACGTCGCGAACTTCGAACCCGGCTCGTTCGCGCGTGAGACCACCAGGCCCCAATGCCGAAAGACGACGCTTGTGCGTGACCTCGGACAGGGGGTTGGTCTGGTCCATGAACTGCGACAGCTGGCTCGAACCGAAGTCCTCCTTCACCACAGCGGAGACGGGCTTCGCGTTGATGAGATCGTGCGGCATCAGCGTCTCGATCTCCTGAGACATGCTCATGCGCTCTTTGATCGCCCGCTCCATGCGGACGAGGCCGATGCGGTACTGATTCTCCATCAGCTCACCGACGGCGCGGACGCGGCGGTTACCGAGGTGATCGATATCGTCGATCTGGCCTTTGCCGTTCTTGAGCTCGATGAGGTAGCGAACCGACTCGAGGATGTCCCGCTTGGACAGGACCGTGTTCTCGATGGCTTCGTCGAGCTTGAACTTGTAATTCAACTTCAAGCGGCCGACCTTCGACAGGTCGTAGCGCTCGGGGTTGAAGAACAGGTTGTTGAACAGGTTCTGCGCGGTCTCGAGCGTGGGCGGATCCCCCGGGCGGAGACGACGGTAGATCTCGAGGATCGCTTCCTCGGCGGTCTGCAGTTTGTCCGCGAGCAGGCTGTCCCGCAGGTACGAGCCGACGTTCAGGTTGTCGATGAAGAGGATCTTGAACGACGCGATGTTGTGTTCGCGCAGTTCGTCCAGCTTCGACTCGGTCAGCTCCTCGTTGCATTGGAGGAGGACTTCACCCGTGGTCTCGTCGATCACGTCGTGAGCGGCGACCTTGCCGACGAGCTCGGCGGCTTCCGCCGGCAGCTTGTCGATGTTCGAGTCCTTGAGCTTCTTGATCGCGAGCTTGGTGAACTTGCGGTTCTTCTTCACCAAGATCTCACGCGAATCCGGATGTCGGATGTCGCGGGTCGCGCGCTGTCCAGGAAGCAGGTCGTATTCGACCGACTTCGAGTACTTCTTGCCGGCCTCGAGATAGACGATCTCGGAGTCGTAGTAGTAGTTGAGCAGCTCCTCGGTCGAGTAACCGAGCGCGCGCAGGAGCACCGTCGCGTAGAGCTTGCGGCGGCGATCGATGCGGACGTAGAGCAGGTCCTTGGCGTCGAACTCGAAGTCGAGCCATGAACCGCGGTAAGGGATCACGCGAGCGCTGTAGAGCAGCTTGCCCGAGCTATGGGTCTTGCCCTTGTCGTGATCGTAAAAGACGCCCGGGCTGCGATGCAGCTGGCTGACGACGACGCGCTCGGTGCCGTTGATGATGAACGTACCGTTGTCCGTCATCAGCGGGATCTCGCCGAAGAAGACTTCCTGCTCCTTCACGTCGCGGATCGACTGAGCGCCGGTCTCCTCGTTGGTGTCCCAAACGACGAGGCGGACGGTGACCTTGATCGGGGCGGCGAACGTCATGCCGCGCTGGCGGCACTCGTCGACGTCATATTTCGGCTTGTCGAGGGCGTAGCTGACGAACTCAATCGAGGACGTCTCGGAGAAGTCCTTGATGGGAAAAACGCTCTTGAAAACGCCCTGGAGGCCAACCTCTTCGCGCTTGTCGAGCGGAACATCCTTCTGCAGAAACTTCTCGTAGCTCTGCTTCTGGATGTCGATGAGGTTCGGGATATCGATGATCTTCCCGATTTTGGCGAAGCTTTTCCGAGCGCGGAAGTTCTTCTGAATCTGAGCCGCCATTTGGTCTTTCCCCGTAGAAACAAAAATGCCGCGAGACTGCCGCGAATGTGCTCAACGCCCCAATACGGCAGTCCTCGGCCCTGAAGCCTTTTGGCCCCGGCCGAGAACTACCGTTTTGGAGCGATCGGTCGACGTTGTGCCAACAGAAGGTTTGGTCCTTTACTTGACCTCGACCTTGGCGCCCGCTTCTTCGAGCTTCTTCTTCATCGACTCAGCGTCGGCCTTCGACACGCCTTCCTTCACGGTCTTGGGCGCGCCGTCGACCAGGTCCTTGGCTTCCTTGAGGCCGAGGTTGGTGACTTCGCGGACCGCCTTGATGACGCCGATCTTGTTGGTACCGGCCTCCTTCAAGGTGACGGTGAACTCGGTCTGCTCGGCCGCTGCAGCCGCAGCGCCGCCACCGGCCGGTGCAGCCGCCGCCGCCACCGCAACAGGGGCCGCCTTGACCCCCCACTTGTCCTCCAGCTCTTTGGTCAGAGCGGCGAGGTCCAGAACGGACAGCTTGGAGAGAAAATCGACAACCTGTTCTTTGCTCACATCGGCCATGATCGAGACTCCTTTACCGTTTCTACGTCGTCACGAAAATCAAAAACTTCGAAAATTCAGGGACGCGAAGGTCCCTCGTCGTTCCCGCTTCGCTCTCGCCGCAGGCGAAACCGAAGCTTTGCCGCGGCGGCAACAAGCCCGCCCGGCCTCCCCTGCCCGGCGCCCGTCTACTTGCCTTCCGACTTCATCTGCTCCTCGCGCGAGGCGAGGAGGTACATGAAGTTTTGCGGAGCTGCCGCCAGCAGTGCGACGAAGTTCTGCGGCACCGCTTGCAAAGTTGCAAGGAACTTGGAACGCAGCTCGTCCTTGCCTGGCAGTTGTGACAAGGCAACGACGCCCGTCTTGTCGATGGCCTTGCCGTCGACGTAACCGCCCTTGATGACCAACTTCTCCTGTTCCTTGGCGACCTTGGCTGCGACTTTCGCCGGAGCTGCGGGGTCTTCAAAGGAATAGGCAACCGCCGTCGGGCCCTTGAGATACTCGTCGAGCACGTCCATCTTCGTGCCCTTGATGGCAAGGCCGAGCAGCGTGTTCTTCACGACTCGGTACTCGCACCCACCGGCGCGAAACTCGTTGCGCATCTTGGTGTCGGCGTCTACGGGGAGGCCCCGGAAGTCGACGATCACCAAGCTCTGCGCTTTCGCGAGCTTCTCCTTCAGGGCGCTGACCAGCGAATCTTTGTCTACGCGTTCCACAGCTGAGCTCCTCTCGAAGGGTTACCGCGTCTCGAGGGCGGCCAGGAGCGGCGCCGGATCGATCTTGATGCCCGGGCCCATCGTCGTCGAGATGGTGACCGAACGGACATAGGTGCCCTTGGCCGAGCCCGGCTTTAGGCGAATCACGTTCTCGAGAAAGGCTTTGACGTTGTCATGGAGCTTCTCGCCCCCGAACGACGCCTTGCCGACCCGCGCATGAACGACGCCGGCCTTCTCCACGCGGAACTCCACACGGCCGGCCTTGAGCTCCCGCACCGCACGCGCCACGTCGGCGGTGACGGTACCGAGCTTCGGGTTCGGCATGAGGCCCTTGGGACCCAGCACGCGACCGAGACGACCGACGAGACCCATCATGTCCGGGGTCGCGACGAGCGAGTCGAAGTCGGTCCAGCTCTCCTTCTGGATCTTGTCGGCGATATCCTCGGCGCCCACGAAGTCCGCGCCGGCTTCCTTCGCCTCACGGGCCTTGTCGCCCTTGGCAATCACGCAGACGCGCAGGCTTTTGCCCGTTCCGTGCGGCAACACGATGGCGCCACGGACCATCTGATCCGCGTGCTTCGGGTCGACACCCAGACGAACCGCGAGGTCGACGCTCTCGTCGAATGTCGCAACCTTGGTCTCGGGGACCAGCTTGCATGCTTCCTCAAGCGTATAGCGCTTGCTCCGGTCGACCTTGGCGGCCGCCCGTTCGTACTTCTTTCCTGGTTTTGGCATCGGCTTTCTCTTTTCGGCTCGTAGCTCTCGGGGCGGCCCTTTCCGCCCCTTGGGCTCGTCAGCCTTCCAAGATCTCGATGCCCATCGACTTCGCCGTACCGGCGATCGTGCGAGTGGCTGATTCGAGATTCGTGGTGTTGAGATCGGGCATCTTGGTCTGCGCGATGTCGCGCAGCTGCTTCATCGTGATCTTGCCCACCTTCACCTTGTTCGGCTCCTTCGAGCCCGAACCCGGCTTCTTGGCGGTCGCCAGCCCCAGCGCCTTCTTGATGAGGACGGCGGCGGGCGGGGTCTTGGTGATGAAGCTGAAGGAGCGGTCGGAGTAGACCGTGATCACGACCGGGATGGTCATGTCGTCCTTGGCTTGCGCCTGGGTACGCGCGTTGAACTGCTTGCAGAACTCCATGATGTTCACGCCGTGCTGACCGAGCGCGGGGCCGATCGGCGGCGCGGGGTTCGCCTTACCGGCAGGAATCTGGAGCTTGATGTATCCGCTGACCTTCTTCATTGACGCGTTCCTCGAGGCTGACTACCGAAAACGTTGGCCCACGTTTGTAGGCTTTTCTTACGCTTTTTCAACCTGCGCGAAGTCGAGTTCGACCGGAGTTGCGCGGCCGAAGATCGACAGGTTGACCCGGAGCTTCTGTTTCTCCGGCTTCACTTCCACGACGACACCCGTGAAATTCGCAAACGGTCCCTCGGTGACGCGGACGCTGTCGCCGTCCTCGTACGAGATCCGCGGCTTGGATCGAGACGTCCCCTCGGTGATCGCCGAGTTGATGTTTTGGATCTCGGTTTCCTTGACCGGCTGCGGGTTCATGCCACCGAGGAAGCCCGTGATCTTGGGCGTGTTCTTGACCAGGTGGAAAGTCTCCTGATCGAGATCCATCTGGACGAACATATAACCCGGAAAGAACTTCCGACGGGTGGAACGCTTCTGGCCTTTGACCAGTTCGACCACGGTGTCGGTCGGAATCAAGACGTCGCCGAACCTCTCGGTGAGCCCATGCTGGCGCACGCGATCGATCAGCGACAAACGCGCCTTGTTCTCGTGACCGGAATAGGTGTGCACCACGTACCATTTCATCGCCATCGGGACAGTCGCCTCGGGGTTCAGCGCATCACCAGATTTGCGACCGAGCTCCAGACCATGTCGAAGCTCCACATGATGATCGACGCGAGCGTCACCGTGATCACGACCACGAGAGTCGCTGCGTAAGTCTCCTTGCGCGACGGCCAGGTGACCTTCTCGAGCTCGCTGGTGACGTCGTAGGCGGCGGCAAAGACGCGTTCGTTGCGGTAGGCGAAATACGCTGCCACGCCCGCAATGAGGACCGCGGAACCGTTGACGGCCAGGTCGTTCGGCTTGGCGAAGAGGCTCCACAGCCAGTCGCCGGTCTTCGCCAAAAGGAACGCGAGCAGGAAGGCTCCCGCGGCGAATATGAGGTGGACGTACTTGTTCGGACCCATTGTTCCTCGACCGCTCCTCTGCTCAGGACTCGAACACGCGCGTAGGGAACTCTGCAGGGCAGGAGGGACTCGAACCCCCAACACGCGGTTTTGGAGACCGCTGCTCTACCGTTAGAGCTACTGCCCTAAACGGGGCCACGAGCCGCGGATCTGCGCCGCCACCGGTGCTGTTGCGCACCGACCCCGGCGTCGATCCGAGACCCGCGGCCCGGTCGATCACTTCGTTTCCTTGTGGTTCGCGTGCTTGCGGCAGAACTTGCAGAACTTCGAGAGCTCGAGCTTCTCAGCGTTCGCTCGCTTGTTCTTGGTGGTGCTGTAGTTCCGCTGTTTGCACACCTGGCATTCCAGGGTGATGATGACTCTTGCGCTCGCGGCCACTTGGAAAACTCCTTGTTGATCTCCCTCTCCCGGCGAAGGGAGAGGGACAGGGTTTGACTACTCGAGGATCTTTGCGACGACACCGGCGCCGACGGTCTTGCCACCTTCGCGAATCGCGAAGCGGAGGCCTTCTTCACACGCGATCGGAGCGATGAGCTCGATCTCGAGCGTGACGTTGTCACCCGGCATGACCATCTCGGACCCTTCCGGCAGCTGGACGGCGCCGGTGACGTCCGTCGTGCGGAAGTAGAACTGCGGCCGGTAGCCCTTGAAGAACGGGGTGTGACGACCGCCCTCTTCCTTCTTCAAGATATAGATCGAGCCGGTGAACTTCTTGTGCGGCGTGATGGAACCGGGCTTGGCCAGAACCTGACCGCGCTCGATGTCCTCTTTCTTCGTGCCACGCAGAAGCGCGCCGATGTTGTCGCCCGCGCGACCTTCATCCAGCAGCTTGCGGAACATCTCGACGCCCGTGATGGTCGTCTTGACCGTGTCCTTGAT